>NZ_JBNOKM010000019.1:0-97735 GCF_050171015.1 Paenibacillus sp. TC-CSREp1 | reverse complement strand
CATGGGTGATCTCCTTTTGTGAGAGTCGTGGATAACATGTGCCACACTTTTACATTAGGGGATTTTTTTATGGTTTGAAAGTCTAAATTCACTTTTTTTTGCTGATTATTCATGTCAGGTTTAACGCATGACTAGTGTTCCCAGAAGCCTTATTTGGGGCAAATGAAGGCTTCTAAAATTCTAACGATCCCCAGAAACGTTATTTGGCTGATTATGCTGGGGAAAACGCTATCATAGAGGCTTTTCAGGGAAATAAGGTTGCTCAGATTCGTTAGAATTCCAGCAACGCTAAATTTGGACGAATAAGGTTATCTGGAATCGTTAGAGTTTGGGAAGCGGGGGAGAGGGAGGTGCCACGGCATGATTTACTTGTTTTTAAAGGAAGGGCTGAACGTGAATCACGTTTAGCCCTTCGAGCAGCGCCCTTCGATCAGCGTTGCAAACGATGGAGGACGATTAGCTGCTGGAGTGCTGTGCTTGTTTGGAGAGATAGAAGCGATGTAAATGGCAAGCATCAAGACCGCTTCAGGCTAACAATCAGGTCTCCGCTGGCTGTTTCGCTTCAAGCTGCAATAAAGAGAAGCCGTATGCTGCGAGATCCAGGGTTAACTTGTTCTGTCTGGCTTCTACCGTAGAAGAGGTGTGCAGATCACGCCAGACGTTATGATTTCCGAACGCCAGCTCCAGCTTACGAGGCTCATCACTGGCATTGAGCACCAGCAGCACATGTTCCCCCGTCTCCGAATCTACACGCTCCATAGCGAGACAAGGGTCGCCTGCTTCGGCATAAACTATGTTGAGTTCTGCGCTAGGTAAGGCGGGATGCTGTTTGCGCAGCTCAATGGTACGTGTGAAAAATTCGAGTAGTTCGCGGTTCTGCTTGCTTGCATCCCACTCCATACATTTGCGGCAGCCCGGATCGTATCCACCGTCCAGTCCAACCTCATCCCCATAATATACGCAAGGTGCACCCGGATAAGAGAAAAGCAACATTACGGCCAATTTCATCTTCCGCACATCCCCATCACACAAAGTCAACAGACGTGGTGTATCGTGACTGCCGAGCAGGTTAAAGGCTGCTTCCGTAACAGACTTTGAATACGAGGCGAGCAGTTTGCCAATTTCGTTCGCGAATCCAAGCCCATCCAGCTTGCCATGCACGGTGTAATCCAGTACAGAGTTGGTAAAAGGGTAGTTCATGACTGCATCGAATTGATCTCCTTGCAGCCACATCAAAGAATCATGCCAGATTTCGCCAAGCAGATAGGCGTCAGGTTTGATCGCTTTGACCGTCTGCCTGAATTCGCGCCAGAACTGGTGATCCACCTCATTGGCCACATCCAGCCGCCATCCATCGATATCCATCTCTTCGATCCAGAAGCGTGCTACCTCCAGCAGATAGGCTTTGACGTCGGGGTTCTCTGTGTTGAGCTTTGGCATAAGCGGCTCGAATGCAAAAGTGTCGTATGTCGGAATGCCATCCTCTACACGTGGCGGCCAATCCTTGATGTAAAACCAATCCGCATAAGGGGAAGCAGGACCATTTTTCATGACATCGACAAAAGGAGGAAACTCTCTTCCCGAATGATTAAACACGGCATCCAGCACAACCCGTATACCACGAGCATGGCAGGCATCCACAAGCATTCTCAGCTGCTCATTCGTACCGAACTGAGGATCGACCTTCAGGTAATCAGCAGTATTGTATTTGTGGTTGGTTGTAGCTTCAAACAGCGGGCAGAAATAGATCGCCGTAATCCCCAGTTGACTCAGGTGGTCGAGATGATCCATCACCCCCTGCAGGTCTCCACCAAAGAAATTGACCGGTGTAGGCTCACCGCCCCATGCTTCTGCACCAGCTGGAGTCAAAGCAGGATCGCCATTCGCAAAACGTTCGGGGAAAATCTGATAAAAAACAGCATCCTTAACCCATGCAGGTGGCTCAAAAATATCAACCGGATTCATGAATGGAAAATCAAACATTTCCAGCGGATGCTCTGGCAGTGCCTGCTCAAATCCTCGTTCTGTCATCCACACAGATTCTTCCCCTTGGATAAGCTGAAAGGCATAACGCAGTCTGCGATACGGCGGAGATGTCTCGGCCTCCCAGTAGTCAAACATCTCGTCACGGGCAAAAATCCGCATAGGAATGTGCGTTATGGTCCGGTCCCAGGCATATTTGTCACCTGTAATCGCAATAACGGCATCCAGATCCCCTCGTTTGGATCGTAAGCGAAGATGCATGGTGTTACGGTTGTACGCATAAGACCAGTTCAGTTTGGGACGGTGGTAGATCGCTTCCAACATCATGAAAATCACTCCTTGGCACATGGATATAAAAGCAAATCAGGCTACAAACGCGGCTAAAAATGCTACTTGAAACGCAAAAAAGGCACAGCCTCTAACGTTCACGAGGTTGTACCTTTCGGCAGCATAGCCTTTGGATTATATCGCTATTATACGAATTGTTTTTGCAAAAGAAAACACTTTTTTTCCTTATTTATCAATTAACCGTTATACAGAGGACAGGATTAAAACTCATACCCCAGCTTTTCTGCGTATTTCTGAACTTCTTTAAGATACTGCTCAATGCTCTTCTTACCCACAGCAACCTTGTCATTGCCCTGTTTGAGGAACGTGCTGTTCACCTTTGTTTTGGAAACAGCCTTTTTGAACAATTGATAGGCTTCCAGCTGTGCGTAGCTGCCTCTGATCAATTTATCATGAATTTTTTTCAGCTCCGCATTTTCCGGCTTGATCTGCTTCAGCATGGAAACATACTTCGTGTAATTTGGAATAGCTGTATTGTTTAATGTCAGAAAGAAAGATTTACGATTCGAAGAGGTGATGTATGTACTTCCGCCTATGGCGTCCAAAGCTTTCTTTTCATAAACACCAGCAGCGTCCAGTGCATCAATATAATCCAGAAGATCCTGCTCTTCTGCCGTTAGCTCCTGTGCTTCCGGGCTATCATTATCTACGTTGACTTCTTCATCTGAAGTTACTGTTGTGCTGTCCGCTGCTGAAGCATAATGCCCGGCTGGAACAAATACCCCGCCTAACAAGACGATACTCATCAGGATCGATAGAACCCAATTCTTTTTCATGTTAACTGTCCCCTGTCTCTATAAATGTGATTTTATACCAAGGGATAATCTAACATATAAGCAGGCTGAAATACAGTAATTATTTAGAAAATATAGCTTATCCAGTCATTGTATAACTCCATTTTACTCATGCAAAAAAAGAGATAGGATGCATAATCATAAGTTAGTATGAATATCTCATTTTTCACAAACGAAACGAAAGAAGAGGGAATATTGGAACAAAAATAATAAAGATAAATTTTACATATATGGTTTTACGAAAATATAAAGTATGGATTCATATTATATAGGTTGATTCAAAATGCCTTTAATAGAGGCATTCTATAAGATGGAATGACCAAATAACATCATGAATGTTTTACCAAATTAAAGCTTGTCTAAATGAAAGTTCTCCATTACAATACAAATGATAATGAGATTCAATATCATTTAGGAAGAAAAGGGGAGAGACGTTCCATGTTTCAATTCAAGAAAAAATTATATATTTATGCAGCGCTTATTCTTATGATTTCGCTGCTGGCTGGCTGTGCCTCCGGAGGATCAGGCAGCACCAATACAGCAAGCTCTGCAACAAGCAGCAGCACCGAAGGCAGCACAGACAAAGATACCTCTGCCAAGGCAGCAGATGAGACCCGGGTCATCAAACATGCGATGGGTGAAGCCACAATTAAAGGCACTCCGCAACGGATCGTAACGCTGTTCCAGGGTGCAAACGATGTGGTCGTTGCTCTCGGCGTGAAGCCGGTAGGTGTCGTTGAATCATGGGTTCAGCAGCCGGTGTATGAATATCTGCGTAAAGACCTCGACGGTGTACCTCAAGTCGGTCAGGAATCCCAGCCGAATCTGGAGGAGATCAACAAGCTGAAGCCGGACCTGATTATTGCAACGAAGATCAGAGATGAAGAGATATACGATCAGCTGTCTCAGATTGCACCTACCGTAGTGACTGAAACGTTGTTTGATTGGAAAGAAACGTTGAAGCTGGTTGGGGAGTCCCTGAATAAAACGCAAGAGGCTGACAAGTTGCTCGCAGACTGGGAAACACGTGTCGCTGACTTCAAAGAGAAGATGGGCGACCGCCTCCCGATCGAAGCAACGATTACCAACTTCAGAGCGGATCAGGTTCGCATTTTCTATATGGGCTACGCGGGGAAAATTTTGAAGGAACTCGGCTTCACAAGACCAGCAGGGCATGATCAGGATACCTGGGGCGTGCAGCTGGCTTCCAAAGAGAACATCCCGGATATGAATGCAGATATGATATTTAATTTCAACTCGGGCACAGATACCGCTGCGATTGAGAAAAACTATAAAGATTGGACGAGCAGTCCGTTATGGAAAAATCTAGATGCGGTGAAAAACAATCAGATCTACCAGGTGGACGAGGTTGCCTGGAATATGGCGGGCGGATACACGTCAGCCAATATGATGCTGGATGATTTATACAAGATTTTCAACCTGAATAAGTAATAACAGCAGCAGGACCTGCCATGCACCAGAACATTCGCAAGCGAAGTGAATGGGCAGGCGGGTCCTTTTTCATTTTACAGATGAGAGAGTGAGTGTATGTTTCCCCTTTTTACCAAAGCGAGTGCCAAAACATACGGGTTGATCGCATTATTTCTGCTCATGCTGCTTGCGGCGTTTGCTAGTATGATGCTGGGTCGCACCCATATTACACTTCATATGCTCTGGCAGGTCTGGCATGCCTATGATGAAACTTCAGTTGAACAGGTGGTGCTTATGACCGAACGTTTACCGCGTACTGTCATTGCCGCTGTTGTAGGTGCAAGCCTTGCAGCTGCCGGGGCACTGATGCAGGCGCTGACACGTAATCCACTGGCATCTCCGAGTGTATTCGGAATTAACTCAGGTGCTATTTTCTTTATTGTGATTGCCGTTGTTGTGTTGTCCGTGTCCTCTCTGACCACGATGATGTGGTTTGGATTCGCAGGAGCAGCCATTTCCGCCGCTATTGTGTATGGTCTTGGCTCCCTCGGACGCGATGGACTGACACCGATCAAAATTGTCCTGGCGGGGACGGCCATCTCAGCCTTGTTTGCCTCCTTTACCCAAGCGATTCTGGTGCTGGACGGCACAGGATTGCAGGATGTACTGTTCTGGCTTGCCGGTTCCGTAAGCGGCCGAACACTGGAAATGCTGTATCCGGTTCTGCCGTACATGGCTGCGGCCGCGCTAGTGTCTCTTTTTATGGGGCGGGCGATCAATCTGCTCTTGACCGGGGATGACATTGCCAAAGGCATGGGACAGAATGTTTTGCTGGTTAAGGTACTGATGGGCTTTGTGATTGTCCTGCTTGCAGGTGGATCTGTTGCGGTAGCAGGTTCTATTGGACTGGTTGGGCTGGTTGTCCCCCATATCATGCGTGCCCTGGTTGGCAATGATTATCGCTGGCTTGTGCCATACTGCTTCGCAGGCGGAGCCATTCTGCTCATGTCTGCCGATGTGGTGGCAAGGCTGGTTATTGTGCCGCAGGAGGTGCCGCTCGGTGTAATGACGGCTCTGATTGGCGGACCTTTCTTCGTATACATTGCCCGTAAGGGGGTAACGAAGATATGAAAAAGATGCTGACGTATCGTAATAAAAAGGATACCGTGTCCATGCAGGTGGAACGCAAATCCATGCTGGTCATCTTCGTGTGTGTCATTCTGTTTCTGGCTGCCGGCATTGTCGGAACAAGTCTAGGCAGTGACTTTATTGCGCCGTGGGATGTGCTGCAAACGATCCTGGGACTGAACGCAGGCGAGCATGATTTTGTCATACTTACGCTGCGTTTGCCGCGTGTATTGTTATCGCTGCTTGTAGGTGCTGCACTTGGCATGTCGGGTGCACTGTTACAGGGCATTATTCGCAATCCGCTCGCTTCACCTGATGTGATCGGTATAACAGGCGGGGCTGCCGTAGCTGCGGTAGGATTCGTATCATTGCTGGGCGGAGCTTTGAGTATCAAGCTGCTGCCGCTATTCGCGGTCATCGGTGCGCTGGTCACGGCTTTCATCATTTATGTGCTGGCCTGGAAAAAGGGAGTTACACCGATCCGGCTTGTGCTGATTGGCATCGGCGTATCGGCCATAACCGGGGCAGGCACAACCTTTATGCTTATTTTGAGTCCGTTCTATACAGCCACTCAGGCTTATATCTGGCTGACGGGCAGCATCTACGGTGCCACCTGGACGGATATCAAGACGATACTGCCTGTTGTTGTCATTGTTGTGCCGCTGGCCATCTGGTTAGCCCGAAGCCTGAATGCACAGGAATTTGGGGACGATCTGGCTACAGGGCTTGGCGTCAAGGTGCAGTGGCATCGGTCTGCGCTGCTGTTATGCAGTGTGCTGCTTGCGGGAATTGCCGTGTCGGTAGCCGGGACAATCGGGTTTGTCGGTCTGATTGCTCCGCATATCGCAAGAAAGCTGGTTGGGCGCATGTTTGGCAGCCTGCTGCTCGTGTCCGGTTTTGTCGGAGCGTTACTTGTATGTGCGGCTGATCTGATTGCACGAACGGCATTTCTGCCGCTTGATGTTCCGGCCGGGGTATTTACCGCAGGAATTGGCGCACCGTTTTTCCTGTATCTGCTGTTCAAAAATCGAAATCAATATTAAGGAGGAGAAGCCGTGAGTATTCTGAAGGCCAAGGAGCTTACCATCTCCTATGGAGCAGAGCCTGTTATTGAGAATTTGAACCTGACCATTCCCAAGGGAGAAATCACGGTGCTGATCGGCAGCAATGGCTGCGGCAAGTCTACACTGCTGCGTACAATGGCAAGATTGCTGAAAGCCAGTGCGGGTACCGTGCTGCTTGATGGCGAAGAGATCGCGAAGCTGCCGACCAAAGAAATTTCAAGACAAATGTCTATTTTGCCGCAGGGGCCTACGGCGCCAGAAGGGCTTACGGTGAGCCAGTTGGTTCGCCAGGGGCGATATCCACACCAGACATGGCTGAAGCAGTGGTCGCGTGAGGATGAGCGCATGGTGGAGCTGGCTCTGGAATCCACGCATCTGACGGCTCTGGCTGATCGGCCGGTAGATGCCCTGTCAGGTGGTCAGCGTCAGCGTGCATGGATTGCCATGACACTTGCCCAGGGAACAGAAACACTTTTACTGGACGAGCCTACAACGTATCTGGATATGACCCATCAGATTGATATTCTGGATCTGCTGTTTGAGTTGAACGAGAAGGAAGGGCGTACCATCGTGATGGTGCTGCACGACCTGAATCTGGCCTGCCGCTATGCACACCATATTGTGGCAGTGCATAACAAGTCAATCTATGCGGAAGGTAAACCGGAGGACATTATTACTCGCGAGCTTGTGCGCAACGTTTTTCAGATGGAATGTGACATCGCTGTAGATCCGTTATTCGGTACGCCGACCTGTATCCCGCACGGAAGAGGAAGGAAGCTGAATGCAGAGCAGCGTCATTATACACAGCTTGCTAGATGAGCGGCAGGTTTATGTATCATTAACTGTTAGAGCGGCTGCGACGAGTATATCCGTATTTTGTTTAACGTTGTCCAAGGTGCAAACGAACATTCAATCCAACACAGCATTTTTCTGAAAAGGCATGCAGGCTTCAGGCCTGTGATTCTGTATATTTTTTGCATGAACTACAACTCACATATCCCCCACGCAGTTACAAAACTTCGTTATTACGGCGATAACAGAACAGGCGAGTAGAAGAACATTCAAGTTATAACTCGCCCGTTTTGTTATGCCTTTTTTTGATCCCTACAAACAGCTCAGTGTGAGAGGCCTCTCTTAAAAGAACTATTTTTACCTTTAAAGTTTTATATTGACAATCTGTTGAGAATTGCCATAAAATAGATTTTGTATGATATTGATAATCATTATCAATAAATTCAACCGATGGGAAGGTCGGATATGAACTTCATGAGCACAAGTGATTCCGTATTTCCGAAAGTCATGAAAAACCTGCAGAATCGGCTGATTTTGCATAAAGCGAGAGAAATGGGCATTCGTTGTGAACCGCTTGTGGATGGATGCGAGGATTTCCTGAAGCTGTCACTGGAACACAAGCAGGTCATCATTAACAAAACAAGAACACATCGTCTGCCGCTGATCGCCGGACTGCTTGCCAAGAACAAACAGGCGAGTAATTTGTTTCTGCAAGAGCAAGGGATGCCAGTCCCTCCACATATCGTTGTAACAACGATGGGTCAAGAAGCGGAAGCTTTTCTGGGAAAGCATGGCTCCATCGTGGTCAAACCACTGGATGCCAGCAGCAGTCAGGGGGTCACACTGGATGTGCGTACCGATGCTGAGCTGAACCAGGCCATTCAACTCGCCGCCGGGTTCGGCAGCGGAATACTGCTGCAGCAATATGTCATTGGAACGGATTACCGGGTGCTGATCATTAATGAACAGGTTGCGGCAGTCAACCAATACCGACCTGTGTATGTTACCGGCAATGGCAACTCGTCTGTAAGGGAACTTATCGAGATGCTGAACGACAGCCGAATGATGGAGACGGAAATCGGGAGGGTTGAAGCTTTTCCCGAGATTGAACTGCATCATGAGTTGGCAGTCGTACGTTTGTTGAACGTTCTTCACAAGCAAGGTTTAAGTCTTGATGACGTACCCACTGCGGGGAAAGAAATCGAACTGTATGATCTTCGGAATTCGGCAGCCGGGAAGATTAGTGAATATTACCGTGATTGTACGGAGCATATCCATCCTGATAATGCCCGCATGATGGTTCAGGCTGCAAGGGCACTCCGGATCGATGTTGCCGGCATAGATGTGCGCTGTAAGGACATCCGTGTTCCTCTGACATCCGCACAAGGAGGTATTTTGGAGGTGAACGCTTTGCCGGATCTGACACATCATGTTTATCCGCATGGTGGGACAACAAGGGACGTTGTACGTCAATATCTGGAATATGTATGTTACAGTTAACGGCCGATAGTTAGCGGTAATTAACGTTTAGATATCCCAGGAGCTGAAAGCTGCGCTAACGGCTCGTATCAGGATCATGTTCTCAATGACCAATAGATCAGTAAAGAACCCGTTTAGTGCTATATAAATTAAATGATTCATTTACACGATAACGGAAAGGACAGAAAAAACCTGAAAAAGCGGAGCGGTCGCCTGAAAGCTTTCTGCAAGAAAGCTACATCGGAAGCATACGCTTATCACCGGATTTTTCCCTTTAGAGAAGGGAATTCAAAAAAATCTGGGGATAACCGCTACTCTCCAGGTTATTCTGTCATCGGAGAGGAATGTGTAAAATCTTTAGTTCAACTTATATGCAAAGAACCAGTACAAAGCAAATGAACAGGCGTTCTATGGCCTGAATTGATGATAAGGGGCGTTTAACAGTTATGTCAGTAGAGGTACAGACCGATTACCTGAAGCTGCTGCATGAGAAGGAGTCAAATGCGCGAGCATATTCCCGGCATTTTCCGCTCGTCATCCGTAAGGCACAAGGCATCCGGATTACAGACACGGAAGGCCGTGAGTTCTATGATTGCCTGGCCGGTGCGGGAACGCTGGCGCTCGGGCACAACCATGAGACGGTTGTAAACGCCATTCGGGAAATGCTGGATCAGCAGATTCCGTTACATACGCTGGATCTGGCTACACCGCTTAAAATTTCGTTCATGCAGGAGCTGTTTTCCATGCTGCCTGAGGAGATGCGGGATACGTCGAGAATCCAGTTTTGCGGTCCAACCGGGGCAGATGCTGTGGAAGCAGCGATCAAGCTGGTGAAACATGCGACAGGCGGAAAGTCCATTCTGGCGTTTAGCGGCGGGTATCATGGTTCAACTCAGGCAACGATGTCGATGAGCGGTAATCTGAGCAAAAAAGAACAGCTGCAAAGCCTGCTGCCAGACGTGCATTTCCTGCCATTTCCGTATGAGTATCGCTGCCCCTTTGGTGTAGGTGAAGGCATGACTGCCCGGTTAAGCGCACAGTACATCGAGAACCTGCTTCATGATTGCGAGAGCGGGATTGCAGCGCCATGCGGTGTGATTGTGGAGACGGTACAGGGCGAGGGTGGGGCGATTCCCGCAAATCTGGAATGGCTGAGAGAGCTGCGCCGGATCACGGCAGAACGTCGTATCCCGCTCATTATTGATGAGGTACAGACGGGCATTGGTCGAACAGGTCGTATGTTTTCGTTTGAGCATGCAGGTATTGTACCGGATGTCATTATTTGCTCCAAAGCGGTAGGGGGAAGCCTGCCGATGTCTGTTGTGATCTATAAGGGAGAGCTGGATCAATGGAAGCCAGGGGCCCATACAGGTACATTTCGTGGCAATCAACTCGGCATGGCAGCGGGGCTGGCTACGCTGCGATACATCCGTGAGCATAATGTGCTGCATAATGTGAAGCTGCGCAGCGAGCAGTTTATGACAAGGCTGCAGGCGCTGAAGGCACGTTTTGCAGAGATTGGTGATGTTCGCGGCCGGGGATTGATGATCGGTGTAGAGATAGTTAATCCGCAGGGCGGTAAAGATCGTCTTGGACATTACCTGCAATATGGGGAGCTGGCCTCTGTCATTCAGCAGCAGTGCTTCCGTAACGGACTTATTGTGGAGCTTGGCGGACGTCATTCGGCAGTTGTGCGTTTCCTGCCACCGCTGAATATTACTGAGAAGGAAGCGGACGAGGTGCTGGCGATTTTTGAACAATCGGTAGCCGAAGCCGTCGCTATCACATCCACGGTGCACTGAACATGCTGAAAAAATCATTGCTTCGGCGGCATACGGTATTACTGGCTATTCTGCTTGGAGCCTTTACCCTGGTGCTTACCAACAGTGCATTTAACCTGCTGCTGCCTTATTTTATCGAGCATCATCACATCTCCACCACCGTAGGTGGCTGGATTATTGCGCTGTACATGCTCGCCATGACATTAACGATGCCGCTGGCCTCCCTGATCGTAGATCGGCTGGGACGCAAGCGGACGTACATGCTGGGGATTGCCATCTATGGAGGCTTCTCCGTGCTGGGGGCGCTGTTTCATACTTCAATCGAGGTGCTGCTGGTGGTTCGGTTCATGCATGGTGCTGCTGCCGGCCTGATGATTCCGCTATCCCTTGTGCTGCTGTTTGACGTATATGGACCGGAAGTGCGGGGACGCATAACGGGCGCGTGGGGGCTGCTGCTTATGCTTGCTCCGGCAGCCGGACCAACCTTGGGTGGTGTCATCATTCAGTATGGACGGCTTGAAATGCTGTTTTGGCTTAACGTGCCTCTTGCCTTTTTTTCGTTCATCGGATGTGCGCGAGTCATTCAATCCTATATCCCGGCTCGCAGAAAAAAGTGGCATGCTTCCAGCATGCTGCGGCTGGTTATGGCGATTGGTGCATTCAGTCTGGGTGTTCAGGTATATGCCAGTCCCGGGATATCCCCCTGGATACCGTGGTCCGTAATTGCACTTGGCTTGCTCCTGCTGATTCGTTTTATCCAGGTAGAGAATCGACGTGAGGAACCGCTGATTCGTTACAAGCTGCTGCGAAGACAAGGAATATACCCGCTCACGGTTGTCATCTCCACGATTCAGGATTGTGTGATGTTTGGGGTTATTTTTGCGGTGCCGCTGCTTCTGCAGGAGGTATTTCAATTATCCCCTGCACTTTCCGGGGCATTGTTCATTCCACTGTCCATCTGCACCAGTCTGTTCATGTGGATTGGCGGTAATCTGCTGGATCGTGGCCGTTCGTTGCGATTTATCGCGTGGGGAACGCTGCTCGTATCGTTGTCTATCCTGACGTTTGCTTTTCTGCCCATGGGACCGCCAATCTGGATCATCGGTGTGCTGATGGCATGTCGCGGGATCGGTGTAGGACTGTCAGGCATGAGCATCACTTCACTTGGACTACAGGCTTTGCCGGAGGAAGACATGCATGAAGGATCGGTGTTAAGCACGACGATTGAACGACTGGCTTCATCCTTTGCAGTCATGGGTATGACGCTGTATTACGATATGCGCTGGCAGTCGCTGGCCGGGAATGGCAGAGCTGTGGATTTGGCTAAATGGGGTGCTCTTCAGGAAATCTGCATCGGTCTGGGGTGCGCCATCCTGCTGACGCTGCCTCTTGTATTACTTATAACCCGAAAGAAGGTAGGCATCCTTGTTCAAAATGGAAATCAAACGCAAGTCCAGGGCGGCGCAGCAGGCCGATGAACATACATGCAAACTGCTGCTGAACTGTTATGTCCGTGAGCTTGGGCCGGAGAGAACAGAGCAGATACAGGTCAGCCCGGATACGCTGACTTTTTCGATCTCTTTTCCATGCAGCGGCGTAAAGGTGACAGGAAAGCTATCCTACTATTCGGCTATGGGGGAGCATGAGTACGTCACCATGAACAGTGACGGCAAAACGGTCCATTATCGTGATCTGGTACGCTGGATTTCCGCTGAGGTTGTCGATCAAACAGAACACGTTAAGGATCGGATCAACGATTTTGTTCATAAGGTGGAGAACAGTGTATCCAATCTGACCTTGTATATGGAGCAGGGGGCTGGCGGCGACTTCCATAATTACATCACGTCCGAGCAGTCTTTGCTGTACGGGCATCCATTTCACCCTTTTCCCAAAAACTCAAGCGGTTTCACCACACAGGATGTGCACCAGTACAGCCCGGAGCTTCAGACCTCGTTCCAGCTCTGTTATATCGCCGTAAGGCAGGATGTGTATACAGACGAATGGGTGGAGCACGCAGATAAAATAAATCTTCAACCCTTGCTGGCAAGCTATGACCTGCCTGTGTCCAATGAAAAAATGAGCATGTACAGGCTGCTGCCCGTCCATCCATGGCAGTATGAGCACATCTCACATCTGGATGAGGTTCAGACCTATATCCGTGAAGAGAAGCTGCTGCTGCTCGGCAGGACAGGACCACTTGTTTATCCAACGTCCTCTGTCCGTACGGTATACGTGCCAGACTGGAACTGCAACATCAAGCTTTCTCTGAATATGCAGATTACCAATATGATTCGAACGAATAATGCCGAGCAGATGCGGCGAACTTTGGATGCGTCCAGATATGTGTGGCAGCAGGGGTGTTTTGCTGCTGAACCGCAGACACACATCGCGTATGAGACAGGTGTGGCAACATGCAGGTTTGAGGATGAACAACTGACAAGCCTGTTCACCATCGCTTATCGACCGATTGAGTTTGATCCTACGAATACGTATGTGTTGTCCAGTCTGGTGGAGTCGCCGTTTCCCGGGGCACCATCCCGGCTGATCACCATACTTGAGGATCGTGCTGGCAGCCTGGTAGAGCAATGGTTTGAGCGTTATCTGAACTGCTCTTTACTACCGCTGGTGAGGGCGGCTGATGAGAAAGGCATTCATTTTGAAGCCCATTTACAGAACACATTGGTGACGCTGAAGCAGGGCATGCCGGTTGCTTTTATCGTGCGTGATCTGGAAGGAGTGAGTGTTGACCGGGAATCTGTAAGTGAACGACCTTATCATGAGCTGTTATTTTATTCGCGTGAACAGGCGTGGGCGCGGACTTCGTATTATTTTATCGTCAACCATCTCGGCTCATTAATTCATGTTCTGGCCCGGGATATGGGAGTGCCGGAAGAGCATTTCTGGATGCAGGTGCGTGATGCGCTGGAAGCAGAGCTGGCTCGAACAGGCAATATCTATGTACGGCATCTGCTGACCGCAGACGCTTTTCTGGCGAAGCAAAATCTGGTCAGCTGTCTCACGGGCATTAGTCAGACCCCGGCTTATGTGCGGGTACGTAACGTCATGAAATGTTTAGGGAGTGAAGCGCGTGAGATTCATGGATATCGGAACTGAGACAACAGAAACATTAACAGGCACAACAACAGGCACAACAGGAGCAGGCGAAACGGCGGGTACAATTGAGGATTACGTGCTTAATCACTCAAGTGACGGTCCAGTCCCCGTATACGTGGAGGTTCAGGAGCGAATCATGCGGCAGACGCTGGAGGCGATGTGGTTTGAGGGTATACTGGATTGCCAGGTAAACGGCAAAGAGTGGCGAACCAGCGGAACTGCGGCATCAGGCGAAGCTGTGGTGTACACCTGTGAAGCGGAGCAAAAGTTTTCGTTTGGCCGGGTGAAGGTGAAAAAGGGCTCCATTCAACGTGAAGGCGTTCATTGTACCGATCTGGACCGGTTTCTGGAGGAGCTGGTGCTGAACCACCTGAAGGGTGCACATGTATCGGCTTTTATTCATGAGTTGCAGGAAACGCTGGCTAAGGATAGTCAGTGTCGTGCGGCACTGCCCCTGAGTATTCCAGCCGAGGATCGTCACTATGATGCACTGGAAAGTCACATGACCGACGGTCATCTGTATCATCCAAGCTACAAGTCACGGCTGGGCTTCTCGCTACAGGACAATCTGGCCTACGGCCCTGAGTTTAATGCAGACGTTGCGCTCGACTGGATCGCGGTGAGAAAGGAACTCGCCCAAACGGCTGTATCCGGCGGTTACACGTGTGAGGCTCTGCTGGAGCAGCACCTGGCCGGGGAGGACAGGCAGCAGTTCCGTCAGACTCTTTTGGCCAAAACAGGTTCGCACGATATCAGTTCCTATATCTTGATCCCGGTTCATCCCTGGCAATGGGAGCATGCGCTTGAGTCCATATTTGCCCGGCAGCTGATGGATGGAGACATGGTGTATCTGGGGGCAGCTTCCTGTTTCTATCGTGCGCAGCAGTCCATTCGTTCCCTTTCCAGCCGGATGAATGCCAAGGCACCTTATATCAAGCTGGCTCTGAGCATAACGAACACGTCGAGCACTCGCATTCTTGCCCAGCATACTACGCAAAATGCCCCTTTAATCAGCGATTGGCTTGATCAACTGGTACGTGAGGATGAGCTGTTGCAGCAGGAGCAGTTTGCCATTTTAAAAGAAATCATGGGCCTTTCGTTCCGCTACGAACAACTGCCTGCCATTCAATATGGACGTGCTTACGGCACGCTCGGTGCGATCTGGCGTGAAAATGTATCCGTTCACCTGAACGCAGGTGAGACGGCCTGGCCGCTGAATGCCCTGATGCTGGTGCAGCGGAACGGAGTTCCTTTTGTACAGGAGGCCATCCAGCGGTATGGTGTGCAGGAGTGGGGGGAGGCGCTGGTTCGCACACTCACTTTACCGATTATTCATCTGCTGTATGCGCACGGGATTGCGCTTGAATCGCATGCCCAGAACATCATTCTGGTGCTTGAAAATGAATTGCCCAAACGCATTATCATCAAGGATTTGCATGATGGCGTCCGGTACGTGCCGGATCAGCTATTGCACCCGGAACGTGCGCCCAAGCTGCATCCCGAACCGGAAACACACCGTAAGTTCAACCGGTATTCGTTCATCTATGCTGATGATGTGTCGGAGGTGCGCGACTATACGTATGATGCATTCTTTTTTATCTGTATGACGGATATCGCTCTGTCACTGGAGCCGTTTGACCTGTCCGAAGAAAGCTTCTGGCAGCTGTGTGCGGGTGTCATTCTCGATTATCAGCGGCAGCATCCCGAGTATGCGGAGAGGTATAACATGTTTGACCTTTTTGCAGCGGATGCTCTGATTGAAGAGATGACCAAACGCCGTTTGTATGGAGATGGTGAGCTGTATTTCCGCAAAGCAAGCAACCCGCTCAAACGGGCCAAGGATATGCTCGAACAGAAGGCGGAAAGCTCATGAGAGTGAATACACTCAAGCAGAAGATCGCTCGCAAGCAGGAGGTATTTGGCCTGTTCGTCTCTATTCCGCATCCGATCATCATCGAGATGATCGGTCAGGCTGAATATGACTTTGTCATTATTGATCTGGAGCATACAACAACGTCTATGGAATCCGTAGAAGAACTGATTCGGGCGGCCGAGCTGGCTGAGCTTACACCCTTGGTACGCATCCCGAAGGTGGAGCGGACCGAAATTCTGAAGGTGCTGGACTGCGGGGCACAGGGCATCGTCATTCCCCATGTGGAAACGCTCGCTCAAGTGAAGGAGGCTGTGCATCATGCCTATTATCACCCGTTAGGCATGCGCAGTCTGAACAGCGGACGCCCGGGCGTATTCGGTAAATTCCCGCTTACAGATTACATTGCGGAAGCCAATGAACAGGTGATGATTGTGCCCATGATTGAAAGTGTGAAGGGTGTGCGGCAAAGCCCGGAAATTTTGTCTCATCCACAGGTGAGCTTTGTGCTGGAAGGGGCGGCAGACTTGTCGCAGTCGCTCGGTGTGCCATGGCAGACAGATCACCCTGAAGTGCAGGATGCACTGCGTACACTCCATGATACTGCACAGCAGTGTGACGTACCTTATGCCACGGTGACAAGGGGAATCAAGGACATGCAGGTATGGCGTGAACGGGATGTGCACATCTATGTGCTGGGGGATGACCGTAATACAGCATTTCGGGCATATGCCCAGAAGCGGAACGACTACAGAAATGCAGGTGGACTGACATGAAACCAAAGGTACAGCAAGCATTGCATGAAATAAAACGGGCAAACATGGACGACCCGGTCTGCGCATACATCTATGATCTGGCCGGAATACGTGCACAGGTGCGAAGCATGCGGGAGAAGATGCCTGTGAACACAAAATTGTTCTATGCGATCAAAGCAAACCCCGATCCGCGGATTATTGAAGCACTGCTTCCGTGCGTGAAGGGCTTTGAGGTCGCTTCCATTGGCGAGCTGCTGAAGGTGAGGTCGGTTAGCCGCGAGGTTCCGATTCTGTTCGGAGGTCCGGGCAAGAAGGAAAGCGAGCTGCGCCAGGCCTTGGAGCAGGACGTGAGCTATATCCATGTGGAGAGCCTGCTGGAGCTGCGGCGTATTATTGCCATTGCCAAGGAGCGCAGCGTAACACGTGATGAACATGGGCAGCAGTCGGAGCAGAGTGATGTTCGCGAGCCAGAAGAGCAAGTGCAGCAGCAATGGCGGCCAGCAGGGAGAGAAGCTGGTGAGCTAGCGGTTAAGCTGGCAGATGGACAAGTAGATGAGCAGGCAAGTGCGCAAGTAGGTAAACAGAAAGGTGAGCCGGAAGACGAGTCAGAACATTGTGCCGACAAGATGGTGTTGGAACAGCCAGAGCAAAAATGGGAGGTCGCAGGTCGCAGGGAAGAAGTGACTGAGGTTCGTGTGCTGCTGCGCATTAACCTGCGAAGCAGTGCACTGCCGCAAACGAAGATTGTGATGGGTGGCACTCCGAGCCCATTCGGTATGGATGAGGAGGATCTGGAGGAAGCCATCGAACTGCTTCGTGTGGAAGGCACGGGTGTGGTTCGATTGTGCGGCTTCCATTTTCATTCCTTGTCTAACAACATGGAAGCAGAGCTGCATGCCGAGATGATCGAGCTTTATTTGCAAAAGGTGGAACAATGGCAGCAGCAGTATCACTTGCAGGTTGAAGTTGTAAATGCAGGTGGTGGCTTCGGGGTGACGTATGATGGCAGTCCCGGCTTTGACTGGTCTTTATTTATGGAGCATCTGCAGCAGAGCGAGGCCAGAAAACGCCTTGCTAAACGCGGAGGAGAGCTGTTCTTCGAATCAGGTCGCCTGTTGGTTGCAGATCACGGTTATTACGCAGCAGAGGTCACGGATATGAAGCGCTCGCATGGACAGTGGTTTGCCATTGTGCGGGGAGGTACACATCATCAGCGTCTGCCTGCGTCATGGGGACACAATCATCCATTCCAGATTGTATATACAGAGCAATGGAAGCATGCGTTCAGCAGACCCGAATTAAAGGAAGAACGAGTCCACATTGCAGGAGAGTTGTGTACACCGAAGGATCGTCTGCATTCAGACGCAGAAGTGCACAGGTTGCGGGTAGGCGATATTGTCGTTTTTGTTAAATCCGGTGCGTACTCCTGGACGATCTCCCATCACGATTTCCTGGGGCATCCGCACCCGCTGTTCTACTATTTGACGGAGGAGGATGAACATGTCAACGCTAATTCAGTGTTCCAGTCGGCAAGCTGCTGAGCTGCGGGTATTGTCTGATCTTATGAATTGCCTGCTGGCGGAGCAGCTGCTTCCACTTGAAGGTCAATCTTTTGTAGAGCTTGCCCCTGCCCCTGCCCAGCTTCGAAATCTATACAAGGGGTATGAAGCTCAAGCAGAAAAGAGCACGGAGAAGCATCATACACACCATCACATGGTCGATGAGCAGAACAAGAATGAGAAAAGTTCCAGTGAGGATAAGTCTACTGCTACGGTAGATTTCTTTTTGGGTTTGCATACGGAGGGTGTACTATGCCTGGTGGAAAAAGGAGTAAGGCAGGCTATTCAGTGGGTTCCGGGTTCACCTGTTTTTGCCATGAAGGCGGATGGTAGCTGGAGTGAGATTTCCACGCCTGTCGAAGTGGCCCGAGCGGTGCTGCAGCGGGCATTGTCCCCTGAGGCTTATGCACAGCCGGGTGTGGCTGATTTTCTGGCAAGCGTGAATTTGGCTGTGGAGCAGTATGCACTGGGCTGGGATCAGGTGCAGTCGTTGGCTGAATGTACTCCGAAGTCTGCGTATGAGTGGTATGTAAAGGGAGAGCGGATTGCTGCGCTGCGGGACCGACCGTTCCATCCCTCCTCCAAAGCAAAGGTCGGATTCAGTGCTGAAGATGTTACCGCGTATGCAGCCGAGTTCGGGAAGGCGATCCGGCTGCGCTGGGTAGCAATCAAGCGGGATGCGGTGCAGCAGGGATGTGAAGGCGGCATGTCCATTCTGGATGTACTGTATGATTCCCAGCGGGAAGAGATGCAGTCGGAATACCTTCGCAGAGGTCTGAGCATGGAAGCGTATTTGCCAATGCCAGTCCATCCGTGGCAGCTGGAGCATGTTATTTTGCCTCGCTTCACCAAAGAGATCGTAGAGGGCACGATTGTTGTGCTGGATACACAGATTGGCGACGTATTGGCTACCTCATCTCTGCGCTCTATGGCTCAAACTGCAGAGTCTGCGCTTATGCTCAAGCTGCCGGTTAGTGTTCTGTCGCTGGGTGCAGCGCGTTATCTTCCGGTGGTTAAGCTGCTGAACGGGCTCGCCGGGGAACGAATGCTGAGACAGGCGGTGGCCTGTGACGAGACATTGAGAGACAAGGTATACATGTGTGAGGAGCAGAACTGGTGGGGATACATGCCGGATTCGATGGGGCTCTTCGATGATCATCCGCGGCATTTGGCGGCACAGATTCGTGTTTATCCCGCTGAGCTTCTGGACGATGCCTACCATATTGTTCCCATGGCTGCACTCGGCGTGAATCTGGACGGGCACCATCTGCTGAGCGAAATTGTGGGCAGAGAGCTGAGCACGGAGTGTGTGCTGGACTTCTATTCCGATATAGCGACCACGTTCTATGATATCGTCATGCGGCTGTTCAAGGTGGGCGTTGTGCCGGAGATTCATGGTCAAAATTGCTGTCTCGTGCTGCGGAATAACCAGGTGAAGGGGCTGCTGTTCCGGGATCATGACTCTGTGCGTCTGCATCAGCCGTATCTGGACAAGCATGGGATAGCCGATCCGGCATATCATATTCGCCCTGGATATTCCAACAGCCTGTACAATGAAACGATCGAGAAGCTGATCTTCTATGTGCAGTCTCTCGGGACGCAGGTGAATCTGGCTGCGATCATGGAGGCTTTGAGCGAAGTGTATAA
Organism: Paenibacillus sp. TC-CSREp1; assembly: GCF_050171015.1. NCBI lineage: Bacteria > Bacillati > Bacillota > Bacilli > Caryophanales > Paenibacillaceae > Paenibacillus > Paenibacillus sp. TC-CSREp1. The sequence continues at coordinate 77,990 of NZ_JBNOKM010000019.1, read as the reverse complement.
CATCCCGGAAACGGAGTTCTGGGATATCACGGAGCAGGCCTGGCGGGAAGCGCTGCACGCTGTGCAGCTTCCCGAAGCGGATCGTGCCGCGCTTGCTCGCGTTATTTTCGAGAGCGAGACGTGGCCTGTGAAGTTAGTTGTCCGTCCGCTGCTTGAGGCGGATGGGGTGCCAGGCGCAATGCCGTCGGGCAAAGGCCAGGGGTGGAACCCCTTTTACAAGGGATAGAGGAAGGATAAGTAAAGAAGAGATGGGATGAGATGACAGGGTGGATTTAGCAGGGATTTATCTCTGATGTAATGTATGATTGGAATAGATAGTTCAGAGGAGCGACGTAAGGCTGGTTCCCCGTTGTCATGTTGCAGTTAAATAGGATGTTGATGGTGGCTCTCTATAGGATATCTCTTCTTGGAAGAGAAATTTTATAGCGGGGCTACTTTTTTTGATGTCTATGCAGGTGAACAGCATTTCTTTGCCGAAATTTGTAGCCAAGCATAGAGAACGAAAATGGGGGATCATATGAGCAGAAATAATTGGTTTATTCGTGCTGGTGAGAATGCGTATTTGTTTGATGAGTTCAAATTGGGTCAAGCGATCGCTATAGGGTGGAACGAGGTAGGCTCACTAGAACAGGTCAAACAAATTAATGATGTGAAAAGAAAGCTGCGTACTGAGTATGCCGATTACAAGGATGGCAAAATAAATATTACTGCAGGACAGCTGTTTCGATTCGCACATGAGATGAAAATAGGAGATTTAGTTGTTACATATAATCCGCAGGCCAGAGAGTATTTAATTGGAGATATTGTATCAGAGTATCAGTACGGTGAAGGGCATATTTCTGATAAGACACATTATAGAAAAGTAACATGGAATGGTTCCGTTGGTCGTGATGTTCTTACAGCTAATACACGTAACTCCTTAGGATCGATAATGACGTTATTTGCTTTACAACAAGAAACAGTGAAGGAGCTTGTACATTTTCTAAAACATAAGAATAACAAACCTTTAGAACCACAACCAGAGGAAATTGAAGAAGAACAAGCCGAGTTAAATACAATCAAGGAAGATGTCATTGAGAGAGCACATGAGTTCATTAAGGATAAATTCAATCATCTGGATTGGGAAGAAATGCAAAGTTTGGTTGCTGGCGTATTAAGAGGCATGGGGTACAAAACGAGAATATCTGTCAAAGGTCCCGACCGTGGAAGAGACATTGTGGCCTCACCGGATGGGTTGGGTTTGCAACAACCAAGAATTATGGTTGAAGTTAAACACCGAAAGAACTCGATGGGTTCAAACGAGATTAGAAGTTTTATCGGTGGATTGAGACCAGGAGATCAAGGGATTTATGTCTCAACCGGTGGATTTACTCGCGAGGCCCACTATGAAGCAGAACGTTCCAACATCCCGATATCATTAGTGGATGCTGATCTGCTGGTTGAACTAATCAATCAGCATTATGATAAGTTTGATTCGGAAGCTCAGTCATTAATGCCACTTAAGAAGATTTATTGGCCATTGTAGACTTGAACAAACGAATAACAGTTATGATTTAGCTTCAAAGTGGTTCACCCCCCTTCAAGATCGGACACGGTCAGACCCGTTCTTAACTTAAAAATACAACGGAAATGTTGATTGGGATTGGGTCGAGAGGTGCATAGTTAGTTCTGCATATACTTTTAGGGTTAGATTAGAATTAATAAGAGATGGCTGGAACAAGGTTTTATAGCTTGATTTCATCATTTGATCTTAGAAGTTGTATTTATGATCTGTGCTTACTCAAGTCTGCAGGTTGGAACGTCCTTCGACCATACTCAGTATGTTTTAACGATTCCAGATGAGCTTATTTGAGCGATTTGGGGCGTGTTGAAATTGTAACGATTCCCACAAACCTTATTTTGCTGAGAACAAGGGTTTGGTGCCGATTTTCGCATGTTTTTCTCCGAATAAGGTTTCCTGGGAGCGTTAGAAAATAAAAGCGGGGGATATGACCTGAATAGCGTTTCTAGGATTCGTTAGAAAAGTGGCCAGCGTGTTTCAGGCGGTTGCGGTTGTAGATTTGTTAGTATTATAGATATAAGAAGGCACAGATTTCGCATTGTAAGCAGTAGAAGTGTGGGAGTACAGCAGGTGGTGACCCGTGTTTGGGTTGCCTTTTTGCTGTTGGCGTCATGGTGGGGACGCAGGTTACCAGGTAAGAGGATTTATGTTGGGTGAAAATGAAAACGTTCACTATTTAATCTGAATAAATACACGAATTTACGTTACAGAACAGAGACAGATGGTATAATCGGTATATTGTTGAATACAACTATACATTTTATCGAAAAGGTTTTCGTTTTTGGGATATACATGTTAATTTTAGTGTACTGACGATTTGAATCATGTAACTATTATTCAACCAGAAGAGAGTGAACAGAGCAGATGAACATGAGAGTACTATTTAATGATGGCTGGCAGTTTGCAAAAAGTGATTTGGGTGTTACGTGGCCAACTGACCGCATTGAATTTACTGAACTGGCGTACTCTACTAACCCTACGAACTCTAGTGACCTTACTGACCTCGCTAAACTTACTAATGCTACCGATCTAACTAGTGCTACTGAACATATTGGGGCTACCGATCCTACTAATGCTATCGAACTTACTAGGGCTACTGATCCAACTGGTGCCATCGATCCTACAAATGCTACCGAACCTACTGATGCTATTGAACTTACTGAACCTACTGATCTTGGTATGCTTACAGATTTTGCTGATCTTGCTTTTGAGGCGGTTGAGCTTCCTCATGATTGGCTGATTTACAATACGCTGGATTTATATGAGGACAGTATTGGCTGGTATCGCAAGACGTTCCAGTATACGAAGGATGAGCAGCAGTATAATTTGTGCTTTGACGGGGTGTACATGGATTCGTCCGTGTATGTGAATGGACAGCTGGTTGGCGAGTGGAAGTATGGTTATTCTGCATTTGAGCATGACATTACGGAGGCTTTGGTGGAAGGCGATAATGAGATTGTAGTCAGAGTCGTGCATCAAAGTCCGAATAGCAGATGGTATTCCGGGGCGGGCATCTATCGGAATGTGTGGTTGAAAACAAGGTCAAGCAACCACATCGTCACGGATGGTATCTATGTATCGATTCAGCAGCAGCCGGATAGCTGGCAGGTAGTGGTGGATACGGAGCTGCAATTGGAGCCGGAGCAGAATCAGCGAGCAGTATTGGTGCATACCATTCTGTACAACGGCGAGGTTGTTGCATCATCGCAGGCAGAGATTTCGGCATGCGAAATGAAAGATAAAGGAATGGGTAGCAATACAGATGCGGCTAAAGATGTAAATACAGGTATAGATTTGAACACATATGCAGGTGGAGATACAAACATTCATACAGATACAGATACAGATACAGGTACAGATGCCAATGCAGTTGGAGATGTAGCCACAGAGATAAATACGCAGACGTGCACTAATCATTTCAATAATACCCAGGAGCTGATCGTTCACCATCCGAGCCTTTGGAGCCCTGACACACCACATTTATATGATCTTGTCACGGAGCTGCGGCTGATCTCCGAGGATCAACAGGAGCAGCAGGAGCAGATCGTGGAAACGGTGCAACAGCGGATCGGCTTCAAACATGTCAGGCTGGACGCCAGCGAGGGCTTCGTTTTGAACGGAACCAAAATAAAGCTGAACGGTGTGTGCGAACACCATGATCTCGGGGCGCTCGGGGCTGCTTTTAACGTTACAGCGCTGAGAAGAAGGTTTGTTTTGCTCCAAAAGATGGGGGTTAACGCCATTCGGACCGCGCATAACATGCCGGCGAAAGAGTTTATGGAGCTTGCCGATGAGATGGGAATGCTGGTGGTGTCGGAAGCGTTTGATATGTGGGAACGGGCGAAGACGCCGTATGACTATGCACGGTTTTTCCCGGAGTGGGCCTACAGGGATGTGCGAAGTTGGGTGAGGCGTGATCGGAATCACGTCAGCTTGATCATGTGGAGTATCGGCAATGAAATCTATGATACCCATGCGGACGAGCGAGGGCAGGAAGTGACGCGTATGCTGATGGAGTACGTGCAGGAATTTGATCCGAAAGGCAATGCACGTGTGACGATTGGTTCCAACTACATGCCTTGGGAAAATGCTCAGAAATGCGCGGATATCGTGAAGTTGGCCGGATACAACTATGCGGAAAAATATTATGACCAGCACCATGCAGCGCACCCGGACTGGATTATTTATGGCAGTGAGACCTCTTCGGTCGTACAGAGCCGGGGAATTTACCACTTCCCGTATGAACAGCCCGTGCTGGATGATGATGACGAGCAGTGCTCGGCGCTGGGGAACAGCACAACGAGCTGGGGAGCGAAATCGCCAGAGTACTGCATTTTGGCTGAACGGGATCATCCGTATTCCTTGGGGCAATTCCTCTGGACGGGGTTCGACTATATTGGGGAGCCGACACCGTATCATACGAAAAACTCATATTTTGGCCAGCTGGATACAGCTACGTTTCCGAAAGACTCCTATTATATCTATCAGGCTGCATGGACGGATTACAAAACGAGTCCGATGGTGCATCTGTTCCCGTACTGGGATTTCAGCCCGGGGCAGATCATTGATGTACGTGTGTGCAGCAATGCACCACGGATTGAACTGCAGTTCAACGGCAAAACCGTTGGAACGTATGATATTGATCATGCCCATGGCACACAGCTGTCAGGCTGGTGGAAAGTGCCGTATGAAGCGGGGGAGCTGAAAGCGATCGCTTATGATGAGCACGGTACTGTCATTGCTACCGATGTACAGCGTTCCTTTGGCGATGCGAGCAAGCTTTGTCTACATCCTGATCGGCAGCAGCTGCGGGCAGATGGGCAAGACCTTGTTTTTGTAGAGATTACAGCACAGGACGAAGCAGGCAATCCGGTGCACAATGCCAATAACCGTGTGGAGGTAAAGGTTACCGGGGCAGGGCGTTTGCTCGGTCTGGATAACGGGGACAGCACGGACTATGATCCTTATAAAGGGCTTAGCAGAAGATTGTTCAGCGGCAAGCTGATGGCGATTATCGGAGCAACAGACGAGTCAGGAGAGGTTCGGATTGAGGTTTCTTCCGAGGGATTGGAAGGCGCGACGTCTACGTTTGAATCGATCCCGGCAGATACGGTACAGGAAGTTAGCGGAGGTAAGCCAACCAGCGCAAGCGCAGAGGGTGAATCAGGAAGTGAACAGAGCAGAGTGGTGAATGGACTAAGCGATGCTGCCCCTGCTTCCGCCAGAAGTCTGCAAGAGCCTGTTTTTATGAAAAATGAAGAGCGCCCGGTGCAGACGGGTAGCGCCCGGGAGATTCCTTTGCGGAAAATCGAGATTATTAGCGATGCCGGCCAGCGGCTTGATCCGTCTCACCCGGAACTTATCGTTACAGCCAAGCTGTATCCTGAGAATACCTCCTATCGCGATATCGAATGGTCCGCAGTAAATGATGCGGGTATTCAATCCAATATTGCCAAGGTGGAAGTATTAAATGCCGAAACGGTAGACGGGGGAAGTGCACGCAACAGCAGCGAAAATCAGCATGTGGTGAAAGTATCAGCGTTGGGTGACGGAGCGTTCCGCCTTCGTGCCAGCAGCCGTAACGGTACGGACAAAACCAAGCTGATTTCCCAGCTTGAATTCAAAGCAGAAGGTCTGGGTACAGCCTATAAAAATCCGTATGAATTCATCACGGGTGGATTATATGATTACACCAAAGGTGAAGTCGGTAACGGTAATGAGCGCGGAGTCGCGACAAGCCGGGATGGCGAGACGCATGTGGGCTTCCGTAACATTGACTTCGGACCGTATGGGTCCGATACGATTACAATTCCTATTTTCACCTTGTCCAGTGAAGAATATTTCATTCAGATCTGGGAAGGCATGCCGGATGAAGAGGGCAGTACGATGATTGCCGACGTTGTGTATAACAAGGAATCCATATGGAATGTTTATCAGGAGCAGACGTATCGTCTATCTAAACGCCTGAGCGGCATAGCCTCAATCTGCTTTGTGGTGAAACAGAAGCTTCATATCAAAGGTTTCTCGTTTGAACGCCAGAGCCGTGCTTTTGAACAGAATGCGGCAGCAGCATGCGACCATCTGTATGGGGATTCCTTCACGGTGAAGCAAGATCGTGTGGAAGGCATCGGCAATAACGTATCGCTGGAGTTTGAGCAGATGGATTTTACAAGCGAGGGCACATCGAAGCTGGTGATCTATGGTGCTTCACCGATCGACAAAAACACGATTCATATCCGCTTCGCGGGCGCGAACGGACAAAGCAATCAGCTGGTGGAGTTCACTCAATCCGAGGGGTACGAGGAACGGATATTTGAACTGGAGCGGGTGAGCGGGGAGCAGAAGGTAACCTTTATTTTCCTGCCGGGCAGTCAGTTTGACTTTGGCTGGTTCCGCTTCGAGAAGTAAATAAGTAAGATAAAAATCCTCCTCAAATCGTAGATGCTGGTTTAACCGCCACCGATTTCAGGAGGATTTTTTCAGTTCACTTCATCAATCGTTACTTTGGCCGCGCTGCGATCCCAGGTAACATTCAGCCCTAGTCCCTGTAACATGTCATACGGTGCTGTAGTAGCTCCAGAGTAGTTGCCTATGGGTTCATGTAGTGCTATAACCTGTTCTTCCTGTGGGTCCAGCTTATTGAGATTGGATACCGTGTACTGGAGTTCATTCGGTTTAATCGTAATGATCCGATCGTTATATTTTAAGGTATAGTGACTTATTAATCCGTCCGCGGTATGCACCTCAAATGTTGCTCCAAGTGCTAACGCAATCGTTTTGATCGGAAGTTGGAGCGTTTCGCTCGTTTCTACCGCAGGATATATGGATTGCAGCAGCTTGCCGTTCACATAGATATCTGTACCTAGCTTAGCTTGAACAGGGATGTAGACCATGCCCCCCGGTGATGTGGCCGGTGCACCTGCCTCCTGATATTTGTCACCACCCCATCCCCAGACGTTTCCATCAGAAGAGAGTGCAAGACTATGGTAGTAACCAGCAGACACATGGGTGATATCCGATAACTGCTTTATTTTCCCTTGTTTGCCCGTTACGGTGTTCCCGAAGCTGTATACCTCGCCTTTTGTAGTCACCAGAAGTACATAATTGGAGCTTGCATCCAACGTTTTCACTTTAAGTTCGTGATGATATGGAATCCGTTTTCCTTGCACATCCAGTCTCCAGACTCTACCTTTCGAATCGAGCGCCATCAATGGCCCGCCTTTACTCGTGATGAACGTGATATTGGTCAGGCCTTTAACTCGCTTTGCTTTGGAAGGGGAACTGCTCGCTTCATCCGCATCTTTCCATGTCCAGACAGAACCATCTTTTTTCAACGCATATCCATCATAACCAGAAAGCGTGGTTTGCACGACATTTTTCAAACCGTTGATTCGGTGCAGGGTGGGCTTCTTCCCCGCCTCCTCGTTCATCGTGTTAGGAAGCTTCTGAGGTGGGGTCTGCCAGGATTGAACGGTACCATCCCGAAGGAGGGCTACACTCATGAAAGATCCTGCGGTAACATCTCTAGCATCGGTGATGCCAGGAACTTGACTGGGGGTTCTGCCATCTCCCCACTGCCACACGGTTCCGTCTGCTTGAATAGCTAAACTGTATCCCCCACCGGAGTTAGAGATTGCGGTGACAGTGGATAACAGCGGAATACGGGCAGGGCTGAATGTATGGCGATACCTCACCGTGTCGCTGATTCCCAGCTCTCCTAACAGGTTTCGTCCCCATGTCCAGACAGAACCGTCACTTCTTAACGCCACCGTGTAATAGTACCCCCCTTCTACTTGAGTGTAGTGAAGCTTCTGAGCCGTATTGGAAGTTACAGAGGATTCGGGGGAGGAGCCAGAGGATGAACGTGAGACTGCTCGATCCAAAGTGCTCCCTGGGGAAGCTTGCCCGTCATTGGCTGCATACGTCGGAGATACCGAAGACAGCGTGCTTAGGATCATGCCAGTAACGATACCAGCAGACAAGCCCACTTTGGTACAGCGACGAAAGAGCTTGCCCTTTGGCCTGCTCAATCGCTTGAGATGTGAGTAGAGCTGGGTTTGTTCTGTTGTTACATGATTGGCTGAATGATTCGAAAACATGAGATCGCCTCTTTTTTGAAGGGAATGGGGGAACTGAATATGCTGTTAAATAAACGCAGGGAAATGAATGAAGGTTACAGGATCAGTAATATTTCTACAAAAAAATTCAGAAAAAACATTCGTATTGCCAGATCAACTCTTCCAAAAACGTAACCTATCTCCTGTGAGGCACGTTGTACATATGAGGTGATTTCCAATGGGGAAATATGTGCTTATGCTGTTTATCGCTGCTGCACTTATTACAGGCTGTAGTTCGAATGACAAGCAGCAGACTCTCGAAGTGAGGGAGAACAGGACTCCCTTTCCTCCGATCATTGAACCGCATAACCCGGAGCAGGCCGAAGAAAGTGGGGATGTTGTTGTGCTTATGGGGGAGATGAGAAATCGGGATAAGTGGAAGACATTTATGCAAAACGTAAAAAAACATCAGCCGGATCAAGTTCGGGTAACCAGGTACACGATTGAAGGCGGCCCGATCATTCATGAGCTGGTTTATGACGGTGAGCTGATTCAAACCACGTATGATGACACGAGAGATATGTATGGCTCCAGACAGAATAAAACCCCAAACACCTGCACAGGGATCGGTAAAATGAAAGATGAACCATCGCGCACATTTTATATCCTGACCGGTTGTGAGCAGGAAAGTCGTTTCTCCATCCCTAGCAAGTAGAAGAGGGGGAGGGAGATGAGAGATAAGCTCGCAATGCTGGAAGACGAAAATCGGAAGGATTCTTTTAACCTATGAACAGGTTTATATAGAGTAGATGTCATCGCATTTTTATTCTGTTTTCTTAGAAAGGGGTCATCTTATGGAAAATAGCTTAACCAATGGGCATACGTCATCTCAGATTGTTTACTCGTTCCTTGTCCAGAGACAGCAGGCCCCGATCTTGCAGGAGGTATGGCTGAAGCAGGTACAAGAATGGATGATGTGGGTGCTTCTGGGCATCATTTTGGTTCAGCTACTGCTCTGGGTGAGAGTACGCTTCAGCAGAGGGCCTTTCACAGACGAAGAGGTGGAGCAAGCAGATCCTTTGTTTCTAGCCTATTTGCGGAGCAAGGGCCAACTGAAGTTGAAGGACACGCAGGCGACCATGTTCCATTTAACTCGTAAAGGCATATTGTCGATGCGAATTGTGAAAAGCAAAGGACGCTACAGCAAGGATCAAGGGGTATCCAATGCTTCGCTGACACCAAAAACAACACTTGAATACAGTATGCAATCTGCTGCTGTCTCCGCGTCGGCGGATGAGAAAGAGATGGTGCAGTGGCTTTTCTCAGACTACGGTTTCGGTAAACAACGGTTCAGACTGGACGCTTTGGCTGGACCAAGCTCTGAAGAGAGTGAGCGGCGAGAAGATATGAAGCACTATCGGACCAAGGAAAAAATGCACATGGACTTCATACGGTCGTGGAAGGAACGAGTGGTGGAGACAAGAGGCTGGGGGCAGTTGATTCGTACGCCGCTGCTTTTGCGGCTGCTTGTCTATGTGATGTTCCCTGTTCTGATGCTGCTGACAGGCATCGTATGTTTTGCAGAGCGTGTCTCTGTGCCCGGAGTAATCGGTTTGACCGTGACGGCTGTGATCTGGGTATTGGTTATTCGCAAAATTCATGTACGCCTGTTGTATCAAGTCGCTTGTGTTGGACTCATTATTAGCCTCAGCCTGGCGATCTCGGGTAACTCGGAATTTACTTCATGGCTGTACGTTATTCTTTTTATGTCGCTGTTCGTTCGTCTGTTCTTGCCTGCCAGGGAAGTTGCTCCTTCCGCGAAAGATTGGGAAGCTTCGATGCGTCGCTGGCGCAGGCGATACAAAAAAGGCATTCCATCCGAAAGGATGGGCGAATCGGCAGAGACACTCGAACAGATTATCCAGACCGCGCTGGTGCTGGGCATCGGCTCACGCTGCGTGCGTAAGACGAATTGGTCTCTGCTTCAGCAGCATCCTGACCCTGAGCTCCGACGTCTGGCAGAACGCAAACCTGCGCAGGAAGACAGCTTGCCTGGAGCAACAACGTTGAAGCAAACACCTTTGTTGGTATTGGCTCTACATCTGCGAGGTGTGTACCGGGCTATGTCTGCTGCGGAGTTTCCATATGACCGCTCTAATTATATCTTTGGAACGGTGTTCCCTGAGTCGGGCGGGAGTGGAGGCAGTTCTCCAGTGTACACGGATAGCTATAGTGGAGAGGGTCATAAGCATACACACGATCATCATGACGGTTCTGGCGGTCATCATCAAGGATCAGACAGCGGAGATTCCGGCGGAGGCGGGGACTCGGGTGGCGGTGGGGATTAATGTATCATAGATTGACATGATGTCCCCGTGAAACATCTGATTTTTATTGGGAAGAGACAGAATAAAACAACAAATTAGATATGATATGCGTACATGTGCAATCTTGGCTGCATAGAGCGGTTACCAAATTACTGAATCGTCGAGGGAGAAAATGATCCTTCTGTTCAATTCCAATGATTATTTTTGTTTGTTAAAATTTAGGGATAACGACTATGATCAGGTTTGGTGGTGAGAGGGTATGTTGCGTATTCAGGTTCACCCGGATGAACTGGAGGCCAAGGCACGTTTGGTTCAGCAATGTAAATTGGAACTGGATCGGATTGTACGTGAACTGGATAAGTCCATCTATTTTTTGCAATCCGAATGGTCTGGTGCGACACGTGAACAGTTTTTCTGGGACTTTATGGAGGTTAAGGACGTTTTCCCGGCTACCCTCGGGAAGCTGGATGAGATCCAGAAGGAGTTTACCTTCATTGCAAATAATTTCAGAACAACAGACAGCACAGGCGAGGTAGCCTTGTACATACCTGACGAGTTGAAACCAAGCTTTTTCACTGGAGCCGTGGACAAAGCCATTGGCGACACCGTTACAGGGTTAGGTGAGATGGCAGAGGCATTTCTCTATCAGCCGTTTAGTACGTTAGGCAATCTGGCCTATGATATGACGTTGGGGAAAGTGGTTGATGCTCGACGAGGAATCGCATTTGCATGGGATGCGGCCTGGGGTACAGGAACAGCGAGATCCGACATTGAGCAGTTTGTAGATGAGCAGAAAAAGCAGCTTAATGGAGATGAGTCGGGGTACTATAAAGGTGCGTTAGTAGGTCAGGCCTTGTCTTATTTGATCTTCGGCAGAGCCTTGCGCTCGAAAGATCATCACGCGTCGGGTGGAGGAGGGAAAGAGAAAAATAGTGAGGGGAAAACGGAGTCAGAACGAACGAATAGATATCATGTTTTAGAGTCTGTGAACAAGTTTGAAGATAAAATTCGAAATAAACCGGTTGAACACGGTCAGTTTTTTGATAAAGATGGTAAGTCAGTAGGAGAAACAGTTGTGGGAACTGAGAAATCAATAAATATAACGAATCAGAAAGATGTTGCTAAAGATACAATATTCACACATAATCATCCAACGAATGGACCTTTTAGCCTTGAGGATATAGCTACTGCAGTGGATTTTGATATGGCTGAAATAAGGGCCGTATCACCGAATGGTACCAATTTGAGCATGAAGCGAGGAGTGGAAGGTTGGAAAGAAAACTCAGATAATATAGGTAATATTTTTGCAAATGTTCAAAAAGAATTAAGAAGTGATCCCAAAGCTCAAGAATTCTTTAAAACGGGGAATAAGGATGCAGTTTGGGATATGCTATTCACTAGAGTTGCTGAAAAAATAGGTGGAGAGTATACCAAAAATTAAAAGGCAGGTAATAAAATGAATAGAGAGTTTCTTTATACAAGACCATATACTCCAGGTGAAATTGATGATACTCCAGTTGATCTGGATTCTTGGTTTCTAGATGATTCCAGAGAGAAAATGGAGGAGAAATTAAGAGGAAGTTCATTAAGTGATGTACTTATTGAATTGATTGATATATTCCAAGAAAATGAGCCCAACTATCAAGTTCTTTTAGGTTTATTTGGAGATAAAATCATTAAAGAAACTCGAGAAGGTAAAGTACTGTACGGTTTAGAAGAAATTCTGCGCCCTGATATGAATAAAATTGAGATTGAAATTGAGGATCAGACTCTACACATAGAAAAGATGAATATTTTTGTATCGGCACTCTCGCTTTTGACGGTAAAAGATAAGATTATTGGCTTGTATTGTCATGAAAGTATTGAAGACAGAGAAGATTCTTTGTCTATTTTAATTCGAGATAAATATATTGTTTTATATGCAGTCAAGTAATTGATTCTAAAAAGCAAGCACTTCTACCCCGCAAGCGTAGAGGTGTTTCTTACTGTTTAAAACAAATGCATACATACGATCATCACAAGTAGTTCCCTAATTTTTGAAATAGTTAGGTGAGCAAGTCCTACGTGAAGAGCTGAAACCAGGCTAAGTAATGAACTATACGAAAAAGAATGTTTAAAAAAATCCAATTCAGCCGGAGACGATATTGACTTGAAATTTTGCTGTTACATTGACATCATTCCTTCTTATTTTAATTGGGCAAATGAGCTAATAACCTTTACAGGTGAAATACTAAAAGAAACAGAGGGAGACTGCATTCTAGAATTAAATGATAAACAAATTCTGTTACGAAAAAATGGTGTAATTACTGTCGACGATAAAAAACTTAGTGGAACTTTAGAGTTCCCATTTATGAAATTAGGATTAGATTTTCGATACGGAGACATAGATTAACAATACAAAAATATAACACAGGAATTAGAGGATGGTATGAAAGTGAGCTCGATGATCATTTTAAAAAAGATAGAGCATTATGTTCCTGAGAAGGCAATCGAGGATTTTAAGAAGGCAGCCGACAAAGCACACATATATTGTATTTTAGTGAAACTTAAATATGATGGCGATATGTTTTTAACCGGGGAAGGCACACTTTCAGAGGTAGATGAATTCACTTTTAAAAGTATAGAAAATAAAGGTGATTTGAAGTATTTCACTTTTAACGTCAATCGGATCGAAGAAGATTCACTCGACAGTTTTACATGGCTTACTCAAGATGAGAATTACTTTTGGGCATTAGACATTGAAAATATAAAAAATGATGAATATGAATTCATTTACAGATTTGTGGTGGAGTATTTTAAAGATAATCAAGAAGATTACTTATGGTTCGATGATGCCGAATGGTATTATACAGCTGATGATATCCTGCAACTAAGTCAGATACCGTATAATCCTAAGTGGTGTAGTGAAAAGGTTGTTTGAGTTAAAATGGGTGCTATACTGATTCTGGAACGATATAGATGGATTTTAATAATTGAAATGATGAATGACATAAAGGCACTTCTACCCGACAAGCGTAGAGGTGCTTCTTACTATTTGAAATGAGGAGGAGGGAACCATACCTTGATTTTAAAAAAGCGACTTTTTATGATCGGCTGTTGCCTTGCCTTTGTAATCTTGCTTGTTCTAACCTACAGTCTGTACAAAGAAAAAAGAATGTATGAACAGTACCTGACCATGAATGTTCGCCAAGATATCGTGGATTTGAAAAGTGCAATTATCCATAATGATCTTATTTTTAACCGCATATTGGAGAATGGGAAAATCATTAACGAGATGGTTGAGGATGGGGAGCAGGCCAGTCAGCTCCAGTATAATCTCCAAGAGATGTCACGAATTATTGATAAGTATAACTTGATGAGTCTCAGTTTCAGTCAGGAAGCCACGTGGTTGGCCCAACCCGCACCATTATTCATCAATCGTTTGGGGCTGGAGGACATATGGCCTCGTACGCTTCAACGGATGCAGATGACGTTCCAGCGGTTGGATCTAATCAATTATCCTGTATCCGCTGATCTCAAAACCAGAATCCAGGAGTATCAACAATTGAATGCTCGGTGGCTGCATATTGTTGGAGATTTCGAATCCAAAGAAATTAACGAAAAAGATTGGCCTCAACTCTTGAGTGATCTGGAGCAAGAAACGCGAGCTTATTTTGAAGAGAAAAAGGTTGATTTCGTGGAGGACGACGTCTGGAGAGAGGCTTTGAATCCAAGATATAGATGAGGGAAAAGGGACATTTGCAAAGGCAGAGTGATGTATTTCATGGGGGCATAGTTATGAGCACACTCTCCGCATGTGCTCATAACATAGTATAAGGTATATATACCGTGTTTTTTTGCCTAAGGAGAGTGACCATCTTGAAGCTTTCAAAGAAAAGAAGAAGGAGCCGTAGCGTATTAAGAGCGACACGTTCCAGAGCGGGATGGAGTAACCAAATCTCTAAAAGACGCAGCAAACGGTACAGGATACGTTGTAAAGATTCCAGAAAAAAACGATGCGCCAAGTCAATAAAGCCAATACGAAGATCCAGAAGCATCACTGCTAGTCGAAAAGTTACTGTACGACCTGTAAAAATTCCCGCTATTCCAGCGTGTCCTGATCGCATAGATCATAACGCCCTGCCAAGACATCAGGAATCCATAGTTGGCGGTCTGCTTGAAATGCAGGGACCAGCAGGTCAGCAAGGTGCCCAAGGAATGATAGGGCCTCAAGGTGCCGCAGGCAGACAGGGAATGCCGGGTGTTCAAGGTCCCGCAGGACCTCAGGGAGAGCGTGGAGAAGCGGGAAGTCCAGGAGCACAAGGTCCCATCGGTCCTCAGGGTTTACCGGGTGAGCAGGGAGTAGCTGGAGCGCAGGGTCCCGCAGGCCCTCAGGGAGAACGTGGAGAAGCGGGAAGTCTGGGAGCACAAGGTCCCATAGGCCCTCAGGGTGTACCGGGTGAGCAGGGAGCAGCGGGTGCGCAAGGTCCAGCAGGGCCTCAGGGAGAGACGGGTCCAACGGGACCTCAAGGTGAGCAAGGTCCTCCGGGAACGGTAGCAGGAGTTCAGGTCGTTCCTGCAACGGGACGGTATTTTTATTTTCCAGAGGATAATCTGAATTTAACAAGCTCGGTTACAATACCTGCTGGAGACTTTGTGGATGATGAGGATGGGAGTGTAACCGAATTTGCAGGAATCAGTACGACGAGTTATTATAATCTCTACATTAATGGGATATTGCAACCAGGCGGGTCCTATACCTTAACTGCCACTAGTTTGTTTCTTCCTCCTCAGAGTGGTGTATTGCTTGCAGGCACACCGATTATTATCGAAATCATTCAGCTAACAGCCATAATTATCAATAGTTAAAATGGTTAAACCTCCTCCTGAATTGGCCTTCACGAGTCTCAAATCTACCACATATACTATGTCAGGTAGGAGGTGAGAAATATGCCACTGGTTACACCATTTCAGAACAGTTTACGATTCGCTGCGACGATCGGTGATGGAACAGGTACAGGGGCAACGTTTGCGATCGCTGCTACGGCGTTTACAGACGATGCGGGCACTGCTGCTACGGCCTTCCCGACTGCGTTTAATTACTACAACCTGTATATTAATGGTCTGATGCAAACAGCAGACACATCCTCGGTTACCGCCACTACAATTACCATCCCCGGCGGTGATGCATTGAACGATGGCACTCCGATTGTTGTACAATTTGTAGTGTCCTGATAATTGGCTACAGTTTAATAAGAAAGGCATTGTGCGGCTTCTATCTGGGATAGGAGTCGTTTTTTTACGCTTATGATCTGGAGAGGTGCTTTGAATTCAAGGTACGAATGATGAAGAAGGCTCCATAGATGACTAATATGCTTTTTTGACACATAGATTAGAAAATGGTTAGTTTACTGTGAAACTTCGGTTTACCAATTATAATTACAAAATATTTATTTTAATGGTAATATATAGAGGTGTGTATAAGGGAGGAGATATGAGGAATGAGAAATGGAGACGCGTATAACTACAGCGATAAACGAAAAGGTTATAAGTTTTGGATTGTCATTGGAGTTATATTGGTTTTGCTAGCGGTAACGAACCCAAGTAAAGATGACTATGCAAAATGGGTTGTCCATTCTTCAATAGAAGAGTCAAGTAATGAATGGGTGAATGCAGGAATCAGTCTGCTTGGAGGTCCAGTGATTCAAGGAATAACTACACAAAGAAATCTGGTGTTTGCTTCTATTTTTAAAATGGAGCTTGGAATAGAAACAACTTCTGTATTGGGCTTTGGTAAACGATTTTTCATTAGACTACCTTAACTTTACTGATGTGGACAAGAAAGAGATCGTAACAAACGAGCCGAATACATATTACGAGTGTTGAAAATGCCGAGAGTGACCTAGGATGGAGCATCGATCATAACAGCAGATTCGGCTTTTCATAGATTGGCTACGTTTATGCCTAATATATTTAAATACCCAGAGTGGAGTACTCCTGTCGTCCAGAGATGATGAGGGGTGCTCTTTTTTATTCCCAAACAACTGATGAAATTTCTCACGTGCTGGACGATAATAGAGTAGAGACCATATTTACCAATACCAAGCAATATCAATGAACGCAACTACATATCCACAACCTATTCTAACTCTCGCGAGGTACATTCATGAAACAAGGCATATATGAACAGCTTATCAACACCATCACCAGGCAGGAGATTTCGGCGCTGGACCCGGATGTGTATCACATTGGGACCGAGAAGCTGGATGCAGAGGAAGCACGCAAGCTGTTGTCCACGTATTTGGCGGCGGTGACCCGGCGAGCGCTCAAGATTGTACGGGAACAGACGGAAGACAAAATGGCCGTTTTAGAGCAGATTCGAACCTGTAATGAGATCATAGCAACTTTGAAGGACACGTTAGGGGAAGAGGAGTATAACGATTTGCAGCTGGATGAGCAAGGAGAGGTGCTGACCCATGTGTATTCCAAGCTGAACAGCATCCGTGCGGTTCGCGATACCAAAATCATTCGCCCGGATACGCCGATTGCCCAAAGCTCGTTATTTACAGGTGCAAAGTCTGAACCAAGCATGCTGCTGGAGCTGCAAAAAGAGATCGTGACCGCCGACCGGATCGACTGGCTGGTGTCTTTTATCAAATTCAGCGGGCTTCGCCTGCTGCTGGAACAGCTCCAGCAATTCACATCAGGCGGGGGAAAGCTGCGGATCATCACGACCACCTATATGGAAGCAACCGATCTCAAAGCGATTACCGAGCTCAGCAAATTACCGAACACCGAAATCCAGATTTCGTATGATACCAAAGTCACCCGGCTGCACGCCAAAACGTACATTTTCCACCGCGATACCGGATTCACCACCGCCTATGTGGGATCTTCCAACCTATCCAACCCGGCCCTGACCAGTGGCATGGAGTGGAATCTCAAAGTGACGGAGAAGGATTCACTCGATGTGCTGCGCAAGATTGAAGCGACCTTCGAAAGTTACTGGAATGACCGCGAATTTACGAGATACATACCTGAGGATCAGGAACATGAGGCACAACTGAGAGCGGCTCTGAATCGCAAAAAGGACCAAAATGGACATTTCCATCTCGACATTCAGCCTTATGATTATCAAAAGGAAGTGATTGAACAGCTTGAAGCCGAGCGCACGCTGTATGGTCGAACCCGCAACCTGATCGTCGCCGCCACAGGCGTGGGCAAAACGGTCATCTCAGCCTTTGATTACAAACGATTCCGGGCAAGCCATGGGGGAGCCAAGCTTCTTTTTGTCGCCCATCGGGAAGAGATTCTGAAGCAAAGCCGGGACACGTTTCGGTATATTTTGAAGGATATGAACTTTGGCGAGTTGCATGTCGGGAGTCGCCGGGCGGAGGCGCTGGAGCATCTGTTTGTCAGCATACAGAGCCTCAATTCCATGAAGCTGACGGAGATCACCAGCCGGGACTATTACGATTACATCATTGTGGATGAATTCCACCATGCCGCGGCACCTTCCTACCAAAAGCTATTGTCTCACTACGAACCACAGATACTACTTGGACTTACCGCAACGCCTGAACGGATGGATGGTAAAGACATAACCGCTTACTTCGATCATACGATTGCCGCGGAGATTCGTCTGACGGATGCCATCGACCGGAAGCTGCTGAGTCCGTTTCAATACTTTGGTGTCACCGATACCGTTGATCTGTCTCAGGTGAAGTGGTCGCGCAAAGGCTACGATCTGAATGAGCTGGAGAAGCTCTACACCCATAACAAAATTCGTGCCAACCAGATCATGCAAAGTCTGAACAGATATGTCACCGATCTGGATGATGTGAAAGGATTGGGTTTCTGCGTAGGGGTGGATCATGCACTGTATATGGCTAAAGTTTTCAACGAAGCCGGCATTCCATCTATGGCTCTGCATGGCGGATCGAGCGAACAGGAGCGTCATTCCGCGAAGGGACAGCTGGTAAACGGGGAACTGCGCATGATCTTTGTTGTTGATCTGTACAATGAGGGTGTGGATATTCCTGAGGTGAATACGATTTTGTTCCTGCGTCCGACTGAAAGTTTAACCTTATTCCTGCAACAGCTCGGTCGTGGGCTGCGGATGGCGGAGGGCAAAGAGTGCCTGACCGTGCTCGACTTCATCGGGCAAGCGCATCAGGAGTACCGATACCAGGATAAATTCCGGGCTCTGATCGGTGCAACCAAGCAATCCATCTCGTACTATGTCGAGAACGGTTTTTCGAACCTGCCTCGGGGCACGTTTATTCAGTTGGAAAAGCAAGCCAAGGATTACGTCATGCGTAATCTGAAGCAGATGAGCCGCAATCGCAGAGCCTTGATCCAGAAGCTGCAAACGTTCCAGCAGGACACTGGATTGCCGCTGACCCTGGCCCATTTTGTAAAGCATCACGGGATGACATTATATGAATTGTATGGCGGGCGTTCGGGCAAAAGGTATTTCCGCGGCCTGTTGGCCGAAGCCGGATTAACCGAGCCAGTGCAGGACGAGCAGGAGGAGTACATTCGCAGACTGCCATCCGTGCTGACGATCAACTCTCGCAGCTGGCTGAACTTCCTGATCGACTATATTGAAAAAGGCAAAGAGCCTACCACCGCAGATGAACAGCGTATGCTCATCATGTTCTATTACACGTTCCACCGGGCTGCACCGGAGAAGCTAGGGCTAAGCAGTATTGAAGAAGGCGTGACACGAGTGCTGTCCTGTGAAGCATTCCGGGCCGAGCTTGTGGATATTTTCAAATATAATCTGGCGCATCTGCGATTTGTGGATAAAAGCAATTCATTCCCATACACTTGTCCACTGGATATCCACTGTATGTACTCCATCGACCAAGTGCTCGCTGCCTTTGGCTACTGGAATGCCGAACAATCGCCAACCTTCCGCGAAGGCGTGAAATATTTTGCAGATGAACAGACCGATATCTTCTTCATTACACTGAACAAATCGGATAAGGACTTTTCTCCATCCACGCTATATGAGGACTATGCGATCAATGAGCGCTTGTTCCACTGGCAGACGCAGAGCCGGGTATCAGAGCATACCGCTACCGCGCAGCGGTATATTCATCATCGAGAAACAGGCAACCGAATTGCCCTGTTTGTGCGGGAGTATAAGGAGGAGCATGGCTACACGTCTCCATTTGTCTTCCTGGGTGAAGCGGATTACGTGAGTCATGAGGGGAACAAACCGATGAGCTTTGTATGGCGATTAAGAGAAGAGATGCCTGCGAAGATGGTGGCGGTGGCGAATAAGTGTATTGTTTGATGAAAAATGAAGGAGGGTATTATGAAAATTAATATTTCATATCTAATTATGCTCTATAGTCCACATATATTTAATATTTTTGTGTTTTTATTTTCCAAAGACTTAAATACAAAAATTATAGTCACAATTTCTACGGCTATAGTTGTGGCAGTACAACTTCACAGAGTAATTCCTAATAAACTAGAATCATGGATAGCATATAGCTTTATAAATCTAATTGTTCTGTTACCTATTTATATGTACACTTTGGAGACATTTTTTATTGTAGTAACAATAGGTACTTTCTTGGTTGCACTGTATCTGCTTATTAGGTTACATCAATTCGTGAACGAAAAATTGAATTTGGGTAATTTTCTTTCTATTCTAGTGATGCTTTTTATAAGTTTGATTCTTGCTATATTTTTGTTTTATGTGTATTTGGCATTTTTGTTTAACTTAATTGAGACTCATCCGAATAGCCTTTTTCTTATATACATAACAAAGTATATTAATTTAAATTTAATAAAGACTATTTTGGTAGCTCTTTTTTCATTGATTCTAGTCTTTTATGTTTTTGAAGCTTTATTCAAAATCGCAAAGAGTGAAACTTTGATCAGTAAGTCTCGGTATCAGATTATGTTGTTACTTCTTTTTTCATTAGTTGCTCTAATACTTCCAGATACAGTTTTTTCATTTTTATATTTATCATTCGCTGAGACAAGCGATTCAAATGACTTTTTAAACCAAACAAACAATAATGACGCTTCAAAAATGTTTTTCTATTACATTAAATCCTTTTACTACTCCTTTTGTTTGCATTTTGCTGTGCCAATTCCTACAACAGGGTTCTATAGTAATATGCAACACGCAGTCATGAGTTATCCTCATTTAAAAGTATTACAATTTCTGCATTATACACAAAATAAACTTGTTGAATTAACATTATTTGCAGTTATAGCTGGTCATGTATCCAATGCTCTTGGACTTGGGACTAAAAATAGTAATGAAGATACTATTAAAGCTGGCGAGAACCATCGATAAATTTAATTCTATGGATAATCTTTAGGTTTCAATTGAAGTGTTAATGTGGAAAGATTGCCTCTAACAAAAAAAAGCAAAGCTTCTTTTGCTTTTTTTGTTAGTCATCTTTGGATTCATTCAGCAGCTCTCTTAGAATGTTTCTGGATAAACGGATTTTGTTTGAAGAAGACTCTCTTAACATATCTACTATCTCTTGAATGATTATATCTGTCTCAGTAAACTCAACTTCATCACTTACATAAGCAAAAAGTTGAGATACATTGACCTCCAGTGCCTCTGCTATCTTACCAAGATTAATCAAGGCAATATTCTTTTCTCCACGTTCAACTTGTCCAATGTATGTAAAATGGAAACCACCTTTTTCTCCAAGTGCTTCCTGTGATAACCCTTTCTCTTTCCTTAAAACTTTAATTCGTGCACCGACTAATTTTAGAATTTTTCTATCATCCACAAACAGATACCCCCTCTATTCAAAAGTGTAGACAAGATTTTGGGGGCTAAACATGGGTATATGAATCGTGAAAACAAAATAAATTATATCTTTAGATATTTATTTTGTTGTATAATATTGGTATTAACTCATTGGAGGGATGACAATGGCAAGAAATCGGTCCATTACCGAAGCACATTGTAATCACCAAGTAGGTTTTACTCCTCGTTTTCAAGAACGTTATAACTCTATGCAATCTGTGTTCAGACATAATCTAGATGACTATAGACTCCGTAATACAATCATGGGCTATCACGAACATTCGAAATATCACATCAAACTTGCCATCATCATGCATAGTCACAATCAGTTCCAAGCCTGTCTGATACTCTGCGATTGGGCACTTGCCTCATTGATTAAGGCATTATATATCCAAAAGTACCGTGCAGTACATCCACCGAAGGAGCTTACTATGAATGAGATTTTGCCTTTGGTGCATACAGATACTGTACCTGGATTGGACATTGCTTTGTTCATCGGTACGATTCAACATATGTCCTCCGTGGGGGAGTTTAACCAGGATCGGATTCTAAAGGCAAACAACATCAAAAAGCTTCTTCAACGAACAGAAGAAATATTGAAGGAGTTAGAGAACCGGTTGAAGCATGAACTATCAGAGCTAAAATAGTCAATTTATTCAACGTGTGTATAAATTGATGAGTTTTCTTAAACATAGGACTCTAAGGTTAAAGAACAATTTTTATAATAAGGGAAAATCAGGATATTGGACGGATGTATATATCACATACTTCTGCTAACATAGTAAAATCTTATTTACTTCGGAGAGAAGCGTATGAGTACAATAAAAGTAACACCGGAGCAACTACTATATGTATCTAAACAGATTGAGCAGGGAAGACAGCAACTCGAATCGATACGGAATGACCTGACCGCAAGAATCGGCTTCATTGAGTCTCAATGGGCGGGAGCAACACAGGAACGGTTTTTCTATGATTTTCGGCAATCTCGTCCTGTACTGAATCGTGCACTGGAAAGCATGGTGATGTCCTCTCAGGATCTCAGGGCCATTGCCGAGAGGTTCCAACAGGTGGATCAGGAACAGGTGAGCTTGGGAGCTATTGCTGGGCAGATTGCTGCTGGCAGCATAATGAATCAGGATACAGCTAACCGGGAAGAGCAACAAAGAATGGTATACAATCCTTTGTTTGGTGTAGTTATGCCTGCCAGTGAAGCTGAGGATGGGATGCCTGGACAGAAGGAACTAAGGGAATACTTTAATAATGGTGGTTCATTAGAGGAAATGAGAGCAGGGCCGAAGCAACCGGAGTCTAGTGGGGGAGATATTTACGAGGAACAAATTAGCGCATTAAAAGAAGGCTATAATCCCTTTAACGGGGAAGCTGTCCCTGCATGGCAAGCTGGAGTTTCTATCGCTAGTTTGCATCTTGGCAAGATCGCGATGGCTTTTACAGGAAAGTATAATAAAAGTTATAAGGTTCCGAAAGAAGGACTAGGTTTTCCCAAAGGGATGATTGGTGCAAGATATACCGTAAGCAGCGAAAGAGTTCACCACGCTTCTATTGGAGAGTTTAACTCCAAAAACAGATTAATTAATGGCGGTCATGGACAGGAAAATATAAAATTTCTAATTAAAAATAAAATTCCATTTAACATTACTAAAGAATATGCAAACGGTGTGAGGGTTGGAAATATCCCAAACCACAAAAACAAAGCAAAGCGAAGTGGAGAGGGCCAAGCGTGGTTCCCTAAAGAGTGGACAGCAGAGGATATCAAAAAGTCAGGTGAGTACGTAGCCAATCTCCCTAAGAACAGAAATAAAGGAGATGGAGAATGGATGTTTGGGACTTATAATAATGTTAGGGTGGGGGGAATCAAGAATGATGGCCAGATCGGAACAATTACTCCAGATAACTCTAAACAACCGTGAGGAGAGTACAACATGATAGATTTCAGCGAAGAAGTAATTTCGTTAGTACAGAAGAGAGAAAACTTACATCCTGATGATCCGGCTATTCAGTTAATCTGGAACGAGTTGGTTAATCTTTTAAAGCAGGATGAGGAAAGTACCATATTATTTCTAGAGCAATGTGATAAAAAATATTTATATTGGATTAGTGAGATATTTGAGGAATTATCTGCTGAATTTCAAAGTCGAGCATTTATAGATTGTCTTCTTCAATTGCAAAAGAAATATCCTGATCTGGATATGGAGCAAGATATCGAATATGCGATCCAATCCATAGAAGAATAAACTGAGATCAAAGCTTATATGTGCTGTGCTGCTAGAGGTTGGTGAAGAATGTGCCAAAGAGTATTTATTTTAAGCAAAAAGAAGAGTTATTGCCAGAGGAACTCATGGCCTATACATTAGCCAAATTGGGATCGTACGAGTGGAACAGGACAGAGATGTACAATCCAAACCGGATTTATGAGCATCCTGCGGGTTTTTATTTTAGATTCCACAATGCCGATCAGGTTTATGAACAATTAAAGCCGTGTATTGAGCAGTTTAAAGGTAGCCTGAAATGGACAATCCATGTAAGTCCTATATCTAAAAACAAAAATTATGTTATTGAGCCCGCCGATGTATATCATGCAAAACAAACGGAGGCATATCAGGCTAATATGGAACTCGAAGAAGTGCTTCAAGCATCGTATAAGGAAATCTGTGAACTAGCGATTCAAGATATTCCTCTATTATGTAACCATGTTGAGCAATGGTTTGAGTTGGAGCATAAAAAACTGTATCCACCCACTATACCGAGTTAATGAGTAGGAGAGAATAATTTAGCGTGAGTACAATTTGTTATGTTCAGCGAATAAGTTATATACAAGATGTTCTATATCAAAATGTCACGAAACTTCCTAGGAAAATTGATTGGTTATTTCATGTAATAGGATGAGTGGTTCTGGACAAAATGATTTTGACTGCCTAAAGGGGTTTTGGACATGGGAAAGTATGTGTCTGTTAGAGGTTGGTTAGAGTGTGATGAGAGCACACTTAATGAAGTGAAAAAGATACGGGATGACTTTACAACGAATTACAATGAAGGTTTACTAGATGAAGAAAAATTGGAACTGTATCAGTCTGGCTGGACATTTCCGGAGAAGCAAATTAATTGGACGGCATATGTTTTTTATGGAGCAGATATCAGAGAGTACCATCTTGATTTTATGAAAAAGCAGCTTTCTGAGATGGCTAACATTGAGGATATAACAGGATATTTTTTGATAGATGATCATGACGGAGAATATCATTTGTGCTGGCAGATAAGTGATAATAAGATTATTGAAAGTGAACAGGAGAACATCGTATTCAACAAATAAATAAGAATGTAGTCATAAGCCCATTACACTTGTAACAGAAGAGTTATGGACTGTCTTCGTTGGAGGTACTGAAATAATGGCATCAGCTTTTGTATTGGTAGAAGAAAACAGTAATATACCCATAGATCGTTTGGTGGAAGATATACGACAAGTTTGTCTGGAATCAAACTTGCATTTAATTGATGGAATTAAAGATGTAGATTCAGAACAGAACATGAAACATTGTGCCTTGGGTATTTCACGTCCAAACCAACAAGATTCAGACAATAGTGTGGCGAACGATATGATCAGAGTTGATGTTTATGATGAACCTGCCCTACATCAATACAGAGAATTGGAATGGAGAGAGGATGGGCAGATATACTTTAACACACTTATTATCGATGAAGTTTATCAAAATGAAGAGGTCACGCTAACCTTCCTGTATCATTTTCTTGCGAAACACCCACAGCTGATAGTTTGGATAGAGGAAGATTGGGTGTATACATTTTCTGATCTGGAGAAAGCTTTGAAAACTTCAAATCTGTCTGATTGGTGTTACGTGAACCCGAACGCCTTATAGGTAACACGAATTTCGAAGTAGGCCCATTTCGACTCCTAAATGAGTAGCTAAGGGCATTTTTTATTTCTCATTTGCTCCCATCACTTCACAAAATCCACCTCTCTCCATCCATGGCAAATGATATAATGGCAAAAAGGGAGATTCTGGCGTGAAGCTGGAGAGCTTCCAGAGCAGAAAGGATGAAAAACCACATGCCTACATACAACAAATTGGTGCGGGACAAGATTCCGCATATTATCACATCCAGCGGCAAGGAGTGTCGGACGCGCATTCTGGACCCGGAGGAATATAAGCAAGAGTTAAGAACAAAGCTGAGCGAAGAATCGGAAGAATACATGAGTGCTGAAAGTGATCAGGAAGCGCTGGAGGAGCTGGCGGACATGCTCGAAGTGATCCGGGCGTTGGCAGAGGTTCATGGAGCCAACGCTACGCATTTGGATAAGCTGCGTGCAGATAAAGCCGAGGCACGCGGAGGATTTCAGGAGAGAGTGTATCTGATCGATGTCGACGAAGCTTAATGTAAAACTCATTAGCTTTTGAATTCATAAATAGCCAGAATAATAATGGCAATTAGAGCTATAAGAAAGAAAATGAAAAGGGCAGCTAACAGTCCGTAACCTAGGATAGAAGCTAACTTCGTGATTAATTTTCTCACAAGGAAACGTCCTTTCTATATATGGACTTCTTTCATAAAAACAATCTTATATATGATAGTACCATACGTATTTACTGATGAGATGCTGAAAAAGGATAAGAATTAATTCTAAAGATTATTCTAGTAATTCTCTTTTATCCATTTGATATACACGAACGATAAGTTTGAGATATAAACAAGCGGTTGACGTGAGAATACAACGAAGGCTTACCTTGCTTCAAAAATTGAAGCAGATAAGCCTTATTTTTGTAATCCGTTTAAAATGAGGTTATGACTTGGATGATGGAATCATCGTTTTTGCAATGCGAAGCAGCTCTTCATCGGAGATGTTGCCTTTAGCTGATCTCAGGACGTAATGATATGCATACTTGGTTTTTGGGTCTTCATGCACCCATATGAACTCGGAAGGTCCACTGCCATAAGTCCGTTGGATGACATCCTGCCCGTTAATTTTAATCTTATGACTAGTGACTTTAATGCTATCTTGATAGGAAGCAGTGACTGTGCCCGTGTCCTTACTGTTCAGAATGTTCAGAGAAACTTCTTTTTTGCCGCTGGTGTAAGTCAGGGTGGTGAGCCAGAACTCGTCTGTAAAAGGAACCGGCATCAAGGCGTAGTTTTTTCCTGAAGCCTGTGCTTCCAGAAGAAGCTTGTTAGCGATGTCTGCCTTTTCCGTCTCGGAGAGCTTGTTGAGGTCCATTCCATGCTCCATATGCACGCTTGCTTTTTGGAATGTATATTTTTCTTTTCCTTTGCCAGCAATCTCTTTAACTAGAGGTTTGCCCGGAATGTTAACCATCTTTTGCAGGGGGGTGAAATTTTTAATAATATGCGAATTCGCCTTGAGGTAGAGCTCCTGGTTCGGATTGTTGGGCACGATGTAGATGATCGCTGCTTCACCTGGTTTAATTTGATTCACCCAGATGTTATTCATGAGACGAATTCTTTTGTCGTCATCCTCGGTACGATTAGATTCTGCGTAGGTCATTGGCTGTTCTTGAAAAAGTACATCCCCGTTGTCGTTGGTCAGAGACTGGTATTTCACGGCAGCAAATCCGGTTGAGGCGGTTAACAATAAACCTAGAGTAAGTAGAAAACTGATTTTGTATTTCACAAAAAATCGCTCCTTTGGTTTTATTTTTTCTTCAAGGTGAATCTGGTTCATAATCCGGTGATATAAGGCATTACCGACGGGTTCAACCTTCTGAAAACGAAATTTCAGACCCTGCCCGGGATCGAAGTGCTCCAATGATTTCCCCTCCCTTCTTACACTGGATATAACGGAAGGAAGGGGTTATAGTGTGACAAATGGTTGAATAAATTATGTAATTTATAGTTTTATTTTCAATATTGGGCGTGTTATCTACGAGGTGACTCTGAGGGGAGTATGCACAAGAATGGTCAACATACTGCTGCAGAGATAGAGATAGGAATAGTTGGAAAAATAAAAAAGGCTTATCTTGCTTCATTCTGTTGAAGTGGATAAGCCTTTATTTTTTCCTATTGGCATCCGGAAAATTTATCGGTCAGATGCTGGAATCAGAGTCTCCGCAATGTGAATTAACTCTTCCAGAGGAACCACACCTTCTCGAACACCAAGCGTATAGTGGTATGCATACTTGGTTTCGGGCTCCTGATAAGCCCACATTAGTTCTGCGACATCACCGCCGTATGTTCGCGCGATCACATCTTGTCCGTGAATGTTTATTTTGCGACTGGTGGTGTTGAGATCCTCATCATATGAAGCGATCAGCGGTTCGTTATCCTTGTTATTCATAATACTTAGCGAGATTTCATTCTGTCCGCTAACGTAGGTCATGGAAGAGAGCCAAACTTGATCGGTTACAGGTACAGGCATTAGCGCATGATCCTGACCTGAGGTTTGAGCTTGAAGGCGCAGCTCTTGAACCAGGGCTTCTTTTTTCTCATCCGAAAGCTCATATACATCCTGCTTGTACTCCATACTTACACTTGCCTTCTGAAAAGTATATGTACGTGAAGCACCTGATAGCTTTTGGGATAGCGGTATGCCAGTGACATGAACCATGTGGCTTAATTGCTCAAAATTTTCAACTCTAAGCGGGTTAGAGCGGATATCGAACTGATGATGTGGGTTATTCGGAACGACATAGATTAATGCGGCTTCACCCGGTTTAATTTCATTCATCCAGATTTCATTCATACGTTCCAATCGCTGCTGTTCTCCTTGAGATGGTTGGTGCACAGGATCAGCGGTGAGTGGTTTTTCTTCCAAAAGAACATCGCCTTTATCGTTGAATAACGACTGATAATTCATTGCCGCAAATCCGGTGGATGCTGTCAGCAACAAGCCTGCGATCAGCAGAACCCCGACACGATGTTTGACGATGAATCGCTCTTTCGGTGCGGATTCTTTGTGAATCAGGCTCATGATTCGATCTTGCAGGTCAGAGCCTGAAGGTTCAACTTTTTGAAATAGTCGTTTCAGCTCGTGTTCGGGATCGTTGTGCTTCATTTGACTTTTCCTCCTCTTGGCTGACGTAGTTCTTTCTGAATTTGGCAGCAGCACGTTGAAATTTTTTGCGTAGATAAGCGGTATTCGGATTCAGTACAAGACTGATATCGTTGTAGCTTTTGTCCTCGACACAGCGCAGGATTAGCAAGCTTCGTTCTTCTGCGGACAGTGCAGCAAGTGCGTGTAAAACGGCAGGGTTATAATATTTGTGATCGATCGCTTGATCCACGTGATTGTTCTCCCGGTCGTTTTTGTACAAAAAAGGCAGCAGCCTTGTGACCTTGCGCTTACGAAGCATATCGATGGAATGGTTATAGGCAATGCGGTACAGCCACGCTTCGAAAGGTCGATCCGGTTGATAGGTATGCAGTCCGCGATAAGCCTTCAGGAATACCTCCTGGCTGCAGTCCTCTGCATCGCCGTAATCCCCCAGCATGTGGTAGCAGTAATTAAAGATGAATTTTTCACAGCGAGTGACGATCAAGGCATACTTATCTTTTTCTCCTTGCAGCACATCCTTGATGATCTGCTGAATTGGTTCCTCCAAGTGATTCCCCCCTAACATATAGTATGACGGTATGAGAGATACAAAATGTGACAGGTAGGATGAAAAAGAGAGGGGAAGATAGCTTTTGTTACAATATTACTTCTCTTAAATTTAATTTTGAAAGTAAACTTAAATAAATTATCAAGATTAAGTAAGTTTTCATGTATTAAATTGGAAAAACACCCCTCTAGAGGAGTGTTCCGTTTCATATTATCAAAATTCGTTTCACGACTATTTCTCCATGCTTTTTCAAGAGATTGATTTCGGCGATGATTGAGCTTTCTCCAGAAAGACTCAAGATTGAACGGCATGATCGAACAAAAAAGCTAGTCCTTGGGCGATTATAACGCCAAATTTACCAGCAAAGCTAACAGCATGATCAAAATGGCTTTCAGCATATTTACTTTGAAGTGACTGGTTAGCAGATTTAGCGCCTATAGCTTCGAAAAGTGTCTTTCATCGGATAGGATATTCCTTCCACTTGTTGAGATGCATTCTCCCCAAGTGATTGTTTTCTTCGAAGAATCCAGTTTTCTTAACAATTTGTCTTTTAAGTTGTCTGTCAATGCCATACTTCTTCATTTCCTTATGTTTTGGAATACTCATAAAGGAAGCAGGTTATAAAATAACCTGAAGTGAGGGAATCAATTATGAAAAAATATATAACTCTGTTTTTAATTCTGTGATTATAGGATCGTAAAGCAAGCTTGGTATTATTTATACAATTTTTCGCCAAGCTGATTAGTGAATCAACATTTGGCCAGACAAAGACTAAAGAATACTCTTTGCCTGAGGAAATAGAAATTTAAAGCGAGTTAATTGCATTTTTCTTGTATTTGAACATTATTGTTTGTAATAGTGGCAATAGTGTATCCAGATCCACTTTCTGTATACGAACAAACCGTTTTTCTAATGTTTTCTCCCGTTGCATCTATATATTTCAAATATATACCTCCCTCTCCCGTGATTGAAAGTCGAGGTTTGATTACGGTCTGCTTTCCACTCTCTAAAGGAATGGAATATGTTTGTTTTGATTTTTCTTCGATAGAATTTCCGGAATCAGCACTTTGTAATACTCCCATCTCCACCAACTCCACCTCAAAATCGGAATCATTAATGACTGTTAAAGAAAAGCTTTGGAATTGGCTCAGAAAACCTCCCCTTAACGAATTTAATCCGACTGCGATGATAATAATTAGAAACAAACTTCCAATGACAATGCTAACTAATAACTTTTTATTCACTCTGTCGCACCCTCCTTATTTACTACTGGAGGCACCACAGCACAATGCCTCTACAATAATTAACGAAGCAACCATTATTAAAGTTATGCATAGCCGTAGATTTAATTACTGCAAGCAATATGAAAAGCTGACCCCTTCTTAATTTAGAAGGAATCAGCTTTAGCATTTTATCTTAACCTTATTGCCAATATCCAAAAGCAGTGCTTCTAACTGAAGAGTTAACATTACTGGTCCATCCAATTAACGCATTATCAGTGGCGAACGCTTGATAAAAAGCATCGCCAACATTAGGGTTAGAATTATATAGTGCATATCTTCTTCCTTGTGAGTTGTTGTAGATATCCATCACGCTGTCGGCTGCAAATTGAGAATTAAAAGCGCTTAGGCTTCCTTGTGTGTTAGATCTTATTACAAATGCTCTAGCCACTCCATAGGTTACTTTTTGATCAAATGAAAGTGCTGTTTGATTGTTTGCATCAACAGCCGCTGCCATTGCAAGTTCATGGTAATCTCCAAAAACTCGTGCATCATTTGCACCTATGTCTTTAGTGTTTAACCAGTTCCAGGCGAAGTGCCTGTATGCATCTGCAGGATTGTCCCATGTCTGCGTATAACCCATTAAATTTGCGTAAGTTACTCCAATATCTCTTGCGGTATTGGCGTTTTGAAAGGATTTCGCTATATCAGATACTGATAAGGTTGGAAAACCCACATAAATAGCAGCCTCTATAGCTTTGGATAATTGTGATTCAAAATACATAGGTGTAATTACGTCAGTATCTGTATCGGAACTAACGGATGAAATTATGTTGTTGTAGTACTCCTGAGATGCTACTACGATTTCCAACATCTTTTCTTTTTCTTCTTGTGACAATTCATCGTATTCTCTTCCCTCAATTGCTTGGAATAATTCTGGTGCCTGATTTAAAACTAATGGTTTTTCAATCTCTACTGTTATAGTAGCATTTTGAATAGTACGTTTATTCAATACCATTTCTGCTGCGTCCCGTGCCTTTTTTAATTCTCCATTATCTGAACTTTCCACAGATGCGCCGATTGCTAATGGTGCAAGGGTAAACATGAGGATCGCCACAAGCATGAAAGAAATAATTCTCTTCAAAAAAACACTTCCTTTGCATTTTATTATTGCGAATGAATACTAATCTTCAACAGTTTCCTCCTGTCCTCCTTTCTGCGATATTTAGAAAAGTAGATTTTCTTGGTGTCTATATTATATAGACGATTGAAACATGCAAAATATGACGCTTTTTATCAAAAATAAATAAAATATTATTTATTGCAACAATTATAATTATATAATCCTTATTTACATTATATTACCAATTAATTAAACTGAAAGGGAATACATTTTACGTGATCATACTACGTATTTGAGATCATTGGGGGTACTATGGAAAAATGGTGGCTATTATTAAAAGCAGATTTCGATATGTTGGACCCCGAACTTCAGAGACATATATATAATTGCTTCTATTGTTTTGCATATAAAGAAATCATTTTTTTTCTCAAAGATCATGCATTGGCCGAGGATATCATACAGGAGGCGTTCTTAAAAATAACTGCCAAGCATCATCAGCTCCTTAAGCCGGAATCTGCCAAGCAATGGGCAAAGAGACTCATCCGAAATCAGATGTTGGATACGCTCCGAAGAAAAACTCGTTATGAAATGGGTACGGATAACGTCTACAAGGAAAATAAAATTGCCGCTAGAGTGGAGACGGCCGTTTCTGTCGAATATACAGTCGAGGAAGCATTTCGCAACCAGGTGCTTCACGAGACAATCGTGGAGTTAAAAGAAGACTATCGAAGTTTACTTTTAAAGTTTTACATGGAGGAAAGACCTATCAAAGACATAGCTACAGAATCAGGGGTAAGCGAGCAAGTCATTGCCCAACGTCTAGTCCGCGCCAGAAAAAATTATTGGGTCAATTTTCAAGAAAATGGGTTGATGACGACGAATAAACGGGGAAATGCAAAACTTGATCGGCATATATGTGACTTATCCGAACAAATGGAGATAACCCCAATCATTGGGCCTGTTAGACTTAATTATTGGTACAATATTAGAAGTTGTTAAAGTGGTGATAAAAAGTGAACAAAACACTCTTGATTTCTATGATGCAGTTAGGAAAGCTCAAAGTGGGGACCAAGAAAGTGTGATGCAAATTATTTAATGCATTCCAGTCATTTATCCAACGGTTGAGGAATCAGGTTAGATCATAAGAACGTGATGATTTGCCCAAAGTATTATTGAAGGACTAGTGATTAAAATTATCAATTACAAGTCGCACGTTGTCCCTAAACATACGGAGTTCTGAAACAATTACAGGATAAGAATTATATGATGAAACAAAACAATCACTAAGTACGTCTGAAGCTTGAGCCAATCTACATACCAGGAGAGGATGGGCTTCCTATGAAAAAAATGATGATGTTCATCGCTGCACTATGCGTTGTATCTGTGGCCAGCGCACTGTATGCTTCAACTGCCAAAGTCAGCGCAGCCGCGTCTACGCCAGAATACAGCTTAACGGTCAATGGAAGAGCGGTAGAAGTTAAACGTGCAGAGCAGATGCCTTATGAACAAAAAGGAACAGTGATGGTGCCTTTGCGCGCTACGGCAGAATCTCTGGGGTACAAGGTAAGCTGGATTGCAGCGGATAAAGCCATTCGTGTTGAAGACAGCATACAATCCGTTGTCGTGAAGGATGGCAGCACGCAAGCCAGGTTTACGGGCAAGTTGAAGGTCATTAATTTGACCCATGATGTAGAGCTGCCTGTACCCGTGCAATCCAGGAAAGGCGTAACGTATGTGCCCGCTTCATTCTTTGAACCATTCTTCAACGAGGTGGTTGTAAAAGAGGGGAATGTGTCCATCTCGGCGCAGATGTCGAGCATTCAATAAGTTTAAGCCAGCGACAATCCATGTGTTTAGACACGGTATGGGTGATGCATGCAAACGGCGGGGTTCATTAAAACCCGATCATTCGAGTCCAAACCTTTGAAGACCTGCCTCCACAATGGAACAGGAGTCTTGAAGGTTTTTTCTTTTTGCTAGGCAGCCTATACTGCATCTTACCATTCAACCCAAACAGGCAAAAGTACCTTAGCACGTATATTACTTAAGTATATTACTCACGTAAAATACTGTAGCCAGCATGTATATAACCGCAGCTTTTCAACAAAAATATGGAAGGAAATACGTCATCAAGATCCATATTCCATAATCTCGTTCAAGTCAGGGATCACGCAAGTTTCGAAATAGACACATGTTTCAAAAAACGCTTCCAAAATTTCAATTCTGCCCTACCTTTTCGGCTCAGAAGCTGAGATAATGGGGATGGCTAATCCGATGAAGGATTTTAGACGACATAAGGGATAGCGGTTACATGCCGCTTGCATATGAAATGGGAGGAATAGAGATGACCACACAGGTAACACAGCTTATTCAATCAACACAGGGACAGGCCTTGCTTGCGCAAATGTACGGACCACAGCATGTAGAGGAGCAGGGTGCACGTTATGTGAAGCTGGATGCTTCATTCCGTGAGCACTTTGGTGAGCAGGATAACATGCATCTGTTCAGTTCTCCGGGACGCAGCGAGATCGGCGGCAATCATACGGATCATAACCATGGTAAAGTGCTCGCGGGAAGCATTACACTGGACACGATTGCAGTAGCCGTGCCGACGGGCGACAACGTAATTACGTTCTACTCCGAGGGATATGACAAAAAGTATGTGATCAACCTTGCTGACCTGAAGCCTAACGCGGAAGATGACGGTACAACCGGATTGATTCGTGGTATGGCGGCAGGCTTTGTCGAATTGGGCTACAGCATTGGCGGCTTCAAAGCGGATATTTCCAGTAACGTATTTGCGGCTTCGGGTGTAAGTTCTTCTGCGTCTTTTGAAATGCTGATCTGCACCATCCTGAACCATTTCTACAATGATGGCAAGCTGGATGTGGTGACACTGGCAAAAATCGGACAGTATGCGGAAAATCATTACTGGAACAAGCCGTCCGGCCTTCTGGATCAGATGGCTTGCGCATATGGCGGCCTGATCTCGATTGATTTTGCCAATCCGGCTGAACCTGTGATTGAGCCTGTGGAATGGAATTTCCAAGAGAACGGATATTCCCTGGTCATCGTGAATACAGGCGGCAACCACGCCGACCTGACGGAAGATTATGCTGCTGTTCCTAACGAGATGAAAGCTGTCGCGAAGGCACTTGGCGCTGAATACGTGCGTGAGATTTCGGAAGAGGACATCTATGCGAAGCTGCCTGCGATTCGCGAAGCGGCTGGGGATCGCGCGGTATTGCGTGCGCTGCATTTCCTGGCTGAGAATAAACGGGTGGATGGACAAGTGGCGGCTTTGCGTGAAGGTCGTTTTACTGATTTCTTGTCACTGATCACTGCATCGGGGAATTCGTCATGGAAATGGCTGCAAAACGTGTATCAAAGCGGTGCGACTCGTGCACAGGAAATCTCAGTGGCGCTTGCGCTGACCGAGAACTATTTGAGCAATCTGGGAGACGGCGCATGCCGAGTGCATGGCGGTGGATTCGCAGGCGTTATTCTGGCGATTGTTCCTAATGCCAAAGCAGAAGAATATATGAACTGGATGCGCGGCATGCTGGATACACCAGTGATCGTTGTTAACGTGCGTCAGCACGGTTCCATCTGCTTGAATGCAGAACTGAATCAGGCTTAATCATAGCCATACGTAGATTATAATTTACCGAAAAGCGGACTCAATGGGTGTAACCCACGGAGCCCGCTTTTTTCTTAGGACAAAGATATGCAAATAGCCTCATGCAGAAACTGCAAAAAAGATTCATCCCCAAACTGGCGAAAATACGTTATATATCTTGAATCGGTCCTATAGATCTCGGCAATACATCGCAGAATCTCAGCGTCACAGGTCATGTAACGTGAGATGATATGTTTCCACTGTAACACCAAATCTTGTACCTCTTCCGCAGCAGGAGACAAGTGCTGAAGTACGGCCAGCTTTTGAAATACCGCCTCCATATCTGCTGCAAACTGCTGATTCGCCTGTTCCTTTGCGGCTGGAGAGAGTGCTGCCATATGCGCTTCATATTCCTGAAATCGTTGTGTTTCTCCGTAGAGCAGCTTCGCCTCGGATACATATTGCGACTGAATGGAGTGGATAGGCGAGTCGCTGAACAGCTCCAGTTGAGTCCTATCTGTTCCATCTACATAATGGTCGAGTTGACGTATGGTGGCTTCGAGCTTTTCTTTTCGCTCAACCAGTGTCATCCGATGCGTTCGCAGCATCTCTTTCTGTTCATCTATAGATAATTCCAGCACGGCCGCGATATCCTGTAATGTAAAATTCATTTCCTTGAACAACAGGATCGTTTGCAGCCTGCCTAGCGCTTCCTGATCGTAGAGACGATAGCCATTCGCTTCAATTTTGCTTGGTTTGAGCAGATGGGTCTGGTCGTAATAATGCAAGGTTCGTTTGGTAATACCCGTGATCTGCATCATCTCTTTAATCGTGAAATAACGTTTCTTCATGCCAAAATTCCTTTGTCTCAGCAAGGATAACACTTGCTGGTGTAATGGTGGCTTCTGTAATCGGCTGACCTGTTTTGTTCAGATAATACCGAATCAGATGATATCCACAGGCGTAACCGGCGGCATAAGGAACACCAACGGGTGTAAAGTTCTGCATCCTCGCGATTTCGTCGCCGTAAAGATAAGCATGAATCTGATCGAATCCCGTCACATCCAACTGGTCTTTGAGCTTGGGCTTGATGATGGTGTTTAACGTGTTCATATCCGTTTTGGTCACCCATGGACCTAGCAGTTCCTCCCCATACAGGGATGTCGCAAAATTCTCTGCAAGCCCCTCGCTCACAACCATCTCTCCAAGCGTAATTCCAGGATTCCACTGGATATGCTGGTATCTCACATTGTGGTTACACTCATGGGCAAGCACGGATGGAATGCGAGGTAGAGTATACGCGTTTGGCACCAGATTGGCAATAATATAGCCTGGAATACCACCATCTCCACTAATGCCTTCATTCATCTGCAGCATCGGGCTGTCCGGATCACCTAATAAAATGGTATACAAATAGTCCGAAACGTTCAGGGTGACGCCTTCCTTGATAAATACACCCAGACTTGTCTCAACGGCCTGCTGACATTGTTTCCAGAATGCTGCGGTAGAGATGGCGGCCAAAGGCTCGTTGATGTCGGATGTAATCGCCTCAGGTGCGATATTCATCCAGTTGTTCATCGTGATCACATCGAATCCGCCAGGCTCTTGAGCCCGGAAAGGGATGTGCTGGATGTTCCATTTTGCCATAAAAGGGCTGAGCATCTCCTGACGGTACAATTCCTGTTTTTCCGCTGGTGCAGCTTGTATGATGTTACGGTAGATCTGGTCTGACTGTAACGCAGTTATTTTGACGGACATGTTCAATTGCTCCTTTGTGTATGATTGAGCTCATTATCCGGGATAACGTTACGTTACAGTCAAGCGAGTCAGGAAAATACGTTTCATTGCTGTTTGTCTGAGGTCGAAGTGTGCTTTGAAATAGCATCAATGATTGAATCCCAATCATCATAGTGAAGCTCATGCCCGGAACCTGACAATGTCAGCAAAACCGAGCCGGGGATCTCCTTGGCGAGATTTTCTCCATGTTCATAAGGAATAATGGGATCTTCTGTTCCGTGTATGATCAAAGCAGGTACATTGATTTCTCTTGTTCTAACCAGATAGGACTCTCCGCCTGACAGCAGGGCATGGTTGCCCATACTTGCTGGAAGGTCACTTCTCGCAAATTCTTTTTTAGCCAGGAAGCCGACCTTTTCCTCATCAAAAACATGCTTTGAACCGACCAGGAGTCTTGATCTCTCCACAGCAAAATTGACGACCGATTCTTCGCTAGTCCAGTCGATCATGCCCATGTTCGAGAAAAAATCCATAATCCTTGCTTCCATCGGGGGAAGATGCGGTGCAAAATTGGACGTTGCTAGCAGGGTAATGGTGAGGACTCTCTCCGAATGCCGCAGAGCAATCATTTGAGTTAACATACCACCCATGGACATACCTACAATATGTGCCTGTTCAATCTTGTAAGCATCCAAAACTCTAACGGCATCATCTGCCATATCTTCGAATGTATAACCCGGTTGACCCGGTTCGTAAGTTGTTGAACGTCCAACATCGCGGTTATCGTAACGAATGACAAAACGTCCGGTGTCTGCCAAACGCTGGCAGAATTCTTCTTCCCACCAGATCATTGAGGATTGAGCACCCATTATTAATAAAACAGCTGGATTAACAGGATTCCCAAAACTGTCTGAACATAATTTAATTCCATCTACCTCTACTAATCGTTCGTTCATGTCAATTCCTCCTCCAATATCTATATACAAAATAAAAAAACACAGGCTATAGGCCTGTGCATATCGTAATCGAAAGAGAGAATGCGAATGAACGCCATACATGTTCCCCCGTGACCAGAACTGCAGTCTGATTATTGGGTAGACATTAAAGACTTCATTTCACATTCTTCAACTTCAGCATATGCGATATCAGAGTAAAGTTACCCTGTTCCACTCGCATATCACTAAACCAGGTTACCGCGTTGGTAAACCATTCTTCGATTACTGTGCACACCAAAATAGCCCTGAAACCACTATTCGATTCATTGTGCAAACAATATCGAAGAATTAGATTAACACACGTAACCCCTCCGTTCGTATAAGTTAAAGCGATACTAGCATGAGATAAACGACAATGTCAATTGTTTTAAAACCGGGTTCTATGAGGCTTCAAATCATTACTGTTCCGGTACATTTCGCATTTTGGAAGCAAACAGGAAGCAGGCCACGATGTAAACCCCACTTAGTAACAGGTAAGGTAATTGCAGCGAGAACAGACGGTCAAAAAAGGTTTCGCTCACGCGAACGAGCAATCCGCCAAGCAAGGTGCCGATGGCGCTGATGCCAAAGGACAGGAACCTGAACACGCTCCCTACACGCCCGAGCAATTCATTAGGCACGGAACGCTGCAGGATCGACGAACGGGTTACGTTGTAGACAACAATAAAAAAGGCTGCGCAGAAGTACATGCCACCCACTACATATGCATTGGATGTCAGACCAACCGCTCCATAGAGCAGACCCATAGCTAAGATGGATAGAAGGATGAGCTGCTTCGAACTCCAGCGTTTGCGCATAGAAGCCACAGCCTGACTGCCCAGAATACTGCCGATGGTTGCAATTGAGATCAGGATACCAAAAGCGTAGGCTTCAAGCTGCAGCACTTCACGTACAAAGAAAATCTGGGTTACGAGAATCATGGAGAACATCAGCGTAATCGTAACTGACAATATAGCCAGACCGCGTAGAAATTGATCCTGAAATACATATCGAATCCCCAGCCACATTTCCTTTTTCCAATTTTTCAGCGGATGGGCCTGCTGCTCGTTCTCCTCTTGAGTCGTTTGTTGCTTGGAAGCTGCCGCAGACGTTTCCTGAGCTTGGGCTGCTTTCGTGATAGTCGGCCGGAAGCTGCCGCGTAAGCCAATGATTAGCAGAAGGGAGAGCACCGCAGTTACGGTGTCGATGGCAAAAGGATACACGATATGCATCGTGATAATAAAACCGCCGAGGGCTACGCCCAGAATATCGCTGGTAATCAGCTGCCCGGCTGTGAACTGGCCGTTGGCCTTTTCCAGCTTCTTTTCCTCCACAATCTGCGGAATAATCGTTTGCACCGTACTGTCAAAGACAACACGACTCAGACCGATTCCGAACATAAACAAGGCAAGCAGCGGTATGCTGATCCAGCCTCCCCAGATACAGATTGTCAGCATCAATAGAAATATCATACGGGTAAAGCTGGCTCCAACGAGCATATGCTTGCGTGAATATCGGTCAATGAGAACACCAACCGGTAAGCTGAAAATGAGCCAAGGCAGGCGCAAGGCTGTCATCGTAATGGATGCATACAACGTATCGGTTGTTAAGGTGGAGACAAGCCAGGGTACAGCAGCTAGCGTTAATCCATCTCCTAGAAAAGTAAGGGAAAAGGCACCGAACAGCTTGGAGTAGTTATGCTTTACAGCGTGTACTTCGTTCTTCATTCCTTCCTCCGTTTCGTAGATGTAGATGTAGATGTAGATGTAGATGTAGATGTGGGTGGTTTTCTGTCAGAGTTAGCAAGGTAAAATGATAAATTTGGTGTAATACCACTGTATGTTATTGTAAAATGGATTTCAATCCTGATTTTGTAAGCCTTTTCTGATGTACATGATATAAACATGCTTTGCATCAAACTTGTTTGTCTCTGGAGTGTTATTTATTTTATGGAATTGAACTAAGAGGAGGGATATTCATGAATACAACAAAGGTTGAAACAAGTCAGACAGAGGGGCATTTGTATGAGGAGCTTGGTCATGTACTAGGCGAGTTTTCGGAAGGGGAACGGCGGCAGGTTATGCAGCGTATGATCCGTCGATTGAAGTTTAAGCAATGGCGCAATGAGCGTTTAAGCTGGATTGAAGACTCTTGGAATAGTGCTAAACCAGTCAAGCTCTGGGTCTGCATCGCCACTGGAGCGCTGGCACCGGTTGTATTTTTCTGTATATTCATCTGGCTATCTCTTTGGGTAGAGTAGCGGTATAAGAAATAAAAAATAGTTAGATTCGGGAGAGAACAAGCTCCGAATCTAACTATAGTTCATTTATATGTGGTTGGCTGGGATACAAGGGACTAGTTATTATTTATTCATCATTTTGACTTGACCCTGTACATATTCATGGTAGTCACGAAAACTGTTGATATGCTGCAGGGCATCCGTCTTCGCAGACTGGATTTTAATTTTTCCGGATTGAGGTTTGCTTTTCATTTCGGCCACTGCATTCTTGGAGCCTTCAATATCTCCTGACATCTCCTGAATTCGTTGTAGCAAAGCAGGATGACCGTCATACTGCAGCATCTCGGCGAGTGGCCTCATCTCTTCCAGTTTCTGACTGGAACGTTCCAGTGTTGTCATCACCTGATCCTCATCCGTACTTACGCTCAGGGAAACCATGCGATGAATGTGATCCTTTTCCATGCGCTCAAGTGCTTCAAGGTGAGAGGCTTCAAGGCGTTTAGGGTCTCCCCAGCTTTGGGCCTGTTCATTATGATTAGGCTGATCTACGGCCGATCGGCTGGTATTGTTGTTCCCGTTTCCACACCCCCATACCAAGGATATACATACGAATATGGTTCCTATAACAACTAATTGTTTTTTCAAACTCATGCCGTTACTCCTTCCGTATTTTTCTAAAGGTAGTGTGAGCTGTAGATTCCAAAAATATGCTTTAATTTATATTGTTTTTCCAAGAAGGAGGAAGCATGGCGATCTATAAAAATCCAATCTGGCGCTGGACGATCAATCTTCTGTATCCTGCGATCATTTTTATTTTTCAGAGCTGGGGACCAATCTTAGATTCATGGGTTTTTCCTATATTGTTTGCTGCTTTGTTTTGTTTCTTATGGAGTGATGTGAAGGATATGCTGGCTTCTACAGTGTTAACATGGGGAGTAGCCATTCCAATATGGTGGTATTTTATTGAGCGTCCAAAGCCTACATTCGGTGCAGAACATTTTGCCGCTCATCTATGGTTAATTGTGCTGATGTATGTAATCTTTGTGTTAATCCCGCAAATGTTGATCCTCACAACACGATTAAGAGTCATGAACTACTATTGGAAATGAGAAGAGGAGAACCGATCAGGACGGATAGGAGGCAGCTGATAAACGTGATGAAACGGATAAACAGACCCTACTTTGTCTTTTTGATATGGAACGTGTTCATGGTGCTCGCAGTACATGTGATGACCATCAAGCATGAAGCAGGAAAGGGGATATCAGGTAATGGGAATCTCGGAATTCTGGCCTTATTTCCGGCGTTGATTTCTTTTATAATCCTCTGTTTGTGGACCGTATACAGGTGCAGATGGTGGTTTTATGACCAACGAGAGTATTGGGGGAGAAAAGGGAATATCATTATTGTCGTTGGTGCATTAGTCATGAGTGTGCTATCGGTCTGCTGGCAGCTTCATTTTATTGAGGGGCTGCGCCTTCAGTCAACGGATATACAGATAATCCAGGGTCGGTTGTGTACCGATTCGGGTGGTTGAATCAATATACGAATACCTTGTTCTATAATTTCCCCATTTTATTGTTTGGATTATCCGTATCTGTAATCGTTGGTTGGTTGCTGGAACAGTTTTTGCTGCCTCGAAAGTTAACTGAAATAAGTAATAAATAAAGTAATCAATATAAAAAAATAATCAAAATCCAAAGCCCTTCCCGTACATACTTTTCATATACCGCGGAAGGGCTTTGCATCTTTATTTGTCACACTTTCCGTTTATAGCGGCCTGTATATGGGATCGTGAGGTGAACATTTAATTCTTCTATGGAATCCTCGGTGAGAATCAAGTTTTCCCCATCACCGCTCAGCTTGTTCCAGAGCTTCGGGTTTTTGCGGTACAAGTGCTCCTGCAAACCATACACATCCACCCCACGCTTCAAACCGTTACGGTATGTTTCCATGATCTGCTTTTTGATTGTTTCCTCGCTAATCCGGGTCATTTCATCATAAGACATAGGCACAAGGTATTCATACAAAGCAGTCAGATATTTGGCATCTATTTTGAACGTAACCCGTTCTCCCCGTATAATCGGCTTGATCTTGATTGTAGGTAATCCTACACTAAGGGCACCGTAGATGACATCATCTTTTTGAATAAGCAAGGGGGCTCGGCGCATACCTTTGATCAGCCAGTGATAACCAGGTAGCTGACTTTTAGGCAGGAACTCGAATTTCTCACCCATTCGCTCGAAAAAGGCGCCTTCAATCAGGAACAGCTCGTGCTTTTTTTTGTTCTGAAGCCACAGATCTTTGTTCAAGGTAATGGCAGGCAGATACGTTGTCGTTGCCGGATCATTGTGTGTTGCAATTAGCTCGAAGCTGAGTACAGGTTTAAACAAGGAATTTTCCAGATAGCTGGGTAGCGGGTTATGCAGCACACTGTCCAGCGGTGACAGATTGTAGATGGACGCGGTGCTTAGAATGTCCAACAGAGAATCTTTGGTGCCGTACACCCAAGTTGTGTAACGTGCTTCCGGGAAACGACCCATCATATCAAATACGTCCTTAATATGCTTGTTGTTCAGCACACTCTCAGCCAACACGATGGCGGTGACATGCCCCCAGGCGATGTGAAGCTGTGAGGCACGCCACAATTCATTCATAGCAAGGCTCATCGTTGGGCCTTCAGCATGGCCTACCCAGATCGGCGGAGCTTGCGACGTTTTGCTGGAATTATCACTTTTTGCCACGCTGGAGAAGTCCAGTGTCTGTACATAGAGGTGATACATGCCGTCCTTGTATTCAACACCGATGGCTTTGGCGTAATCGACCTGCTGAATTTCGTAAG
Organism: Paenibacillus sp. TC-CSREp1; assembly: GCF_050171015.1. Classification (NCBI taxonomy): domain Bacteria; kingdom Bacillati; phylum Bacillota; class Bacilli; order Caryophanales; family Paenibacillaceae; genus Paenibacillus; species Paenibacillus sp. TC-CSREp1. The sequence goes on along the minus strand of NZ_JBNOKM010000019.1, from coordinate 35,434 downwards.
AGCTCCAGCATCCGGTTGTCATGAGGCAAAGAGACAGGCTCAGCATTGTAAGCAGGCAGCGTGCAAGGAATCGGCTCATTTTCTTTTACCCTGCTTGCTCGGCTTCTGTGTCTCCAAATAGACAGGACGGCGTTTTCGGAGACTGGTTGGCATTTTGAACAGGGACACAAAGGCTTGCCTGATGTTAAGCGGTGATAAGGGGGTCAGATACGGGATGCCGAAGGATTTCAGATCTGTCAAATAGACCAGAAACAGAATCATGGACAGAATGAATCCGTAGATTCCTAGTGTAGCTCCAAGGATAAAGCACAGGAAACGCAGAATCAGGATCGAACTGATCATAACCTGATTGACAATGGTCGCACCGGCTACAATGGTCAAGGCAATGACAACAATCATCAGCGGTGAAACCATGCCTGCCCGGATGGCAGAATCACCAATAATCAGACCGCCCACAACCGTCAGTGTCTGACCGATGGCACTCGGCAAACGAACCCCGGCCTCACGGAATAATTCCATAAGCAGCATGATCAGAAACATCTCCACACCGGACTCCATCGGCAGCCCCATTCGGCCCGCAGAGATCGTTGCCACAAGGGGGAAAGGAATCTGGTCCATATGAAATGAGGTCAGTGCAATATAAAATCCTGGAAGAAACAGGGTGACAAACAGACCGATGAATCGCAGCATACGCCCCATATTAACCGATAGAAAAGGAAAGCTTGCATCCTCTGGGGATTTGAGCAGAAGAAACAGATTAACAGGCCCGATAATGGCGCTCGGATTGCCATCGACAATGAGAATAAAGCGACCGTTCAGCAAGCATTCTGCTGCGAAATCAGGTCTTCCTGTGTAATGCGTTAATGGAAACAAAGTGATCTTGGCAGGAGATAATAACTCCTCCAGTTCGTTGGCTGTCATCAGACGTTCGGTCTGGATGGTGCGCAGACGATGCTTTACATCATCAATCAGCCCGAGGTTGGCTACATTTTTCATATACATCAACGCTACCTTGGTTGCAGACAATGAACCGATCAGTTCAATGTTACAAGCCAGATCGGCTGTTCGTAGCCGGGTGCGGATCAAGGCGACATTTACAGCCAGTGGTTCAATGAAGCCATCCCTTGCTCCGCGAATGGATACCTCGGTTGTAGATTCTTCTGGAGTTCGTGTTGGCATGTTGGAAATATCCATACTCCACATCGTTTGAAGCGAGGGGAGACCGATGAGAAGATGCCCTTCAAAAACACGAAGTGATATCAGGTCCGCGCCATATTGCGGGTCCTGTGTATCCACAATGTTCCATTCCAGACTGATATGCTTTTCTATATCGGACAAACGTATGAAGCGAGTCAATTCATAGGTTCGTTTGAGTTCGGGCAGGATGATATCATAGATAATCTGGGTATCCACCATACCGCTGCAGTAGGCCATTAGCAGCTTCGTTTGCCCATCTCCAAGGGTATGACTGTCGATAATGACATCATCTGACCCGGAGAAAAAGGTCTTCAGATGATGCTGTGTAATGCGGAAAGCTTCATCCTTTGGTTGGATTGGTGTCGTTCGCGGTGGAAGGGCCATGAGCAGGTTCCTCCTTGTCCTTTTTATGTAGTAGAGCAGCCAGTGTAAGCAAAATGGTGACGATGGAGACGTAAGACAGCATGACAGGAAATTGAATGTGGTTCACATAATAATCAACATAATCAATGCGCCACCATTGAATGGCCAAAGCAGACATCAGCAGTGTGACACAGAGGATGGCAATGTATCGTTTCCCGGGTCTGCGGAAGTTGAGCAGATCAACAATGAGGTACATGGAGATCGCCAAACGAGCAAAAGCTCCGCTGAGCCACTGATAGATGGATAGAAAATCAACGTGTTGAAACAACTTTCCGATATTGACCAGCTTCCACTGTTCGAATGGACTGTTACGTTGCTTGGCCGCCTCTTCTGGCCCAAATTCCACAATGGCGCCCATCGTGGGGCCGACAGCCATACTGATCATAAAGATGCCCAGCAACAGAATATGCCACCAGCGAAACCTGCTTTTGATCTCATGCTGAAAGAGCATCAGAATCCAGATTTCCAATAGCCCCGCCAAAGAGTAGATTACACCCCGCAACACGGGAGTCCAGCCATGCTCCACCATAGGAAACAGTTGGCTATAGTCCTTGTATTTCATATTGGCAGACATCACAAAGTACCCGAGCACAATGACAAATGGTAACAGAATGCTGGAGGTCATCGCAATCGAGCGAATCCCTTTGGCAGCGGACCAGGCAGCAACCAAAGCACCAGCACCAGCGAGCACATAGGTTGGCGTAAAAGGAAGGTAAGTCGATACGGTCCAGTTGGTTGTTTCATATAACGTATGTGTTCCCAGTGAAAAAAGCAGCAGAGCCGCGGTAATGCGAAAAATCCAGGCAGTTACGTGACCAAATTCCCTTGCAATCCAGTCCGGAAGCCGCTGCCCGTGAATACGGCGCATAATGATAAACATCATAGCCAGAAAAAGCATAAATAGCGGTGCTGCTGCAAGCACAGACAGCCAACCATCACGACCTGCTGCATCCAGAATAGCCGGGATGGACAAGACATGGCAGACCAGCCCTGCGCTGAGTAAAATAATTGAAATGGATAACCAGATTGTAATCTGTCCTTTATCCTGCCCCATGCGAATCTCCCTTCCGCTTCACTACGTTTCCGTTAGGTTGTACAGTCTATGAGAAAATGATTCGCTTTTCAGTTTTTTTCACAGAAAACGCAGCCCGAGATAGACGGGCCGGGGAGAAAGCTATAACATATAACATATAGGTCGAGTAACACATAGATTGCGAAGTGTATGGACGATATTTATTTTAACGATTCCAGATGAGCTTATTGGAGCAAAATAAGGCCTTCAGAAATTGTAACGATTCCCAGAAGCCTTATTTAGCTGAAAACACGCGAGAAGTGCCCGTTTTCACATCGAATTCTCCAAATAAGCTCTCCTGAGATCGTTAGAAAATAAAATCGGGTGATATGGCCAAAATAGCGTTTCTGGAGATCGTTACAGGAATGCGGAAGCGTTTCACCACCTGCATCACAGAAGCCGAAGTTATAATTGAAGTTGAAAAGTTGAACCAGGCTCATGGAATCGTAGACGAGCACATATATCATCCAAGTACAGGGAGGAAAACGGCAATGACACAATCGGTAAAATCACCTGAAGAGACTAAAGTAGGCTTTATAGGAACTGGCGTTATGGGCAAAAGCATGGCCGGTCATATCCAGCGCGCAGGATATGCACTTCACGTATACACGCGTACAGCTTCCAAAGCAGAGGAACTGGTGAATGAAGGGGCTGTCTGGCATGAAACACCAGCTGCATTGGCAGAAGTGTGTGATGTAATTATTACAATGGTGGGTTATCCGAAAGATGTTGAAGAGATTTATCTCGGGGAGCATGGGCTTGTTGCTCACGCGAAACCAGGCTCGTACCTGATTGACATGACCACCTCCAGTCCGCTGCTGGCTGCACGCATCTCGGAGGCAGCAGCAGCCAGAGGGCTGTTTGCACTGGACGCGCCTGTATCCGGCGGCGATATTGGCGCAAGGGACGGCAGGCTGTCCATAATGGTGGGTGGTGCCGCGGAAGCATTTGAAGCGGTGCGTCCGATTTTTGAGCAGATGGGCACCAACATTGTGCTGCAGGGCAAGCCAGGCGCCGGACAGCATACTAAAATGTGCAACCAGATTGCCATCGCCTCTGGCATGCTGGGCGTATGCGAAGCACTCGCCTATGCCAAGACGTCGGGACTGGACGCGGAGAATGTGCTGAAAAGTATTGCGACAGGCGCAGCCGGGAGCTGGTCTCTCAGCAACCTCGGACCGCGTATGATCAAAGGCGATTATGAGCCTGGATTTTACGTGAAACATTTTATCAAGGACATGGGAATTGCTCTCGAATCAGCTCAAGCGATGGGCATGAAAACCCCAGGACTGGCCCTTGCTGAATCTCTGTATCAGGAAATATCAAAGAACGGCATGGACGAGAAAGGTACACAGGTGTTGTACACTTACTATCTTCAGGCTTAAATAAGGCGTGTACAACGTGAAGGCAGCAGCGGACTCTTTGGTGTAAGGCAAGGGGCTGCTGCTTTTTTCTTGGAATTGCGGGCAGGATTTTGGAGTGCAGCATGTGTCTAAAGTCGCAGATTAGGGTATTGGATATTATGTACATTTAACATAACAATGAATTTGATCCAATGCCCTTTATTTTTGTTCGACTTTATCCGACATAAGGTATAGAAGTATGCTTGATCATAAGGTGCCAAACATCTTGCATGATGCGGGTTGCGCGAAACATCTACATAATGAATAAGCCACTCTAAATAGAACGGAGCTTGCCCATGTTCAAGAAAATCCTGTCTCTGTTCAAGACACGACCGGAGCTTGCGAGTCCACTTACAGATGCTGTCCCGTCTCCTGCGCCTGCTTCTGCTTTATCGCCAGCCACGGGCATTCCCCCTCGTCTGACACGCAGTCGGCGCAAAAAGAAGAAGTCTGATCCCGACTGGATCAGCGCACCGCAAGAGCCATCCACAGCCGAGCTTCTGCTAGGTCTGCCTCGTGAGTATAAGGTGCTGAACGACCTGCTGGTGAGCAATCCTAAGTCTCGTTCAGGGTATTCGCAAGTGGATCATGTCGTGGTTGGCCCGCGGTCGATCTTTGTGATCGAAACCCGGAATCTGACTACAGGAGAGATTCGCGGCGGCCGCCGGGAGGCCAATTGGACGGTCAGCAGCAGTCGGGTCAAAATGTACAATCCGCTCATGCAGCACCGTGCCCATGTTGAAGCTGTCCAGGCCCATCTTGGAGATTACAAACGGGTTCGCGTGGTCTCCATGGTCACGTTTACGAACCGCTGCCGCATCAGCGTCGATCCGGCCGTAAGATATGTAAATTCGGATGAAATGGTGATTTATGACCATGAATTAGTGGAAACGATTCAGCGCAAAACCGAACGGCTGGAGTCCGAGCTGCCCGAGACCTTATATAAAGAGCAGGACATTCAGGCGATCTGGGATATGCTGCATGCCGCGAATTCGACGGACCAACAGATTCGAGCCGAGCATATGGCTAAGGCCAAAGGAATCAAGTAGCGGGATTTTGAGTCAAAATTCAGAATTTGGTCAGAGTCGGCAAAAAAAGATGAAACAGGGATATTCCAGATGACATTGTCAATCTTCGAAATATCCCTGTTTCGTTTTAACCATTAGGGCAAATGAAGTGTTTGAACGTGACTCGTGTGCATAAACCGTGTATAGCCTTCTGCATCAATGACTTCAATTAACTTGTCATTTACATTTTTCAGTAATCCTGTCTGCTCAGGTTTGTAATCCAGATTCAGGATGACGAGTTCCCCTACCATTTTTTGCAGTTGTTGATCGAGTGTGCGAGAGAGGGAGATCGTTGATGGTTGTATCGGGAAATGTTGATGATCCATCGCAAATGGTCTGCTGTTGGAGGGAGAGGGGATAATATATTTCAGATGATGGATGGATACATAGACAGATTGGTGCAGAGGTGAATAGAAAATAAAATAGTCGTTCATGATGCTGGTAATATATCCGTGCAGCTTTCGTCGACCAATAGAGATTTCACTAAATTTTCCGCGAGCATTCATGAGTACTTTTCGGTACGAGATATTGTTATGGTCCATTTCAGGATCAGGTGCAGGCACGTCCATGCTAGTTGTATTTTCTTCTGATCTGGTAAAATGCATCGTTTGAAGATGATGGAGCGGCACATAAATGTAACGCTGATTACCATACAGAACCATGATATCCTCGCCTACATCAATGACCTCACCCTGAATAGGCAATTTGCAGCCGGACAGCTCAAACTCAATGGTTTTACCTAACCATGTCATAGCAGGTTTCACAGTTTACCTCCTCTCAAAACAGCATAGCTACCCAAATATATAAGGAGAATAGGCTAATAATTAAACTGATGGGTATCACTATGAAGGTGACTTTCATATACTGTTTCCATGAGACTCGAATATGGTGAGTCCGTAATATATACATCCAGATTAAGGTGGCAAGTGTGCCTATGGGTGTCAATAATGCTCCAATGTCACTGCCTAGTATATTAGCAAGGTATGCTAGATGTAACTGGGTATCACTCAAATGAAGGTCAGTAACAGCGAATGTTCCGATCATGACAGAAGGCAGATTGTTGAACAAATTAGATAGCACCGTTAACAGTAACCCGGATACAGCAATAAGACTGGCATTTCCTCCTTCTGCAATCGGACCTGTGAATTCGGTAATCCATGATGTCATCCCGGCTCGGTGAAGACTGTCCACGATAATATAGATGCTGAAAGCAAAGAGTAGAATATGCCACGGCGTCTGTGTCACGACATCTTTCAGTCCGGATCGTGTGCGATACCACCGTACAGCGAGCATCATAACAACTCCGGTGATGGCGACAATCTCCATGTGTATACCGAATTGCTCAGCGAGAAAATATCCTGCCCGGATCAATACAACAATCCCGATACAAACACGGAACAACCACCAGTCTACATTGTTTTTGGAATTATGGGATTCGGATTCTGTTGTCTGCAGTGGATGATAACCTGATCCAGATGAATTTTGCATGGATACGGGGAATTGATGAATAACTTTGGGTATGCTTCTGCGAAAATAGTAGAGCAGCAGGAGAGTCATTGCGATAATCCCGAGCATGGATGGTACAAACATCATCTGAGTATAGGCATTCAAGTTTAATCCCACCATCTTCAAAGCGATCAGGTTAGCCAGATTACTGAGTCCAATGGGAGCGCTGGAAGCTGTAGCGATGAGTGCACCGGAGATGAGGTAGGGCAGCTGCTGATGAATTTTCAGACGTAACATGGAACAGATTCGAATGATGATGGGGGTCGTGATCAGAATGCTGCCGTCGTTGTTGAAGAAAATGGTCATGAGAAAACAGAGCAATAGAATCAGCCAGAACAATCGAAAGCCGGAGCCTCGTGCCCTTTCAATCATATTCACAGCGATCCAGCGAAAAAAGCCGATACTATCCAGAATAATCGACATAACAATGGTGGAGAGGATCGTAATCGCTGCCCCGGATACAATTTCGAAAATGCCCAGGATATGCCCCAAACTGCTTACACCAGTCAGGATAAGAAGCAGGGCGCCAAGCGAGGTGGGTATGGATTCATTTAATCCGCCAGGCCGCCACATCAGGAAAATAACAGTGATGATAAATACCCCGAAGGTTAACCACAACTGGTAATCAGGCATTTACTGTGATTCACCTCCCAGGGGGAGAAGTCCTTGTGAAGATTGAATCGGATGTTCATAAGTCGGAGTGGGCCTTCCTGGCATAATGAGCCAATAGAAAGGCACACCTGTCAAGACGATTGCAATAAAGATCAGCATGATCATTCCCCCCTTTAAACTGGCTGTAGCTTAGCTCCTCAGCATAGTCAAATTATCGTCTGCCACCAGACTTATTTCCGCGAGATTGATTCCCCCGTGTTTTGTTTCCACCAGACTTGTTTCCGTGAGACTGATTGCCACGTGACTTGTTGTTCGATTTATTTCCTTGTGATTTATTCCCACAGGCTTGGTTACCTGCACTGCGATTCCCTTGGGAACGATTTCCCCCGGATTGCGTATTTTGTGTTTTGTTCCCCTGGCTTGTGTTTTTGCTGTTGTTATTATTGTTGCTGCTTCCGCGAACCAGAGAGACGGATTTCACATGTTGTAAAGGAATACGGACAATCTCCTGGTTTTTCAACGTCAAAATCAATTGACTCTGGTTGGCATCGGCCAGGATGCCTTCCACTTTTTCCGGACCTCCGCGGTTGATCTGTACCTGACGGAAGCGAAGTGCCTGCATAACGCCAAGGAACGTGTTAGCTGGGATCGGATTCCCCATTGGTCCTTTGGCTCCACCGGAACGACCTGTTTCCGTAATGCTTTTGACATGAGAATCACTCACATATACGATACCTTCCTTGCAGCTCACAGCTAAATAGTCCCAGTGTACATCCATTAATGTGCCTAGTACTGAATCTGGTCCACCACGGTTAATCTTGACTTCTCTTCCAAGTAAACTTCTCATTCCATGACCATGCATAGACATTGTATTTTGCCCCTTCCCGGATATAAGTTCAGATAGGCCATTGACGGTTGTTATATGAATCCCTAACACTCGTCATTGGAGTCTGTCTGTAGTTTAATCATATGTGTCCGTAACATCTGAGGAACCAACGGACAACTATTTTTATAGTAAATTGGCAGTAATCTATGAGAGAAATGGTAATTTATAGATTCGTGTTGTGGTTTTTCAAGCGAAAATATGATTTTATTTACATATGGTTCCAAAAATAGGCTGTACATTCGCCCTTACGGCCTGATGTATATGTGCATAGGATGATGTAATAGCCTACGGGCAATCTCAGGGGTTTTCGAAAGGCGGATGGAAATGGCTCTACCTGTCTACCACATCACGGTGTCCGATAACGAGTATCAAAAGTTAACATCTAATATCTGGTCCGATACGTTTGTGAACGGAACGATGCAGATGCATGGCAAGCAGCTTCCCATTCGAATTCGATATCGGGGAGGGCACACACGCGGCTATGTCAAAAAGTCTTTTGAAATTCGAACGTCCAGCAGAACATTTCATTTCAATGCCGAGTATGATGACCCATCATTGCTGCGCAATGCACTCTCGTTCCGTTTTTTCGAATCCCTACGTGTTCCGGCTCCGTCGACGCAGCACTGTATACTGTATCTGAACGGACAGCTAGAGGGTGTTTATTTGCGTATTGAGGGAGTTAAATCGTTCTTTTTTCGGCAACGAAAAATGCCTGTTCGAAGCATCTTCTATGCGGTAAATGATCATGCGGGATTTGCACTGAATTCGGCTAAAACAAACAAGGATATACTATCTGGATATACATTGATACGCGGCAAGGACGAGGATCGCACGAGGCTCCGTACCTTTATTCAGCAGCTGAATACGAAGTCTAGGCAGGACCTGCTTCGCTTTTTGCAGGCGAGAATGGATACGGATAACTATTTGCGCTGGCTGAGTGGAGCTGTGCTTACAGGCAATTTCGACGGGTTTCATCAGAATTACACATGGTATGAGAAGAGCAAGACCCGGAGGTATGGTATCCTGCCATGGGATTATGAGGGAACTTGGGGAAGAAACTGTTATGGTGCGAGAGTAGATCCTAATCTCGTACGGATTCAGGGATATAACAAATTGACCGGGCGGCTGCTTGCCTTCCGCCTTTTCCGTCAGCAGTACAAGAGAATGTTGCAGCAGCATCTGATGAACGTTTTCACCGAGAAACGAATTATGCCGGTAGTGTATCGATTACACGGTCAGATCCGTGAAGCTGTGGAGCAGGATCCGTACATGAAATGGCCCATTCATGTTTTTTATGGTGAACCCGAAAAGATTCGTACCTATGTGGCAGAGCGTCGGGAATATCTGAAGAAAGAGCTGCACCGATTATAGGTGCCTGGATTAAAAAAAACCAACTAAATTTCTATACAAACAAATTAAAGTAATATAATATAATTTAAAATCAAAGTTAATTAATTGGAATAGTTTGCATTGATAGGGGGGGGATGAAGTGGAAGAACGGGATTGGCGAATTCTGCAGGAATTGTACAAGCAGCGTAATATCACAAAGACCGCGCAGAATCTGTTCATGTCACAGCCAGCACTAACGGCAAGGATTCAACAAATCGAGAAAGAATTTGAAACCACGATTGTGCAAAGGGGAAGAAGAGGCGTAGATTTTACTCCCCATGGTGAATATATGGCAAAAGCAGCTGATGAAATGCTCAAAAGATATCAACATATTAAGGATGATTTACTTAAGCTGGATGACCAGGTTACCGGGACACTGAGACTTGGCGTCGGCTATTTTTTTACCAAGAACAAGCTTCCCCGGATGCTGCAGATGTTCAAGGAACTATATCCGGAGGTGGAGTATAAGGTCACTACTGCACGCAGTAAAACCATTCACAACCTGATATTGAACCAAGATATCCATATCGGGCTCATTCGGGGGGATTATACATGGAACGGGGAGAAACATTTTCTGTTTCAGGACACGTTATGTGTGGTGTCCAAGGAGGCGCTCACCCTGGAAGACCTGCCACATCGGCCTCGGATTGATTACACGACCGATCAGGTTCTTAAATCCGAGATTGATAATTGGTGGTCCGACCATTATTCCGTACCTCCCAGAATAGGCATGGAGGTTGATCATGCAGACTCAGCCAGGGAGATGGTGATGAATGGATTGGGTTACGCCATCATGCCAAGCATGTACTTCAACGGAGAGAAACTGATGAAAATCCATATCAAGAACAGGAAGGGGGAGCCCATCATCCGTCGGACATATATGTTTTATCACGAGGAATTCATGCAGCTTAATCAAGTCAATGCCTTTGTGCAATTTCTGAAAAACTTTGATTTTAACAAATCCCTATAGGTATCATAGGAATTCGTAATGGTCAAGCATAGAGATTTCTTATTTTATTTATCTCACACTTTCAGTTAGAGTGAATTACAGTTACATTTCCAGTAAACGTCGTCACAAGAATGGATAAAGTCAGTTGATAAACCAACTAAACTCATAGGTTAATTCAATTTTAGTTCTGTTCTGCGATTTGATGTGAATCTGACACATATATTTAAGGGAGATGGAAATTATGGCAACGTTGAATGAGTACCTTGCACAGAAAAGAGAAGCCGCACAGGCGTTACATCAACAGGCACTAGCCAACCCGGAGCCAAGAAACTATTCCGCCAAGGTACGCGCGGCAGGTAGAAGCGGGGTCCGCGAGATTCGGATCAGGGATTTTCAGATCATTAGCGATAGTCCCGAAAATTTTGCCGGATATAGTCTTGGCCCGGCATCGCCGGAAATTCAACTGGGCGTTCTGGGCAGCTGCATGACCCACATTACATTGATCCAGGCTGCCAAGCTCGGCATTTCGCTAGAATCCCTCGAGATCGAGGTTCATGGACAGGAACATCCCCTGGCTGGACAAGAAGGGTTTGAACATGTCCCTATCTATCCGCACAATATTCATTACAAAATTCACATTACCTCTGACGAAAGCCCCGAAAAAATCAAGGAACTTCATGAAACGGTTGAGCGAGTATGCCCTATATACAATCTTTTGCTTAATCCCCAGACCATCACAGGCGAGGTTGTGTTAAACGCTGTCTCCGGTCTTCAAGGAGCAGCATCAGAACAAGGGAATTAAAAAAATGGCCAAATATATCGTTCGATCCTTGCTTCAGATAGTCCCGGTTCTCTTCATTATTACAATGATTGTATTTATACTCGTTCATGTCACAGGTGATCCGGTAGCTATGATGCTTCCAGATACAGCCACAGCTGAAGACAGGCAGGTTCTAAGGACTGCCTTGGGTCTGGACCAGCCTTTATATGTACAGTATTCCATATTTGTATCCAATTTGCTGCGGGGGGACTTCGGTGACTCCTTCCGTTACGGTCAATCCGCCCTGCCCATCGTATTGGAGAGATTACCTGCCAGCTTCGAACTGGCGGCGGCTTCGATGGTCGTGGCCTGCTGTATTTCCATCCCTCTTGGCATATGGTCGGCGGTCAAACGAAACTCGTTTATGGATCTGCTGATCTCGGGCATATCCGTTCTTGGCAAGGCAATGCCTAACTTTTGGGTCGGGATCATGCTGATCCTGCTTGTCTCCGTCAAACTGGAATGGACGCCCGTGTCGGGAAGAGGCGGCTTCTCACACTTGATTCTACCTGCGCTCACACTGGGCACTGGCATTGCCGCCGAGATGACTCGGATGATTCGTTCAAGCTTTCTTGAAATTATCGGTCAGGATTATATCCGGACGGCCCGAAGTAAGGGGCTACGAGAAATAATTGTCTTGGGCAAACATGCTCTGAGAAATGCCCTGATTCCGGTCGTGACGATATCCGGATTGCAGCTGACCAATCTGGTCAGTGGATCGCTGGTCACCGAAACGGTTTTTTCATGGCCAGGCATGGGCTTGCTTATTGTCCAGGCGATCAACACACATGATATGGCGATCATACAGGCTGCCGTATTCATAATTGCATTTATCGTAATCCTGATTAATCTGCTCACAGACATCGTGTACAAGCTGTTGGATCCACGGATTAAATACAGCTCCTAATGTCCGACGACATTAATCCTACTTAACCTATAATTAAACTTGGTATATGTTTTGGATCACCCATCAGAGAAAGGCGGATTAAACGATGCAACGTTTGTATAAATGGCCACTAACCCTGCTCATATTCCTTTTAGTTATCACCGGGTGCAATAACACCGCTTCAGTAAGCACCGGCTCGTCTGGCGACGAAAAAGTGCTGACCATCGGCAATACCATTGATAATGTCACTTTTGATGTCCACGATCATGGCAACACACAAACCGAATCCATTCATGTGAATCTGTTTGAGTACCTTGTCAAAAAAGATGCTTCCGACCCCCAAAAGAAGCTGCCGGGTCTTGCCGTTTCCTGGGAAAGAACGGATGATCTGACATGGCACTTTATTCTGAGAGAAGGGGTTACATTCCATAATGGAGACCCGTTCACCTCAGAAGATGTGAAATTCACCCTTGAAAGGGTAGCACGTGACAAATCCCTCATCGATTATCCCTCGTACAATATCATTGACCGGGTTGAGATCAAGGATGATTATACCGTTGATATTATAACGAAAGAGCCTGACCCCATTTTGCTATCCAGGTTGAGTCGAATAAGCTCCGGCATTTTGCCAGCCAAATATTTTCAGGAAAAAGGCGTTGAAGGTTTCAATGCGGCTCCGGTGGGGACAGGGCCCTACAAGTTTGATCGATGGATTAAGGATGACCGGGTTGAACTTGTCAAAAACGCAGACTACTACGCTGGAGAGCCAAAATGGGACAGGGTCATTTTCCGTACAATACCCGAATCTACAACACGCATATCCGAGCTTCTTACAGGTTCGGTTGATATCGCCGTGATTATTCCCCCAGGAGATGTCCAGCGGGTCAAGGACAGTGGCAAGACTTATTATACGGATCTGGAGAGTGCCCGAGTCCAAAGCTTGCTGGTGCGTCAGACCCCCGGAACTGTAACTGCAGATCCTAAGGTTCGGGAAGCGATTGAGCTTGCAATCGATAAACAAACATTGGTGGACAATGTGCTCGAAGGCGCGGGAGTCCCGACTCAAGAAGCAATTGGACCTGGTATTTTGGGATTCAATCCTGACCTGTTTAATACCAATCTCTATAATCCGGATCGTGCCAAGCAATTGCTTGTGGAGGCAGGTTATCCAAACGGAGTTGAGCTGACGCTCAGCAGCCCGGCTAGCACCAAAGAGGTCGCAGAGGCCATCGCCGCCTATCTGACAGAGGCTAATTTTAAAGTGAATCTTGAAATTTTGGAGCAGACGCAGTACAAGCAGCGAGACAATTCCAACACGTTTAAGGAACTGGCCTTGCAAGGCAAAGGCAATTCCATGTTCGAAGCCCCGCTTCAATTGGAAGTGTTCAAATCGGAAAATGCCAAAGGCCAAACAGATTATAACAATCCAGAAGTCGATGAACTACTCACTGAAGCTTCAGTGAACCTGGACGACCAAAAAAGGGAAGCTCAGTACCAAAAGGTGCAATCCATTCTGGCGGAAGAGCGCCCAAGAATTTTTCTGTATCAGAATAAATTCAATTATGGAGTGAGCAACAGAATAGACTTTACTCCACGTGCGGATGAGATGTTCTACGCAGAAGACATTACCCTGAAAGAATAGGCAACAACGTAAAGAGGGATTGGAGGGGATGGATTTGTCAAAATCCATTCAGACAGAAGCATCACTGGTTATGCCGGCTCACTCATCCCATGGGGAAGCGCAGCAACGCAGAGGTAGTTGGAGGAACATGTTCAAGAGTAAGACCGGGGTTGTGGGCCTGTTCCTGCTTCTGATAATCATATTACTATCACTCGCTGCACCTTATATTGCGCCACATGATGCGTCAAAGGCAAATATTGCACAAAAGCTTCTTCCCCCTGCGTGGGCAGAAGGCGGAACTTGGGAATACGCCCTGGGTACCGATGGGCTGGGTCGTGATATTTGGAGTCGGATTTTATATGGATCACAGGTCTCACTAATCGTCGGTTTTAGCGCCGTGATCATCTCGGGAATCATCGGTATTGTGCTTGGTCTTTTGGCCGGGTACTACGGTTCGTGGATTGATGCCATCATTATGCGTGTGACAGATGCTTTTGTCGCTATTCCTACCATTTTGTTCATGATGCTGTTCATGTTTGTGCTTGGGGAAGGGATAGGGACCCTAATCTTTGTCATTGGCATCACAGGCTGGGTAAGTTATACCCGATTGGTCCGAAGTGAGGTACTGAGTGTACGAGAGCGTGATTATGTGCGTGCTGCCCGCGTTAGTGGTGCCAAAACACTTCGAATTGTAGGGATTCATATCCTGCCCAATATTATTTCATCGATTATTGTCATTGCTACGATTAATGTGGGAAGAGTCATTATATCAGAAGCCGCTTTGAGCTTTCTTGGATTGGGCATTCAGCCGCCGGCCGTATCATGGGGAGGCATGCTCAGCGACGGCAGGCAGTATCTGGCTACCAGCTGGTGGGTAGCTACACTTCCGGGACTGGCCATTACCATCACGGTACTGGCGATCATTTTTGTCGGAGATTGGTTACGTGACTGGCTGGACCCCAAATTGAAATAGGCAGTATGGCGGAGTGGCTCTCATCCAAAATTCAGATTTGAGGTGATGTGTCTATGTCTATGCCCGAAATGTTGCTGGAGGTGAAGGATCTCCAAACCTCTTTCAGAACAAGGGAGGGGATCATTCCTGCAGTCAACCGGGTTTCATTTGAAATAGGGAGAGGAGAAACCCTTTGTATTGTCGGTGAATCGGGTTCAGGCAAAAGCGTAACCTCATTGTCGATTATCGGGCTTCTTGATTCACCAAGCAAAGTGGTTACCGGTGAAATCAAGTTAAAAGGGCGCAATCTCCTTACATTGAGCAAAAACGAAATGAGAAAAATTCGTGGCAGCGAAATTTCCATGATCTTTCAGGAACCGATGACTTCGCTCAATCCTGTATTTACGATTGGTAGCCAAATTGCCGAGTCGCTCCGGACGCATACGGGGTTGAAGCGAAGCGAGGCCAAGGCTAGGAGCATCGAATTATTAAGAATCGTTGGCATTGCACACCCGGAAAAGGCATATCACTATTTTCCCCATCAGCTATCCGGAGGGATGAGGCAGCGAGTGATGATCGCATCCGCATTATCCTGTAATCCAAGTCTGCTCATTGCAGATGAACCTACAACAGCTTTGGATGTTACCGTCCAGGCTCAGATTCTGGAAGTCATCAAAGATTTGAGCAACAAGCTGAATACAGGCGTGATTCTCATAACGCATGATCTTGGGATCGTTGCCGAAATGGCCGATCGGGTCATCGTAATGTATGCAGGGGAAATCGTAGAAGAGGCACGGGTAGAGGATCTGTTCGACCGTCCGCTTCATCCTTATACTTCCGGCCTGCTAAAGTCGCTGCCCCAGCTTCATATCGAGCAGGAAGAGCTCTTTTCCATCAAGGGCACGGTTCCTAACCTGCATGAACTTCCCCCCGGCTGTGCCTTTCAGTCCAGATGCCCGTTCGCAACAAGCAGGTGTGGAACAGAGAAACCGGAACTTGAGTGGATTGAAGCAAGTCATAGGGCAAGATGCTTTTATCCGCTGACTCAGGGAGGGATAAGGTGAAAAGTGCATTGCCGGAAAATCATAAAGAACCATTATTGATGGTACAGGGACTAAAAAAATATTATCCCTACAGAACGGGATGGCTGGGTGCAAAGAAGGGGCACATTCAGGCCGTTGACGACCTCAGCTTCGTTGTGCACAAGGGAGAAACGCTTGGCATTGTAGGGGAATCAGGGTGTGGCAAATCGACATTGGGGCAGCTGATACTTCAATTAGAGGAGCCGACGGAAGGAGAAGTATGGTTTGCGGACCAAAGGCTGACGGGCATGAGTGAGAAGAAGCTTGGCAGCATACGTTCGGACTTGCAATTGATCTTTCAGGACCCCTATTCTTCATTGAATCCAAGGCTTAAGGTCAGGGACATTATTGCAGAGCCGTTTCGTATCCATGGTCTGCCAAAGGGAGAGTCTTTAGAAAGCAGACTTGTGGAATTAATGGAAACGGTTGGTCTGGCCAAGCATCACTTGGATCGGTATCCGCATGAATTCAGCGGTGGGCAACGGCAACGAATCAGCATTGCCAGAGCGCTGGCATTAAGACCCAAGCTCATCGTATGCGATGAAGCTGTATCGGCACTGGATGCATCCATTCAGGCACAAATCCTTAACTTGCTCAGGAAGCTTCGGCGGGAGCAAGGGATCACATTTATTTTTATTGCGCACGGTTTAGCCTCCGTCAAATTTGTCAGCGATAAAATCGCAGTAATGTATCTTGGCAAAATCGTAGAGCTGGCCGACAAAAATGATTTGTTCAGCCATCCAAGGCATCCGTACACCCAATCCCTGCTGTCAGCGATCCCTGTATCGCATCCAAGGGATAAAAAGCAGCGAATCGTGCTGCAAGGGGATGTCCCAAGCCCCTCAAATCCACCCCGAGGATGCAGGTTTCATACGAGATGTCCGATAGTACAGGAAATTTGCCGGAATCAATCCCCTGAACTCAGGGAACTCACAGCAGGTCACAGGGTATCGTGTCACTTTCCGTTATAAACATTACATGAAAGCTGAGGTGAGGCAAGCGAATGAACAGGAACCGCCAGATGATATTGAATTTTTTCATGAATAGTACAGGCTTTCACGAAACGGCATGGAGATTGCCTTCGGCTGAGCCGGAAGGCGTCACTTCATTTTCGTTGTACAAAAAAATGGCGCTGATCGCTGAGCAGGCCAAATTCCACACCGTATTTTTGGCCGATGCCTACGAACTTGGAGAGAATATGAAACATCAGGCGCTTAGCCGTCTGGAACCGTATACCCTTTTATCCGCATTGGCAGGGGTTACTGAACGAATCGGACTTGTAGCCACGGTATCTACTTCTTATACAGAGCCTTATCACACGGCCAGACTGTTCGCTTCCCTGGACCATCTGAGCGGCGGCAGGGCGGGCTGGAATATCGTGACAACGGGGATCGGGAATACACATCTTAATTTTGGCCGCAAAGAAAATTATGAGCATACCGAGCGTTATCAGCGTGCATTGGAATTTGTTCAGCTAGCCACCAAACTATGGGACAGCTGGGAAGACGATGCACTCAAGTTTGACAAGGCTCGGGGCTTGTATGCGGATGTGGAGCGTATTCATGCGGTGAGGCATCAAAGTGAAATTTTCTCCGTGGAGGGTCCCTTGAATCTGCCGCGTCCACCGCAGGGATACCCGGTTTTGGCCCAGGCAGGTTCTTCGGAGGATGGCAAGGAGCTGGCGGCGCGTATCGGAGAATTGATATACACAGCCCAGCAGACATTGGCAGATGCCCAGGCATTTTATGCCGACGTCAAGTCCCGGGTAGAAAAATACGGACGCCATCCGGATGATGTAAAGATCGTTCCAGGATTCAGCGTAGTCGTGGGCGCAACCGAATCGGAAGCAAAAGAAAAAGAGGCCGAGCTGCGGGAGTCTATTATTCCTGAACTGGGATTGTACCGGCTCTCCAAGCGGTTGAAGGTGGATCTGTCCTCTTATCCGCTCGACGGGCCTGTGCCTGAGCTTCCCGATCCAGCAACCATTAATGAAAATCGAAGCCGGTTTGAGTTGATGAAAAATATGATTGAATCTGAAAAGCTTACCATTCGCCAGCTGATCGAAAGGGTGTCTGGAGGCAATGGACACCGCACTTTTGCCGGTACGGCCGAGCAGGTGGCAGATGAGATGGAAGAGTGGTTCACTAACGGTGCATGTGATGGCTTTGTCATCCGGCCGCAGGCACTCCCTTCAGGCCTTGAGGATTTTGCCAGATTGGTAATTCCCGAGCTGCAGCGGAGAGGATTGTTTCACACAGAGTATCGGGGAAATACGCTGCGGGAGAATCTCGGACTTACCCGTCCAGCCAATTCGTTTTCGGTTCGAAGTAAGCGAGATAAGGGAGTGCAGCTGATATGAGCAGGGGAAGAAAACTGAAGCTGGGATTATTCGTGCAAGGTGCGGGCCATCATGTGGCGGGCTGGCGTCACCCTAAGGCACTATCCGGAAGCGAAAATTTTGATTTAATCAAGCAGGTTGCGCAAAAGGCGGAGCAGGCGAAGCTGGATATGATCTTTTTGGCGGATGGACTTACGACATCTGCAAGCAGTCCGGCCTCGGTGGTGACGCGTTTTGAGCCGATTACGCTATTGGCGGCGCTGTCTACGGTAACCCGGCAGATTGGTTTGGCCGTTACGGCTTCCACAACGTATTACGATCCGTTCAATCTCGCCCGTCTTATCGCTTCGGTGGATAAGCTAAGCGAGGGGCGGGCAGCGTGGAATGTGGTGACTACATCCAGCCCGGAAGCAGCCCAAAATTTCTCTAACACAGCGCATCTGGAGCACCACTTGCGTTATGAGCGTGCGGCTGAATTCGTCGAGGTTGTTAAGGGACTTTGGGACAGTTGGGAACAGGACCCTTACATTGTAAACAAGGAGACCGGTGAATACATCGATCAAAGCAAAGTGCACGAGCTGAATCATACAGGCAAGCATTTTGCTGTTAAAGGTCCATTAAGTGTGACCCAGAGTCCGCAAGGTCATCCCGTCATCATTCAGGCGGGGTCATCGGGACCGGGACAAGAGCTGGCTGCGCGGATTGGAGAAGTAGTGTTTACAGCGCAACAGTCTTATGAAGATGCCCAGGCCTTTTACGCAAGCCTTAAGGGGAGGCTGCCGAAGTATGGTCGCTCTCCAGAACACCTGCATATTCTTCCCGGTTTGTTTCCCGTCATCGGCAACACCGAAAAGGAAGCCAAGGAGAAGTATGAGGAACTTCAGCATTTCATTGATGACTCCCGAGCCTATGTGACGTTGGAGGAACGGTTCCAATATGATCTGAGCGGTTACTCCCTCGATGATCCAATACCGGATATTCCAGAGTCGGATGGTCGCAAGAGCAGACCTCAGCTCCTGATGAAGCTTGCCAGGGAAAAAGGGCTTACCCTGCGTCAGCTGTACCGTGAGGTTGCGGGAGCACGCGGGCACCGCATTGTGGTGGGCACCGCAAACCAGTTGGCTGACCATATCCAGAAATGGTTTGAAGGTTATGCTGCGGACGGCTTCAATATTATGCCTCCTTTTCTGCCAGACGGGTTTGATGACTTTGTTCAGGGAGTTATACCGGAGCTACAGAATCGCGGGTTATTCCGAACCGAATACGAAGGCAGCACGCTTCGGGAACATCTCGGTTTACCTGTGCCCCAAAACCGTCATTCCATCGTTCCTACCCCATAAATTATTTGAGGAGAGAAGAATCATGTCTGATATCGAGGTAAAGAACATTTTCCTTGGATTGCCAACCACCTGTATTTCAGATGTACTAGGGGGGTTGACCAATCTGGATTATGCGATCAAACCGATCGATCCCCAGCACAGGATCGTTGGGAGGGCCTTTACGGTGAGCATTCCCGCAGGAGATAATCTTACCGTTCTGCAGGGAATTCGGGAAGCCCAGCCCGGTGATGTGCTGGTGATTGCAGCTCAGGGCGATACTCGCCGGGCTGTTGCAGGCGACTTTGTTGCAGGGCTTGCACAAACCTTCGGACTTCAGGGGATGGTCGTTGACGGCGTCATCCGGGATATTGAAGGGATTCGCAACCTGAATTTCCCCGTTTTCAGCCGAGGCACAACAACGGCGTCATCCAACAAGTACGGGGGTGGGCATACGAATATTCCGGTCTCGGCAGGAGGGACAAATATCCGGCCCGGTGATTGGATCATTGGAGACATCGATGGTGTGGTTACCGTTCCTAGTGAACAGGTGTACGAAGTAGCAAAGGCTGCCAGAAAGAAATTAATTCAGGACGAAGAACGCAGCAGCGGTATCCAGAGGGATAAAATTTTGGCCGGAATCTATATAGATAACCTGTTGGGGACCATTCCTCAATCCAATTAATGATGTCATTACAGCTATTAGCTGTCTGAGAACAAAACGTAGTTGCTTGAAAAGGTCGCCAATTGGCGGCTTTTTTTTCTCTCCATCGTTCATAATAATTCTCCGGGGATTAACATCATGGGGGTGCCAAAGATAACAAAATAATTCATTTCTAAAGGGCCATACGTATTGTACCTGTGTCCATTTCGGGTTAATAATAAGAAGGAAAGTAAGATATTAGCGATTTGATGATTCAAAATGCGATATAATAAGCGTATTGGATACGTGAAATTTTACATAGAGTTAAAGAAAGAGAATAACGGAGCTGATGGCAAGAACCAGGTGCAGGATCGCCTGAATGATGCTCCGGGCCGGAGGAATGGGAATGATCAAGCTGTTTGTTCACTTGAAGAAGTACCGGGTCGCCGCCATTGCAGCGTTAGTCATGATGCTGATTGAATTAACGGTGGAGCTGGCTCAGCCGTATCTGATCTCCAAAATTATTGATAATGGTATCCAGCAGGGGGACTTGAACGTTGTGTGGATGTGGGGAGGCGTGCTGGTGGTAAGTGCGCTGATCGCTTTTGCCGCGGGCATTGCAAGTTCATTTTTTGCCTCTCATGCCAGTTTGGGGTTTGGATATGACCTGAGGGAGAAGCTGTATGAGAAGATGCAAACGTTTTCCTATGCGGTGTTTAACCGCTTTGCTACTTCGTCGCTTATCACCCGATTGACCGGGGATGTTACTCAGGTGCAGGATACGATCTTCATGAGCCTGCGCTTCATGACACGAGTTCCGCTGGTGGTGATTGGCAGCATGATCATGGCGGTGGTGGTAAACCCGAGACTGGGATTGCTGCTGGTGGTTATGGTGCCTGTGTTGCTTTTCTTTGTTATCTGGATGATCAAAAAGGCAGCGCTGCTGTTCCGCAATGTGCAGCGCAGACTGGATGCCGTGAACGGTGTCATCCAGGAAAATCTGACAGGCATCCGGCTGATCCGTGTCTTTGTTCGGATGGGCCATGAGATTGAACGCTTTGCCGGCTTCAGCGGCAAGCTGATGAAGGGCACAATTTCCGCGCTGCGCCTGACGGAGACAACAATGCCGTTCATGCTCCTGATGATGAATGGCTGTATTATTGCCGTGTTATGGTTCGGGCGGCTGGACATCGCCTCGGGCTCAGCAACGGTCGGTGAAGTCGTTGCTGTTATTAACTATCTGCTGCGTACTATTGGAGCGATGTCGGCGCTATCATGGATTCTGGTCACTTTTTCCCGGGCAAGTGCTTCAGCACAGCGTCTGAATGAAGTGTTCGAGACAGAGGATACGTCGGAGACGGAACGGACGGGACAAAGCAGCCTGACTGGTCATATTACACAGATTAGAGAGAATGGAAAGAGTGATCAGACCGGACAGGTTGTATGGATGGAAGAGCACAGCAAGAATGGGCAAACTGGGAAGATTGGGCAGAGGGATCAAAGTGAAAGTGAAAGTGAAAATGTAAGTGAAAGTGAAAAGGCCCCAGTGGGTGTGTCCGAGAGAGGGACAGAGCATGTAGATCTCCCAAGTTCAATCCATCATCGTTCAGAAAGCTCTGGCGCGGGCTCTACACGGAAAGAACATAATTCTCGTACTGTGCAAGGTGCGGTAGAGTTTCGCAAGGTTGGCTTCAGTTACCCGGGTAGTGAGATTAAAGTGCTCGAGGATATTTCGTTCTCAGCCAGAGCGGGCGAGCGAATTGCCATTATGGGCGCAACCGGTTCTGGAAAATCTTCTTTGGTGCAGCTGATTCCGCGGCTGTACACCGAAGAACAAGGGCAGGTGCGTATTGATGGCGCCGATGCGTCAACGCTGGATTTACCGACGCTGCGCGGTTCAATCGGGTACGTGCCACAGGAGGTAATCCTGTTCACCGGCTCCGTGCGGGAGAATATTGCCTGGGGACGTGAGGATGCTTCAATGGAGGAGATTGTAGAGGCAGCGAGACGTGCGCAAATTCATGAGACGATCGAGCAGCTTCCGAATGGATATGATACGCAGCTGGGCCAAAGAGGGGTTAACCTTTCCGGCGGACAGAAGCAGCGCCTCTCGATTGCGAGAGCTTTGGTGCGCCGTCCAAGCATTCTCATTCTGGATGACAGCACAAGCGCACTGGATGTAGCTACGGAAGGCCGCTTGCTGGATGCGTTGGAGGAGCTCTCCTGTACGACGTTTATTATTACGCAGAAGATCAGCTCGACGACTTCGGCCGACTTGATCCTGTTATTGGACGATGGAAGGCTGATCGGACAGGGCAAGCATGAAGACTTGATGGAGTCGTCGGAGCTTTATCGTCGAATTCATGAATCACAATACGGGGAGGGTGCGCAGTATGTTCAAAGCATTCATTGAGCCGTTCCGTCAGCCACGGCCTGCACTTGATCCCGAATCACTTCGTTCAGGCAGTGGACGCAAACCGAAGGCAAGAGCCAAAAACTGGTCAGGTACGCTGGGGCGAATCTGGAGTTACCTTGCACGCCGCAAGGTCAAGCTTTCGCTTGTGCTGCTCATGGTTTTGGCCAGCTCCGGTCTGGCTTTGCTTGGTCCATATATGGTCGGCGTGGCGGTGGATCAATTTATAGCCGGGGAAGCGACAAGCTCTAGCTGGATCACGTTTCTGCTGGGGCTGACAGCGGTGTATGTTCTCTTTTCGCTCACCTCCTGGCTGCAAAATATATGGATGATCGAGATCGCACAGGAAACGGTATTCCGCATGCGTTATGATTTGTTCTCCCATCTGCACAAATTGCCAATCTCGTTCTTTGGCAAACGTCAGCAGGGTGAGATTATGAGCCGGGTGACCAATGATATCGAGAATGTGAGCAGTACGCTGAACAGCTCGGCGATTCAGATTTTTTCGAGTGTATTAACCCTGCTCGGCACTTTAGGAGTAATGCTGTGGCTTAGTCCGCTGCTGACCTTGCTTACCTTTATCGTTGTGCCTCTGATGGCCCTCGGCATGAGATGGATTACACGCCGAACAGGCCCGCTATTCAAAGAGCGGCAGCGAAATCTTGGTGAACTCAACGGTTATATTGAGGAGACGTTATCCGGTCAGCGCATCATCAAGGCTTTTTCACAGGAGGAACGGGTTATTCGCGGCTTTGAAGAGCGGAATATGCGTATTCGCATTTCGGCCTTCTGGGCGCAGACCATATCCGGTTTTATCCCGAAACTGATGAATGGGCTCAATAATCTGAGCTTTGCGATTGTCGCGGGCATCGGTGGCATCTTGGCGATCCAGGGCTCTGTGACCGTGGGTGTCATTATCATCTTTGTAGAATATGCGCGTCAATTCACACGTCCGCTGAACGATCTGGCGAATCAGTGGAACACACTGTTGTCTGCGATTGCGGGTGCAGAGCGGGTGTTTGAGGTGCTGGACGAGGATGAGGAAGCGAAGGATGAAGGGGCAGCGATTGCTTTGGATAAAATGGAGGGCGACGTCCGGTTCGACAATGTATCGTTCGGGTACGATGAAGGGCGAGATATTCTGCGCGGCATTAGCTTCCAGGCAAAGCCCGGCGAGATGATTGCGCTGGTGGGGCCAACAGGAGCGGGGAAAACCACGCTGATTCAGCTGTTATCCCGTTTCTATGATCCGACAAGTGGAGCCATTACCGTGGATGGGCATCCGATGACGAGCATTCGTCGTGATAATTTGCGTTCGCACATGGCGTTTGTATTGCAGGATTCATTTTTATTTCAAGGAACGATTCGTGAAAACATCCGGTTTGGACGTCTGGATGCCACCGACGAAGAGGTGGAGGCTGCTTCGAAGCTGGCGAATGCCCATTCCTTCATTATGCGAATGAAGGATGGCTACGACCGGGTGCTGCAAGCGGACGGGAGCGGCATCAGCCAAGGGCAGAAGCAGCTGCTTGCGATTGCCCGGGCAATTTTGGCTGATCCTTCCATCCTGGTGTTGGACGAGGCCACCAGCAGCATTGACACCGTGACCGAGATCAAAATTCAGGAGGGGCTGGAACGTTTGATGCAAGGCCGCACCAGCTTTGTCATTGCGCACAGGCTGAACACCATCCGCCAGGCTGATCGAATTTTGGTGCTGAAGGATGGACGGCTGCTGGAGCAGGGATCACATGACGAACTGCTGAAGCAGGGCGGATTCTATAGTGAGCTGTACCACAGTCAGCTGCGGAAGAAGGCACAGTAGGCTGCAAGAATAGAGCAGATCTGAGCGGATTGGAATGGAAGTGGAGAGAAGAGAAGATAAGAGAAGGTAAGTGAAGTGGAGAAGAGAAGAGTTATGAGAAGTATTAGGGGAAATTAGGTGAATGGTGCAGAGATCTAATGAAGTGAAGCTTGATGCAGAGCGCCAATTAAGTTAAGCAGGTCGGGAAATGCGGGGAAGTGGGGTATGAGCTTAAGTGGGGATCGCGGAACAGAAGAGTGATGGGGAAACAGAGGCGTGGTGAGTTGTTCTGGACTCGATTTTTGAGTAATGAATGGTGCTGAGTTCTGGACTCTGAGTAAATGAGTGCTAAGTGGTGCGGAGTAGAGTCGTGTGGGTCGAGTAATGATGAGTAATATGTAATGGAGCGTGGGGAGTTTAGCAGTTTAAGTAGTCTAAGCTTTTGTGCTGAACGGCATCGGATATGGCTGGGCAAGTGCTGCTGCGAACGTAGTGGTTAGGAGGTTGCTGTCGCTTTTGAAAAATCAAAAAGTAGCGCACTGGCTTATTCTTTTTAATGGAATTTACGCAATTACGCTGTTACCGTATCCAGTTTTCTTTATTTTCGGATTATATAGTCAGATGGGAAGTAAACAGGGAGGCATTGAGTATTGGATTTATGCGCTGCTGCTGTCATATCCGATAGGTGTATTACTTTCTCTGTTCTGTTGGTTGTTTTATCATTTTGGGAAATACAAAACAGCGATCGCAGTGGCTAATCTTTTTCTCATATGGCTGGTTCCGCTGCTAACTTTGATTGCATGGTTGAATTACTATTGAGAAGAAAGAGGACTTCCGAAGAGTCATTGGCGCGTGTCTGAAAACGCTGAAGGAAGCAGATTTTACCGAAATTTTGTTCCAAGCCAAGCAGTTTACCGCAGGCGTGCCGGGGCACATCAAGGGAAAGTGATGCAGCTAGGCGGCGAAAAGGCGATAAATGATGCACTTCAGTAGGTTTCAAGATATGCCGTGAGTATGACGGGAAGTCCTCTTTGATATGTTTACCCGACAAGTCACGCCAGCCTGATGAAATTGGGGAGGGGAGGGGGATTTTTTTATGGAAGCTGAACTCTAACGATCCCAGGAAAGCTTATTTGGCAGTTTTTGCCCAAGTTTAAAATGTAACGATTCTGAGAGACGCTATTTAGTGATATTTAGCTCATTTGGAGCTGAAATCGTCATTTCGCGGAGGAATAAGGTCACTGGGAATCGTTAGAGTTCTGAATGCTGGGAAATGACCCAAATAAGGTTTCTAGGAATCGTTAGAATTGGAGAGCGACGGTTTCCTGGATAACCCCGTGCCTGTCGGTCGGTCATGAACTACAGATACGTAGATACCCCGCGCCTGTCGCTCGATCATGAACCGCAGATGCGTAGATAACCCCGCGCCTGTCGGTTGAGCTTGAACTACAGATAAGTAGATAATCCCGTGGCTGTCCGTCGGTCATGAACTACAGATGTGTAGATACCCCGCTCTCGCCAATCGAGCATGAACTTACAGTTACCTAGATAATTCAGCGCCCCGCCGATCGAACATAAGCCACAGCTTCCCGGATAATTCTGCGCCATCGGCGGTGCCAACCCAAATTACATTCCACCACCTGAGTCTACGTTTCGCCTACAACGATCCGCACCATTAACCTGAGCCTAAACGAAGTACAATTCCCTCGTCGTTATACAGCTTTAACCAACCATTCCATCTATGCAAGGCACTTCATCCAACGTCCACCCAATATCTATCCATGCATCAAACGTCTATCCAACGTCCACCCAATATCTATCCATGCATCAAACGTCTATCCAACGTCCACCCAACCGCCGTTATGCAGCAAAAGCCCCGCCCACTGTGAACTGGGGGCTATGCGCGAACATTGTTAGTGATCCCCAGAGAGTATGATGTCTACCTGTGCTGCTTCCCTTCCACGCATGACGGTGATTGGCCCAGTCTCAGGAAGTTCACTTAACAAGTCACCTTCCAGTTATGCACTTCATTTACCAGTAGCGGCTGATGCCGTCGAATGTAATCCTCCACCAGTGCAGCCATATCCGTGGCGCCTTCGTGCAGCACCTTTTTGCCCGGATACATCGCATAATCTCCACCGCCTGCAGCACGATAGCTGTTCATCACCACAGCGTATGTTGCGTCCATCTCCAGTGGTTTTCCTTCACGCTCCAACTGTACCACACGGTTACCAACTGGCTTAGAGATGTCCAGTTCGTATTCGATCCCGGCCCACATGTCGTAGTTGTAATGCTGAGGTTTGGGCTGCATGTATGCGGGATTCACGGCCACTTTGCCTGAAGCGTCTAGCTCGAAATAACGTGCGGTCTGCTCCAGTGCTTCCCGAATATCCGCTCCGCTCAGTTCAAGCACAGTCAGGGTGTTAGGATAAATGAAGTTCGACAACACATCACGTACCGTAATCTGTCTGCCGAATCCGCGAGCCTCTTCGCTAAGCATAGCTGTGTTGGACAGCTGAGCACCTGTTGCTTCGAGCTGTACCTGATGCACAAATTCAATAAAAGGATGCGCTTGAAGCCGAAGTTGCGCGGCGCTCGCAATAGACAAATCCCCATCTCCCGCGACTTCGCCAATCGGCTGATCCAGCCATGTCTGTGCGGATGCCTCCAGCTCTTCGGTCAGCTGCATCACGAGTGGGTCAGGCTTGAGATCAGGATGCTCATCCAGCAGTAATAAACGCGCTTTTTTGTCCGTCACTGCCCATTTGCCGCCTGGCAGCTGCTCAAGCTGTACTGACACATGACCTGCTGCACTTCCGTTGAATCCGGGTTGAATCACGGTTACCCCATGAATTTCGGCGGTTAGCTGGCGGTGCTGGTGTCCCGTGAGCAATACATCAATACCTTCGATCTCCCGGCAGATGGCATAGGCCTGATTTTCCCCCGTTAAGCGCTCCGCAGGTTCTCCCGTTTCCAGCTCACACTCGAATCCGCCATGATAACTGACCACCAGCACATCGGGCTGCTCATATTCACGAATGTATGCCACCCACGCACGAATGGTTTCCAGTGCATCCACAAAGTGAAGGCCTTCAATATTTTTCGGATGCTCCCAGTTGGGGATGTAATGTGTGGTCGCACCGAGTAAGGCAATTTTTACGCCTGAAGAGAGTGTCTTGACCAGATACGGATGTCCAAAAGCAGGGATACCCGCTCCAGCAGGTGCAATAGGACGTTCCAGTCGAGTATTTTCCGAATCTCCACTCGAGTCTGCATTATAGCAATGAACCGCGATCGATGTATCCTCATAGGTCATATACGCTGGCTGATTGGCAGGATGCTCTGCATTTGCAAGCTCTGACGTTCGCTTTTCACGTTTCATCACTATATTGGCAGAAAGCCAGGGAAAGGCTGAACCTTCCACCGCTCTGCGCAGCAGCTCCTGTCCATAGTTAAACTCATGATTACCCGGCACGGCGGCATCGTATCCCAGCTCATTTAACACGTTAATGAAAGGATGGAGACCATCTCTGGAAATGTGTGAAGCCGCATACGAGGCAAGGGGGGAACCTTGCAGCAAGTCTCCGTTGTCAATGAGCAGCAGCTCAGGTGAACGCTCCCGTTCCTTGCGAATAAGAGAAGCCAGCATGGCGAGACCTGCCGGACGATATGCATTGGTATTGTAGTGAATCGGGCGAATAGCCCCGTGAAGGTCACTGGTGAACATGAGCTCAACGTTTGTGGTAGGGGGAATGCGGGTCATTTTACAATCTCCTCTAATATATAAGTTTAGATATATGGCAGAAACAGTGGATGCTGTACAGGAAACAGCCTGAACCACAGGGGATAAGCCGTGATAAACGCATGTTTCATCCAGAAACATCGACCATAATGAGCCTATTTTAACAGATGAAAGTCCCGTTGACAGCATGACAGCAAACTTTACAAAACTCCAAATTTCGTTTCACATCACGCGAATATTTGCCAATTATAGTAGACAAGTATTGAAAATCAGAAAAACTTTTGGAGGGTGTTCGATTGAAGAAGTCTGCTTTATTTTTACCATTATTGATTTTGGTTCTGTTCCTGAGTGCATGTGGGTCTAACGCGACAACCAATTCGACAAACGGAGCTGAAGCCAGTTCGAGCGCGTCCGGCACATCGACAGAACCA
The DNA here is from genome assembly GCF_050171015.1 of Paenibacillus sp. TC-CSREp1. Lineage (NCBI taxonomy): Bacteria > Bacillati > Bacillota > Bacilli > Caryophanales > Paenibacillaceae > Paenibacillus > Paenibacillus sp. TC-CSREp1. Next base: position 6,885 of record NZ_JBNOKM010000019.1, on the reverse strand, counting down.
GCTGAGAAAGACAAAACGGCTGATGGCTATGTTCCTACGGAACTGACGGTGCAATTCGTTCCTTCCCAGAATGCAGACACCCTTGAAGCAAAGGCAAAACCGCTGGAGAAACTGCTTGGCGACAAGCTGGGTATCCCGGTAAAAGTCAGCGTTTCTACAGATTACAACACAATCATTGAAGCGATGTCTTCCAAAAAAGTAGATGTAGGTTTCCTGCCTCCAACGGCTTATGTACTGGCGAAGGAAAAAGGGGCAGCACAGGTTATTTTGCAAGCTCAACGTTTTGGTGTGAATGATGAGACGGGCGCTCCGACAGAGCAGCTGGCAGATTCGTATAAATCCATGATTATTGTGAAAAAAGACTCCCCGATCCAGTCCATTGAGGATCTGAAAGGTAAAAAAATTGCCTACCAGAACGTAACGTCTTCTGCAGGTTATGTATGGCCTGCGGCACTGCTGATGGATCGCGGTATTGATCCGCTCAAGGATGTACAGCCTGTAACCGTTAAAGGCCATGACCAAGGTGTGATCGCCGTGCTGAACGGTGATGTGGATGCCGCAGCTATTTTCCAGGATGCCCGTAACACGGTGTCCAAAGACTATCCGAATGTATTCAAAGACACACGCGTACTTGCTTTCACTGAGCCGATTCCTAACGATACCATTGCTGTCCGCAGCGATATGAATGCAGATTGGACTGCCAAGATCAAACAAGCCTTCATCGATATCGGTAAAGATACAGAAGGTCATCAGATCATCAAAGAAATCTACACGCACGAAGGTTATGTGGAGTCCGATGACAGTAAATTTGATATCGTTCGCCAGTATAACGAGAAAGTGAAAACCGAGTAGTTTTTCGGATGAGTTGTATCGCTCACAGCAGTGAACAGGCCAGTTCAGCGTAATTGACGCTGTTCTGGCTTGTGCCGTTATTACTAGCACACTCCGCAGGCCTTGGATAGGATCAGCCATAACATAGCAGGCATGAACATTATGAATGAAAGAAGGATTAACGTGATGATTGAGCTTCACAATGTAACCAAAACGTATGCCAACGGAACGAAAGGCTTGAATAACATCAATTTGACATTGAAGCAGGGGGAATTCATTGCCGTGGTCGGTTTATCCGGTGCAGGCAAATCAACGCTGCTGCGTTCCATCAACCGGCTGCATGATATTAGTGAAGGTGAGATTCTGATCAACGGCAGCTCCATCACCAAAGCCCAGGGCAAACGCCTGCGCATGATCCGCCGGGATATCGGCATGATTTTTCAAAGCTTTAATCTGGTGAAACGCTCTAGCGTGCTGCGCAACGTACTGGCTGGTCGGGTGGGGTATCATTCCACACTTCGCACGATTCTGGGCCGTTTTCCAAAAGAGGATGTCGAGCTGGCCTTTGATGCACTGGATCGGGTGAATATCTCGGAGAAGGCTTATTCTCGTGCGGACCAGCTGTCTGGTGGACAGCAGCAACGTGTGGCTATTGCGCGTGTGCTCGCACAGGAAGCCAAAATTATTTTGGCCGATGAACCCGTCGCTTCCCTTGACCCGCTCACCACGAAACAGGTTATGGATGACCTCAAACGGATCAATCAGGAGCTCGGGATTACCACGATTGTTAATTTGCACTTTATTGATCTGGCCAGAGAGTATGCGACACGGATTGTTGGCTTGCGGGCGGGGGAAGTGGTGTTTGATGGCCCGGTAGAAGAGGCAACGGATGAGCGATTTGCTGAAATATATGGCCGCCCGATTCTGGCTGACGAATTGCTGGACAAGCAGGCTGTGCATGAGCAGGGAGAAGTGCTGGTATGAAGCAAGAGGTTAACGTTTCACTACAGAATGCAGGAGGATCGGGGAACCGGATGGGTCCGGGCTCTGGAACAAGTCCGAGTCAGGTCGTGCGTCGTCCCAAGCCGCCTGGTCGTACCAAACATGTACTGACGCTGCTGCTTATTCTGCTGCTGTTGTGGGCTAGTGCGAAGCAGACGGGTGCGGGTATAACCGATCTGATTACAGGCATTCCCGAGATGTGGAAGCTGCTGAAGGAGATGTTTCCACCGCGGTGGAGTTATTTTGACAATATCGTTCAAGGCATGCTGGAGACGATTCGTATGGCGCTGCTGGGTACGACAATTGGTGCGATTCTCGCGATTCCGATCTCGATTATTTGTGCTGGTAATCTGGCGCCGAGCCGCTGGATTTATTATCCGGCACGTTTTCTGCTGAACCTGATTCGTACGATCCCCGATCTGCTGCTTGCAGCACTGTTTGTTGCTGTATTTGGATTGGGGCCGGTTCCGGGTATTCTCGCACTGGCTGTGTTCTCGGTGGGGCTAATTGCCAAGCTTACGTATGAAACACTGGAAACCATCGACAAAGGGCCGCTTGAAGCGATGACCGCTGTGGGCATGAACCGGATTCAGCTTATTGTGTACGGCGTTGTTCCCCAGATTGCGGCACAGTTTACCTCTTATGTGCTATATGCCTTCGAGATTAACGTGCGCGCCGCTGCCATTCTGGGATTGGTCGGAGCGGGGGGCATTGGGCTTTATTATGAAGCAACACTCGGATTCCTCGAATACGACAAGACCAATACAATCATTATTTTCACACTGGCTATCGTTCTGATTATCGACTATGTGAGCACTAAGCTGCGGGAGAAATTGTTATGATGAAAAATGAAGCAAGCCGGTATCGGCCCAGACCCAAACCACGAAAAAATTCGCTGCGCTGGATCATTATCCTGCTGTTAATTCTGGTCTATGCGTGGGCGCTTGCGGGCGTTCCTTTTACCGGATTCAAGGAAACCGCAGGACAGATTATGAAGGCGATTATCGCAGGTATTTTCTCCCCCGACTGGAATTTTGTCTATTTGCCTGAAGGGGAGGATTTGCTGCGCGGACTGCTGGATACACTCGCGATCTCTGTACTTGGTACCGTAATCTCTGCTGTGCTCTGTATCCCGTTTGCCTTCTGGTCAGCACGTAATATGAGCGGCCACCGGGCCATCTCGGGTGCAGGTAAAATGATGCTGAGCTTCATCCGTACGTTCCCCGAGATTATTATGGCGCTGCTGTTCATCAAGGCTGTCGGTCCTGGCTCGTTCGCCGGGGTGCTGGCCCTTGGACTTCACTCGATTGGCATGCTGGGTAAGCTGTTTGCGGATGAGGTTGAAAATATTGACTACGGCCCGTCCGAGGCACTGCTGGCTTCAGGGGCAACCCGGATGCAGCAGCTGTGGTTTGCCATTCTGCCGCAGGTCATTCCTGGTTTCCTGAACTATACGCTGTATCGTTTTGAAATTAATGTGCGCTCAGCCACGATTCTCGGTGTAATTGGTGCAGGCGGCATCGGAACACCGCTAATCTTTGCACTCAGTACACGCAACTGGCCGCGTGTCGGCATTATCCTGCTCGGCATCATCGTGATGATCACGATCATTGACCTGATCTCGGGATATATTCGCAAGAAGCTGGTGTAACAGGGATTTGTAATACACTTTTTTCTCCAACCCGAAACGAAGCAATGATTTATACAAAATTGATCCATCATGGATCGCAAAGCAGCCGTGCATCAGCGCATGAGCTGCTTTTTGTTTATTGGATAAGTACTATTGATGGGAAAGAGTGAACATTGGTCGAGCCAGCTGGACACGACGGTTACTAAGGGCGAAAGCGAGCAGGGAGCATATATTATCTCTTACAAAAAAGATAGCTGGGAGAATGTTCAGAATTTTAAAATCAGCATAAACAATGGACAAATAATCAGACAGGAAACCGGTCTAGCGTCTGCTTCTATTCAGTTTCCGGTCATGAGGACAGAAGGCTTTAAGGCTAGTGATGAAGAAGACCAAACGGTTGAGATCGAGTGGACTGGTGTGAATGGTGAAAAATATGAAGAGAGTATGCTTTTACAAGCAGAGTAACTGAGAAAATTCGTGCTTTGGGGCAGCGAATATAAGGGCTCCGTGGGTGAGCTTCATACCTAGCTAAGCTTTTACATGAATTTGAACATAATGAAAACTGTATTTTATTTCTATTTACGCTTGTATTATTCATTTATCCGTAGAAGATACCGATGCTCTATTAAAAGGGGGCGTGAATCATTTTACGGATGATACTGTTGATTATCACGGGTGCGCTCAGCATTTGTGGCGGGTTAACTTTTTTGAAATATTCGATTGTACTGATTCCTGCTATAGATGTTGGTCTGCATGCCTTTTCTGGACCGTCGCTAAGCGGTATCTTGTGGAGGATGGTGTTAACTTTGCTCCCCTTTGTGGTGGCTGTGTATGGTCTTCATCGAAAACGAGAATATGTGTTTATCAAAGTTATGGTGTATCTTTTCAGCGCAGCCTGGCTTTTAGGATTTATCCGGTTGATTAATTCATAATAATTGGGTTGCGGGTGAGTGAATGGGGTTGATTGTTGGGAAGAGTTGCTATGTAACGTACATAGAGGAACAACTAAAAGTAAAAGTAAAGGTAAAGGTAAACAAGTAGTCAGCGGGAAGGCATATTGAGATTACCTATGAGAAGAATAGGGTGCCCAAGATAGAAGGAGCAGGATATGTTAAAGCTCTGAAAAAAATAATAAAAGGTGATTAGCCTATGGAAAAGTTTTATTTTATCTGGATCATGTTTGTGGCAGCGGTATTGCTGTACAGGATGATTTTTCAGAAGTTTCAACGACATCAACGTGAGAATATTGGACTTAGCGCTATTCTGATTGTGTTTACGGGGAGTAGCTATGCATTCGCGCAGATGAATCTTTTTTTCGTGATTGCAATCATTGCACTAGGTGCTTATTGCGCGGTCTGGAACAGTATTCTTTTTACAAGGAATGGTTACGAGAAAGCACGCCTGAAGTGATGTGAATGTTGTAAATTTATATGGAGTGAAATGAAATGATATGAAGTAAGAAAAGCGAAGCAAAGTAAAGTAAAGTAAAGTAAAAGTAAAATATAACGCATTGGAATCAACTGAAATGAATTGAAATAAGTAATACTCGTGGTACGAGGGAAGGTCCGGTAGAAGTCGCACAGTGAGTGTAAAGTGATGTGATTACTAGTATGACTAATAAGTGTTTGGATTGTCAACATCAAATCAGACAACTTTTTTAAGGGCTTCTTGGCGATACTGAATAGGTGTTAAATACCCCAGCGATCCATGAATTCGATGCCGGTTGAACCAGTTGACGTAGTCGTATAATTCCAGTTCTAAATGACGAAGGCTTCTAAACTCCATCTGGTAAATAAACTCCGTTTTCATAACCTTGTAGGTGGCTTCAGCTACGGCGTTATCGTAGGGACATCCTTTTTTACTGAGGGATCGGCCAATATCAAACGTACCTAGAAGCTGGTCCATCGCGTGGTTTTTAAACTCACTTCCGCGATCGGTATGAAACCACTGGATTTGGCTCAAGTCGCCTTCTACCGTTGCAAAGGCACGTGAAACCAGAGCAGCGTCCTTATGTGGACCTGCACTGTGGCCAATAATTTCTCGATTAAACAGGTCAATGAGGATGCAAATATAATGCCACCGATTCCCGACCTTCACATATGTTAAATCGCTTACGACAAAGCGTCTCGATTCCGTCTGATTAAACTCACGATCTAATTCATTTGCCGTTGTCGCGTCATTACAAGCTGTTTTGTGAGGCTTAAATTGGGCAATGGTGTACGTGGAAACGAGGCCCTGTTCTTGCATGATTCGACCAATACGACGTCTGGAGACGATGAATCCTCGTTCCTGAAGCTTGGCTTTCATCTTTCGTGTACCATAAACTTTTCGATTTTTGTGAAAGATACTCACAATAGCTTCCGTGAGCTTATCTTCACTTGGCTCTTCCTTCATTTCATAATAGAACGTACTTTTGGCGATCTCGAGGACGCTGCACATTGCTGATACCGAGTATTTATCACGGTTATTCTGGATGATAGCTACTTTCGTCCCATGATCAGCGCGGCTTGCTTTAAAATGTCGTTCTCCATTCGTAGACGTTGGAGTTCTTTACGCATAGCGATTAATTCGTTTTCTTCCGGCGAACGGTTGTCTTTTTCTTTAAAAGATCCTGTGGCCTGCGACTGCTTGATCCAGCGGTCTAAAGCCGAAGCAGTGAGGTCGTATTCCTCTACGATAGCAGCTCGGGGCTTGCCGTTTTCATAGAGCTGTACCATTTGTTTTTTGAACTCAGTTGTGAATGAACGTCGTTGTTGTCTAGGCATTGTAGAGGTCCGCTCCTTCAAATTGATAGTTTTATTCTACAAGCCCTTATTTTTTCTGTCCAACTAAGTGTAGCCGATCCAGTGCTGATTTGTTATGACTAGGTGTTTACGGTACTAAGTCGTTGTAGCTAGTATTGCTTGGTAATGAGTGGGTCCTGGCTTGGGTGTTAAGTTGGTGCTTTTTAGTGGCATTTCGGGCTGGGGCGAGGAGCTAACGATTCCCAGAAGCCTTATTTGGCCTGAAAAGGGGGCTTCAAAATTCTAACGATTCGTAGGAACGCTATTTGCTGCAATTAGCCCATTTTTGCTCTTCTGTACCCGAAATTTAGCCAAATAGCGTCGCTAGGAATCGTTAGAATGTAAAAGGTGTCCAAAACGGCTGAATAAGGTTTCTCAGATTCGTTAGAGTTGCAGTGACCAAGGGAGCGGGTGATTTCTACTCAAAGTATCGTGAAAAGCGCTCAAACGACGATCTCAACAAACATTCCCTATCCAACTCTCCCTTTTTGAAAAGAACACAAAAAAACCGAAACCAACAGGCCAGCTCTCTGGCTGTGTGGTTTCGGTTTTTGCGTCCCAGTTTGCGTCCCAGTTTGCGTCCCAGTTTGCGTCCCAGTTTGCGTCCCAGTTTGCGTCCCAGTTTGCGTCCCAGTTTGC
>NZ_JBNOKM010000018.1:0-98262 GCF_050171015.1 Paenibacillus sp. TC-CSREp1 | reverse complement strand
AACCGCAAGCGAATGCATGGTGCGCTAGGTTATCTTTCCCCTGCTCGTTTTGCGAAGAAATTTACGGACAAATCCGTCGCGTAAGTGTCTACTTTCTTGACATAGGTCCATGAGAAACTCTATTTGCCGATTTGAGGCTGCAAATCACCACTTTTTGCTCATTTTGAGGCAAATAGCGTCATTAGGATTCGTTAGATGTGCAAATTCATTAAAATCACCCAAATAGCGTTCGTACGATTCGTTAGAACTCGATTTACCCAATAACGAAAGAAACCCCTCCCGTAGCAATGATGTGCACTTCAGTGCAACAACCATTACAGAGGAGGGTTTCTTTATTTCTATATAATGAAGATGATCGGCTGTACGAAAAACCTTTCAGTACACTCTCTAACTTTCTTATCATATCTATAATTCCGTATAAATAGATGATAAGTGTTTAGCACTAGCTAAACTTATAGCGTTATCCCCATTTTTCTACCTTAACCGTTTTTCTACCTTAGAATGAATTGAACTATCTTGTTCCTTCTCCTTTTTCGCCCACCATATGCTCAATACACCAGCTACCGACCTGCAGACTGTGACACTGGCATTGCCATTGACCAGGGCAGCTCCCAGCACGCAGTGCCCTGCTTCATGACGAGGGTGGTCAGCCACAAGCAAGAGCATCCCCCATCACATCTGATGGAACTGTTTCACCGCTTCCACCAGCACCGGATGTCCTTCTTCCATACCGGTATAGTGTGACAAAGCAGTCGCCACACCCTTTTCGCGAATCAGGCTTTGCAACTCAACTGCTTCGGGGTCATCGGATACATCGAACTTGCAGGCCGCTGCCATGCCCGTAGCCAGATGAGCCACAGAAATTCCTTCAGCATAAGCCAGCAGCGCCGGGCGAACGAGACGATCATTCGGGGAAAGCTTGCGCAGCGGCGAGCGTCCCACACGGGTCACCTCATCGGTCAGATAAGGATTAACGAACCGGCCCAATATTTTTACTATATACTGTTCATGCTCCTCCGGGTTGAATCCAAAGCGTTTCACCAGCACCTGCCCCGTTTCCTGCAAAGCCCCGTATACAACAGATTTTACTTTTTCGTCGGCAATGGCCTGCTGAATCGTATCATATCCGTGCACATAGCCGATATATGCGGCAACGCAGTGCCCGGTATTGACAGTAAACAATTTGCGCTCAATGTACGGCTCCAGATCATGCACATAAACGACACCATCCATTGGTTTGAAGGCAGGCGCCATCTGGGAGCGATCCACCACCCATTCGTAAAAAGGTTCTACCTGAACATGCAGCGGGTCTGCATGATTCTGAATCGGTACAATCCGGTCAACCGCCGAATTCGGAAAGTAAACATATTCATCAGCAAACGCGCGAGCCTGCTCATCCAGCAAAGCATATACATGCTCTTTCAGCTGGGTGCTTCCACCGATCGCATTTTCACATGCGATAATATGCAGCGGCTTGTGCACAGTACCGGCTTGCCTTCTTTGCTCCAAACCTTTCGCAATGCCTGGCGCAATATGCTTCAGTACCCCCACACCAACTGCGGTTGTCACCAGGTCCGTTTCAGCCACGGCCTCTGCGACCCTCTGCAGATCGCGACCGTCAATAGCTGTTACTCCGCTCACCGTCTCCTCATCCTTGCTCTCGTTGGCAAGCTCGACAGTGTATTCCCTCCGCTCCTGAAGAGCATGCACCAGCTCCTGATTCACATCCGAGAACGTTACCTCGTATCCCGCCCGAGAGAGAAGCAAGCCGATAAATCCACGTCCAATGTTGCCTGCGCCAAAGTGGAGAGCCTTCATAGCTCCATTTCACTTTCGAGAATAGTGATAACTTCCTCTGCTGTTTTCGCCTGACGCAGTGCTTCCATATTTTCTTCCTCGGCACAGATGACCGCAATGCTGGTTAGAATCTCCATATGCTCTCCGCCTTGTGCAGCGATGCCGATGACCATGTAGGCTTTTTCCTCTCCAAAATCAACCCCCTGCGGGAATTGAATAACCGAAATGCCTGTAGACAGGATGGCCGATTTGGACTCCTTCGTACCGTGCGGAATGGCAAGCCCGTTGCCGACATACGTGGAGACGATCTCTTCACGCTCCAGCATTTTGTCAATATAATCCGCCGTAATATGCCCTGCGTCCTTCAAGATCTGTCCTGCCATACGAATGGCCTCATATTTATCCTGAGCCGTTGCGTTCATGATGACTTTGTCTGTTGTTAACATACTCATGTTAATGCCCTCCAATTTCGTTTTTGCTGCGATAAAATCCAACCAGCTCCCGGGACAGATAATGAATAATTTCATCTCTGCTCCCTTTACCCAGCAACATAATCATCTCTTCCTGTAACAGTAATGCACTAATTTCACTGAGAACCTCCAGGCTTTCCTTGGACAATTCCTTCGGACCCAGCATCAATAACACATGACTGACGCCCTCGGGATCATCCATCGTCTGAAGCAGCGGTTCCTCAAGCTGGAACAGACTAATGGAAGGCCTGTAGATGCTCTCACTTCTTGTATGGAACAGAGCCAGCCTGGTGCCGGGAATCTTCTGACTTCCCATCGACTCACGAACCTCCAGCAGCTTCGCAACCTCTCCCGGGTCCTTCAGTACACCTGCTCGATGAGCAACCTTACACATGGCAAGCACACTTTGAGCAAAATCAAGATGAGCATTATCCAGGGCATGCACCTGAAACTTGCCAATGATACGTACAATCTCAAGCAGTGTTGCCTCCATCGCATCCGGGTCGGAATAACGATTCCGGGTCTCGTTCCCCATTTCGCGAGGTTTGCGGTGCTGCCGCTGTAACGTTGTTGTTTTGATAAAATGGCGCAGCCGCTCACTTTCTTCTGCGGTTAACAGCGGGCTGACTTTGTAATACTGATCTTCCTCCATCGGCAGATCAACGGTGGATAACACAAGATCATATTCCTCAGCCGGAACTCGGGTGGCCTCGTACCAGGATACGCTGTCTATAATCTGTATTTCCGGGAACTCCTTGGACAGCCGACTGGACAGCATGCGGGACGAGCCTATGCCGCTGTTACATACCACAATTGCGCGAATCTCCTGCTTTAACGCACGCAGCCGCTCAATGGATGCCCCAAAATGCATAACCAGAAAACCGATCTCCTCATCGGGTACCTCTGCTCCCGGCCATGCTTGTAACACCGACGTTCTTACCTGCTCAAAAAGGATGTCATAATCCTTGCGAATCTGCTGTAATAGCGGATTGCGTATGACCTGATGCCCTTCAAGACGTTCCATCACCGGAATCATGTGAGCAATCAGGCCTTCCCGAAGCAAACGATCCTCATGAAAGGCATACCCTGTTCTTTCCTGCATCTGATCCGTAAGCGAATGCACCCGATCCATCAGAATCAGATCATCGATCGGGAGCAGACCGGAGGAGTGAAGCTGCTGCTCGGTCTCGATTAGCAATTGGTGAAAATAGTGCTGCTCCTCCTCAGAAAAGCTCATGTCAAGCTGTGAGGATAATACACTGCATAGACGGGAGGCCATAAATGCGGGTACTCGTGCTTCATGCGCCTCTGCCATAGCCCTGGCAGCTACAGCCGATTCTGCCCCTGATCGTGCACGTTCTATATGGAAACCTTTGCGTATACGAACAACTGCCGCTGATAATTGAATAAGCAGCTTCATATACTGCCGTTCAGGAATTTTTTCGAGCCATTCGATATCCGGCTGCCATAATGCATTTTCAATCGTAAGCACATCGCTATGCCCGATCATACGAAGCAGCTTTTGATTTACGATAGAACCGCCCTGCTCTGGCTGTCTGCCGAAAAGGTCCGACTCATCCAGCACTTCCAGAGCCAGCGCGGCAATCGATCTGCGGTGAACCGCCTCACTGCCGGTAATTTTGACCCCGTATCCTCGCCTTCGTACCAGCTTCAGCCCCGCCTGACGAATGCGGGATTCCAGATCATCCAGGTCGGTCGTGACGGTAGACACCGTCACCTTCAGATCAGAAGCAAGAGCAAGCAGCTTGACTGGTTCTGCCTCATCGAGCAGGATGCAAAGCATGAAGAGCTTACGCTCTTCCGGCGTAAACTCTACATATTCATGACCTTCCAGCTTCTGGCGTAATGCACTGAGGTCATCTGAACCGGAACCGGAATCAATCCGAATGCCGGTCCCCGATTTTTTTTCCAATCGCATCCCGAGCGGCTCAAGCCATTGTTCGATCATCAGCAGCTCACGATGCACAGTACGGGTACTCACTTTTACTTCAACGGCGATTTCGCCGGCCGTGACTTCATGAGGATGATCCAGCAGGAACTCCACAATTTCACGTTGTCTTTTGGTAATACTCATATCTCAGCCTCCGGCTCTTGGAAAACGGCCGCCTAGTTTGAAGCTGTATCGCAGTGATTCACTGCTTACTTCAAACGTTCAACAAGCGCATCGTATTCCGGGCTTTTTAGGAAGTTGTCAATGGATATATGCTCCGCGTTCGGTGCGACTGCACGCGCTCGATCCGTTAATGTTTTTTGCGTAATTACAACGTCAGCATCCTGCGGAATTTCACTAATCGCCGTGTTGGTTACGGCAACATCAATTCCCTCGGATTTCATCTTCTTGCGAAGAATGGAAGCACCCATGGCACTTGAACCCATACCTGCATCACAGGAGAATACAATCTTTTTCACATCTGCTTTTGCTTTGGCAGCTGCAGCAATGCCGATATTTGCTGCTCTGTCTGCATCACGGTGATCTGCCGTAATGGCTGCATTTCCCGTATTGCCTTGACTCTTCATGTCCTTCATTCGGCTGGAGGCCGATTCCAGATCTTCATCCTTCTGTTTACCCGTTTTGAGCAGCAGAGAGGCCACCAGGAAGGAAACAACCGCAGCAACGATAACCCCTGCAAGCATCGGGATGTATCCACCTTTCGGCGTCAGCAGGAAATAAGCAATGATACTGCCCGGTGACGGTGCCGACACCAGTCCTGCTCCTGTCAGCATGAACGTCAATGTCCCTGTTACACCACCAGCGATAGCGGCCAGAATCAGAATAGGTCTCATCAGAATGTAAGGGAAATAAATTTCGTGAATCCCGCCGAAGAAATGAATAATGACTGCACCCGGTGCAGATGATCTCGCCGTTCCCCGTCCAAAGAAGCAGTATGCCAGCAAAATCCCCAGACCCGGCCCGGGGTTGGATTCCAGCATATAAAGCACGGACTGACCCAGTTCTCTTGCCTGATCTGTAGCAATCGGTGTTAATATCCCGTGGTTAATTGCATTATTCAGGAATAATACTTTACCTGGTTCAATGATCAGGTTGACCAGCGGCAGCAAGCCCAGGTTCATCAAACCCTGTACGCCTGCAGACAGCACCTTGCTGATGGCCTCTACGGCAGGTCCGATCCCCAATAAGGCAATGATGCCCAAAATACCGCCGATAATTCCGGCCGAGAAATTGTTGACCAGCATTTCAAAACCGGCTCTGATCTTGCCCTCTACCGATTTATCAAACTTTTTGATCACCCATGCCCCGAACGGTCCCGCAATCATGGCTCCAAGGAACATCGGAATGTCACTGCCTACAATGACACCTATCGTCATAATCGCCCCGACGACCCCGCCGCGTGTTCCATGCACCATCGTACCCCCGGTATAACCGATCAGCAGCGGCAGTAAATATTTAATCATCGGATCAACGAGCTGTGACAGCGTTTCATTCGGGAACCAGCCTGTTTTGATAAACATCGCGGTGATTAATCCCCAAGCAATAAACGCGCCCATATTAGGCATAACCATACCGCTCAGGAATCGTCCAAAGCGCTGCACACCGACACGTAACCCACCCTTGGAATTGGACGTTTGGTCCAAATTACTCATTGGTTTATCCTCCTTGAATCAAGTCATTATAAATTTGAAAGGGGTGTCATGCATCCCTGCTGTAATCCTAAGCGAGAAACCGCTGCTGTTCAATCAAATGAAAGCGTACTTTCGTCATGAACAATGATGACAACATTAGATTATGTAATCGCTTTTTTGTAGTCATATTCATTAAAACCCTTGATACACAAGGACTTTTCAGGCTATGATTCAGATCATATACAGTACAGGAAGCAGTATCATAGCTTGGTCCGCACTCCCCATTTTTATCCTGAATTCATATGGTTATAGCTCAAAAACCGTTCAACTACTCCTGCAAAAACATCAAAAAACCTGCATGAGCTGGCAGCCCACACAGGTTCAAAGAACATCTTTTTTGAATGTTATATGATAATATATATGTCAGTAAGTACAAATCAATCCGATCATGCAGTGCATCATCTACTCGATATGCTTCCGATAAGCGTCCGCATTCAGAAGTGCGGATAGAGCCGCCTGTAAATCTCCCTCAACACGGATTTCAATCATCCAGCCTTGTTCATAAGGAGAGCTGTTCACCAGCTCCGGCGAGTCCTGCAGCGCTTCATTGACTGCAACAATCGTACCGCTAACAGGCGAAAATAAGTCCGACACCGTTTTCACCGATTCAATGGTTCCGATGCTCTCGGCCGCAGCGACACTTGCTTCAAGGTCAGGCAGTTCTACAAACACAATGTCACCCAGCTGATGCTGTGCGAACTCGGTAATGCCGATCCGAACGGTATCCTCTCCAACGGTTTGCACCCACTCATGCTCTTCACTGTACAGGAAATCACTTCTCAATTCGCTCATCCATATCCGCCTCGCTTCTTCAATAATGAGTGCATGCGTTCTTTGACCTTTACCTCTTCCCCAAACAACAGCGTAAATATTTCGCATTCAAATGTCAAGATAGCTTACAATTTATTCGAAATTCATGCCGGTGGTCCCATCACCAAAAAGCACTCTTTCTACATATACTGGATAATAATAGAATAGTAAACGCACTCATTTTAAATATACGAACGTTATATTCAATAAATAGTATAATATTCGTCTTTTATACAAGTTTAATGATATTGTTCTTGACATCATGATTGGATTCACGTTTTAATGAGAGTAGCAACTGAATTGAATTGCATTACGTATGAACCGCGGATGAATGTAAAGGGAGAGACTGCCCGTGACACCCGTTCTGGGGATGTACTTAAGGCGGCGCCGAAGGAGTAAACCACCGACAAGCGGAGGTGAATCTCTCAGGCAAAAGGACTTTTACAGGACGCAACTCTGGAGAGCATCTAATCGTCCTTAACGGACGTTATGATCACCCAAGGGGAAACCTGTCTGCACTAGCGGCGGGGTAACTCTCAGGTACAAGGGACAGAGCCTAAGAATACAGCGTGCTATATGGCATGCCGGTTCTTTGGCCTGTCCTTTTCCTTTTCCTTTTCCTTTTCCCCAAAAAAGAATGCAGGATATCGAATCGTCGGCCTTTGGCAGCGTGTCTTTCATAAACGACTTCATCCAATACTTATGAATGTGCTTGTTGTTTAGCATCTTTACCTGATTCACAGATTTCGCGTTTCTATACTTGGCCCGATAACGGCCCTTGACGAGGTGATTGGATGTCCGACTTATTAAGAACACCACTCTTCCCCCTATATGCTCAATATGAAGGTGTACGCTGCATCGATTTTGGAGGCTGGGAGCTTCCGGTGCAGTTCAGCGGTATTCAAAAGGAGCATGAAGCGGTGCGTGAGCGTGCCGGGCTGTTTGATGTGTCCCATATGGGTGAATTCACCGTAACGGGAGAGCAGGCGGAAGCCTTTTTACAACGCATGACCACCAATGATGTAACCACAATCGTACCGGGCCAGGCCCAATATACCCTGATGTGTTATCCTGATGGCGGCGTGGTGGATGATCTGCTGATCTACAAGTTGGCGGAGCAGCACTATATGCTCGTTGTGAATGCCTCCAATATCGACAAGGATTGGGCTTGGCTGCAAGAACACATGACTCCTGGCGTGAACATGACCAATGTTTCGGAGCAGACGGCTTTGCTTGCACTGCAGGGTCCTCTGGCAGTCGAAATTCTCGGCAAAGTTACAGGCACGGGCACGGATGCAGCTTCGATCGAACCTTTCCGCTTTGTACAGGATGCCAGCGTATGCGGGGTCAGCCTGCTGTTATCGCGTACCGGATATACGGGAGAGGATGGCTTTGAACTGTACGTTTCAGCAGAACAGGCTGCTCTGGTATGGAACGGATTGATGGAAGCCGGTGCTGATCTGGGTCTGGTTCCGGCAGGACTTGGCGCTCGTGATACACTTCGATTTGAAGCGAAGCTGCCTTTGTATGGCCAGGAGCTGTCTCCTACCATCTCTCCACTGGAGGCAGGTCTTGGCATGTTTGTGAAGCTGAATGCCGGACCTTTTATCGGACACGAAGCTCTGCTGAAGCAGAAAAATGACGGTCCTGCCCGCAAGCTCGTTGGCATTGAAGTGCTGGAGCGCGGCATTCCGCGTCCGCATTATCCGATCTATACAGGTGACGTGCAGATTGGAGAAGTGACAACAGGTACCCAATCACCAACCTTGAAGCGTAATCTGGGCCTTGCCCTGATTGATGCCAGACATGCCGCACTGGGCACACCGCTGGAGATTGAGATTCGCGGCAAAAAGCTGAAAGCCGAGGTCGTCAGAACCCCTTTTCATAAACGGACACGTACGTCAAACACCCCTACCCAAGGAGCTGAGCAAGCATGACGAGCAAGCACCGCTATATCCCCATGACTGAACAGGACCAGAGCTCTATGCTCGCCACGATTGGTGTGGATACGATCGAAGATCTGTTCAAAGACATCCCGCAGGAGATTCGTTATCAGGGCGAGCTGCCCGTATCCTCCAAACTGGATGAATATGCCTTAACCCGTCACATGTCCAAACAAGCCGGTAAAAATGCCAACTTCGAGACACACGCCAGTTTTCTCGGCGCAGGCATCTACGATCATCACATCCCTTCTGTCATTAACCATGTTATTTCCCGTTCGGAGTTCTATACCGCCTACACCCCTTATCAGCCTGAGATCAGCCAAGGGGAGCTGCAAGCGATCTTCGAATTTCAATCCTATATCTGTGAACTGACGGGCATGGCGGTAGCCAACGCGAGCATGTATGATGGTGCAACCGCATTTGCCGAAGCAGGTAATCTCGCCGCAGCTGCCACACGCCGCAAACAGCTTATCGTATCCCGTACCGTTCACCCGGAAGCCCGCCAAGTGTTACAGGCTTATGCACATGGCTTGAGTCTGGAGATCGTGGAGATTGGTTACAAGGATGGTGTGACGGACTGGGATGCCCTGCAAGCAGCCATTTCGGACGACACTGCAGCAGTTATGATTCAAAGCCCCAACTTCTTCGGTGCTGTGGAAAATGTAAAACAGGCTGCCGACCTTGTGCATGCACACAAAGGCCTGCTCGTTGTGAGCGCCAACCCGCTGTCGCTCGGTCTGCTGGAAGCCCCAGGCAAGCTGGGTGCCGACATCGTAGTAGGCGATGCGCAGCCCCTTGGAATCGCCGCTTCGCTTGGCGGACCCACTTGCGGATACTTCGCCGTGTCCCAGGCTCACATGCGCCGGATTCCCGGTCGCATCGTCGGTCAGACCACCGACCGCAACGGCAAACGTGGCTTTGTGCTGACGCTGCAAGCGCGCGAGCAGCACATCCGCCGCGAAAAAGCGACGTCCAACATCTGCTCGAATCAGGCCTTGCTCGCGTTAAGTGCTTCCGTTTACATGTCCACTATGGGAAGACAGGGTATGATCGATGTCGCTGACCTGAATTTACAGAAAAGCCACTATGCGCTCCAGAAGTTCAAAGCGATGCCGGGGGTAAGCCTGACTTTCTCAGCTCCTACCTTTAACGAGTTTGTGATCCAGCTTCCGGAAGGAACCGATGTGGATGCCCTCCAGCTGAAGCTGCTGGATGCAGGCTTCATCGGTGGTTATGAGCTTGGGAAGAACTATCCAGAGCTTGCAGGACATATGCTCATCGCGGTTACCGAACGTCGCAGCAAAGAAGAGATTGACGAATTCGCACGTGTATTGGAGGGATCACTGTGACTCAGGAAATGACAACAAAAGCGGCCGGAGCCTCATCGGAAGGCCAAACAAATTCACATGCTGATACAACCAGTGCAGTTCAACCTACGAATCAGCAGCCCGAGACTGGTCTGCAATCCGCAGCTGTCAACCTGCAAACTGCCTCATCGGCTGCTCCCGAGCAAACATTGATCTTTGAATTGAGCAGTCCGGGCCGCGTAGCTTATTCCCTGCCGGAGTGTGATGTGCCCCGTCTGGACGCCGACACGTTGATTCCCCGGGAAATGCTACGCTCAGAAGCTGCAGCCTTGCCGGAAGTATTTGAAGTGGATGTCATTCGCCACTACACTGCATTATCCCGCCGCAACTTCGGGGTAGATAACGGATTTTACCCGCTTGGCTCCTGTACGATGAAATACAACCCGAAGATTAACGAGGATGTTGCCCGGTATAACGGCTTTGCCAAAATCCATCCTTACCAGCATGAATCGAGCCTTCAAGGTGCGCTGGAACTGCTGTATACGTTACAGCAGGATCTGGCCGGGCTGACTGGCATGGATGCCGTGACCCTGCAGCCGGCTGCAGGTGCACATGGCGAATGGACCGGACTGATGATGATTCGCGCTTATCACGAAAGTCGCGGTGAGCTTCGTACCAAAGTTATCGTGCCCGACTCCTCTCACGGCACGAACCCGGCCAGCGCAACGGTGGCGGGATTCGAAACCGTCACGATTCCTTCCCGTACAGACGGTCTTGTTGATCTGGAGGCGCTGCGTGCGGCGGTTGGAACGGATACCGCTGCCTTGATGCTGACAAATCCGAATACACTCGGCTTGTTTGAGAAGGACATTCAAGAGATTGCGGCGATCGTACACGAGGCTGGTGGCCTCCTTTATTACGACGGAGCCAATTCCAATGCCATCATGGGTATTACACGGCCAGGGGATATGGGCTTTGATGTGGTGCATCTGAACTTGCACAAAACGATGAGCACCCCGCATGGCGGCGGCGGCCCGGGTGCAGGTCCGGTCGGTGTGAAAAGCCGTCTGATCCCGTTCCTGCCCAAACCGATGGTTGTTCAGAATGATCAGGGTGTTTATTCACTGGATTATGAAGGAGATCAATCCATCGGCCGGGTAAAAGCCTACTATGGCAACTTTGGCATCCTAGTTCGTGCCTATGCTTACATTCGTACCTATGGCCCGGAAGGCCTGCGCCGTGTATCCGAATGTGCCGTGCTGAACGCCAACTATATGATGGCTCGTCTCGCACCTCACTATGAGATTCCTTATCCGGGTGTATGCAAGCATGAATTTGTGATGTCAGGACGCGGACTGAAGCAGTACGGTGTACGCACACTGGATGTGGCGAAGCGTCTGCTGGACTTTGGCTATCATCCGCCAACGATCTACTTCCCGCTTAATGTTGAGGAATGTATCATGATTGAGCCAACCGAGACCGAAAGCAAAGAAACGCTCGACGGATTTATTGATACGATGATTCGCATCGCCAAGGAAGCGGAAGAAACACCTGAAGTGGTGCTGAACGCACCCTATGGCACACCCGTCACACGATTGGATGAAACGACCGCGGCACGTAAACCTGTATTGAATTGTGCCTGCAGCTGAGCATCGATTTATAACCGTTAATTTACTTGCTGCTGATTGACTGCATGTCATCCCCTTGTGCGGGTGGAGGTATTCCCTCGACTGTGCAAGGGGATTTTTTGGATTTATTTGTAGCGTGCATTGCGACTAATATTTCCAACGTGAAAACAAAAAAAGCCGGCACCCACTTGATTCGTGGACACCGGCGATATTGCTGCCCAGGGCAGCCCTTTAATTCGGAAAAAGAAAACCTCAAATCCGGAGGAAACTCCGGCAAAATTACGCTTGAATGCTTTGAACGAGTTCAACCACTTGTTCAGCGGTTTGCATTTCCAACGCTTTGGCTGCCAGTTCCTGCATATCCGCACGGGACAGCTTGGTGATCTGGCTGCGAGCTGGCAGAATGGAAGTTGCGCTCATGCTGAACTCATCCAGTCCGAGACCCAGCAGCAATGGAATTGCTGTTTCGTCTCCTGCCATCTCACCGCACATGCCAGCCCATTTGCCTTCACGATGCGCTGCATCGATAACCATTTTAACCAAACGCAAAATGGCCGGGTTGTAAGGCTGGTACAGATAAGATACACGCTCGTTCATCCGGTCAGCAGCCATCGTGTACTGAATCAGATCGTTTGTACCGATACTGAAGAAGTCCACTTCTTTGGCGAATTGATCCGCCATTACAGCTGTTGATGGAATTTCGACCATGATACCGAGTTGAATGCTGTCGGAAACAGCAATCCCTTCAGCGACCAGCTTTTCCTTCTCTTCGAGCAGAACAGCTTTTGCTTCACGGAATTCACCCAGTGTTGCGATCATCGGGAACATGATACGCAGGTTTCCGTGTACACTTGCACGCAGCAACGCACGCAATTGTGTACGGAAGATATCCAGACGGTCCAGACACAGACGAACTGCGCGGAAGCCGAGGAATGGATTCATTTCTTTTGGCAGATCCAGATAAGGAAGCTCTTTGTCCCCACCGATGTCGAGTGTACGCACAACGACCGGTTTACCTTCCATTTTTTCAAGTACCGCTTTGTAAGCATTGTACTGAATGTCTTCAGAAGGAAGCTTGTCTCTGCCCATGTACAAGAACTCGGTACGGTACAAACCTACGGCTTCGCCACCGTTCTCCAATACACCTGTTACATCATTCGGTGTACCGATGTTTGCAGCAAGCTCCACATGAACGTTGTCCACGGTAACTGTCGGTTCGTCACGCAGTTTTCTCCACTCCGCACGCTGTGCATCATACTGTTCCTGTTTGGCACGGTATTCAGCAACTACGTCGTCTGTAGGGTTAACCAGAACGTGGCCGTCCAGACCGTCAACAATGATCAGGTCGCCTTGTTTCGCTTGAGACAAAATGTCCTTCGTTCCGACTACAGCCGGAATTTCGAGCGAACGAGCCATGATTGCAGAGTGAGAAGTCCGTCCACCGATGTTCGTCGCAAAACCTTTAACATACTGGCGGTTCAATTGAGCTGTATCGGAAGGGGTCAAGTCCTCCGCTAGCACAATCACTTCTTCACTGATCTCAGCCGGGCTCATGAAGTCGATGCCAAGCAAGTGATTTAGCACACGCTTTGTCACGTCACGCATATCTGCTGCACGTTCCTGCAGGTATGCACTCTTCATATTTTCAAACATGGAGATGAACTGGGAAGCTGTTTCATTCAGTGCAAATTCAGCATTCACCATTTCATCCGCAATTTTGGCTTTTACCGGATCAATCAGTTCCGGGTCATCCAGAATGAGCAAATGCGATGCGAAAATTTCAGCTTTTTTCTCGCCAAGCTCTTGTAAAGTACGCTCTTTGATCGCTTCGAGCTCAGCCCGGGACTTGCCCAGAGCCGAGTCGAGTTTAGCGATCTCTGCGTCAACGTCGTTAATTTGGCGTTTTTCTACAGAGTAGTCAGGATGCTCCAAGATAAACGCCTTGGCGATAGCGATACCCGCCGAAGCCGCGATCCCGGAAACATTAAGCATTAATTTCGCCCAACCCTTCGTTAACCATAACGTCAGTCAAAGCTTGCAGAGCTTCTGCTTCGCCTTCACCTTCAACGATAATGCTGATGGTGTCCCCTTGCTCCAGACCGAGAGAAAGAACGCCCAGAATGGATTTCAATGTTACTTTTTTGCCGTTAGCTTCTGCAAAAGATTCTGCACCTTTGAATTTGTTTGCTGTATTAACCAGGGCAGTTGCCGGACGTGCGTGGATACCATCTTCGTCTGTAATTCTGAATGTTTGTTGCATTACAATCATCTCGCTTTCGGTAGTTTAGTTTAGGCATTGCGTATATTTACACTTGCTTGCCATCGTTGGAACAGTTCTTATTTTATCTCAATGATCGGCTGATCGCCAACTTTGAGCACGCCACTCTTCTTCAGTGTGACGGTGGAGCCTTCTGGCAGGTTGGTGAAAATCACCGGAGAGATGATGGACGGAGCATTTGCTTTTACATACTCCAGATCCACTTCCATAATCGGCTGACCCGCAGATACCAGGTCACCTTCCTGAACCAGTACGTTGAAACCTTGACCTTTCAGTTTCACCGTATTGACACCTATGTGAACAAGCACTTCCTTGCCGCCATCGGACATAATACCTACGGCATGTTTGCTTGGAAATACATTAAATACTTTACCATACACAGGGGAGGTAATCGTGCCATCATGTGGCAAAATAGCGAACCCGTCACCTGTCATCTTTTCAGCAAAGACCGGATCAGGTACGTTGGTTATATCAAGCAGCTCACCATTAACCGGCATAACGATATCCTCTGGTACAATGCGTTCGCCCTGCTCTCCTTGCGCCTTCTCCTCTTCAGGAGTTGGTTTAACCTCTGCAGCGGGAGCTGGTGCAGGCGTACGTCCTGCAATGATATCCTGCATTTGGGATTTAATCGTATCGGAACGTGTTCCGAAGATGGCTTGAACATTATTACCCACTTCAAGCACACCAGATGCACCCAACTGCTTCAAACGATCTTTTTGCACATTCGATTTCTCATTAACTTCAATCCGCAAACGAGTGATACATGCATCCAGATGTTTGATATTTTCCTTACCGCCAAACGCTTCGAGAATATTATGCGGCAGATCATCAGCAGAGCCTGAAGCACCACTGCTCGATGCAGCCTCAGCAGAAGCTTCCTCGCGTCCCGGCGTTTTGAGGTTGAACTTGCGAATAATGAATCGGAAACCGAAATAATAGATTACCGCAAGAATCAGACCAACGATAATAACGTCCCACCATGGCGTACGGTTTGGAATGATACCAAAGATCAGGAAGTCAATGAAACCACCTGAGAAGGTCATCCCGATTTTGACGTTAAGCAGTTGCATCGTCATGAAGGACAAACCTGCAAAGATACAGTGTACAGCAAACAGAATCGGTGCTACAAACAGGAACGAGAACTCAAGCGGCTCTGTAATACCTGTCAGGAACGATGTCAGTGCAGCAGAACCCATGATACCTGCAACATATTTTTTATGCTCAGGTCTTGCTTCATGGTACATCGCAAGTGCGGCAGCTGGCAAACCGAACATCATGAACGGGAATTTACCAACCTGGAACGTTCCCGCTGTCAGCGCAACACCATCACGCAGCTGGCTGAAGAAAATCTTCTGGTCTCCGCGAATGACATCGCCGGCTTTGTTCACATACTCACCGAACTCAAACCAGAATGGAGAGTAGAAAATATGATGCAGACCGAACGGAATCAGTGAGCGCTCCACAACACCGAAGATGAAAGCCGACAAGGTCGGACTGGTATCCACCATGAAGTGAGAAATCGCATTTAATCCGTTCTGAATCGGAGGCCAGATTACTACGAGCAGCAACCCGAGAATCAGGGAAACGACTGAAGTAACGATAGGAACAAAACGTTTACCTGCGAAGAATCCCAGGTAAGACGGCAGCTCTATTTTAAAGAACCGATTATAACACAGTGCTGCGGCGATACCGATAATGATACCTCCAAATACCCCTGTGCTTAATGTAGGAATCCCCAGGATACTTGCATAACCCGGCACCTTGCCAATCATGGCAGGGGTAACCCCTACAGCAGAACCTAAAGTTACATTCATGACCAGATAACCGATGATGGCTGCAAGTCCTGCAACACCTTCACCGCCAGCCAGTCCGACCGCTACACCGACCGCAAATAGCAATGCCAGATTATCAAATACGATCTGACCTGCGTTCATCATGATCGTTGCAATCGAGTTTACCCAAGGGGTATCGAGCGCAGTAACGTACTGCAAGAAATCAGGATTGACCAGCATGTTACCAATTCCGAGCAGCAAACCGGCCGCTGGCAGAATCGCTACTGGCAGCATGAGCGCCTTACCTACTCTTTGCAATACTCCAAAAAGCTTTTTAAACATCGCGTCGTATTCTTCCTTTCATGTGAGTGTATATGTCGTGATGCAAGCAAGGGAACACAAAAAAGGCATGAACTAATAAAAGTGAACTGTGCCTACCTTGGGGTATAGCATACCCTTAAAAAGGTAGAACAATCACACTCAAATTAACTCATGCCTGATCGAGTCAGTAACACGTCGCTTATGTTTATTCAGTTGCTTGATTACGGTCACCATTGTAGCATCACTCTGCACGTATTGCAAGCCTTTACAGAAAAAAACGTTATTCCTGTTTTATTTCGGAGCACACTTTACTGATTTTCTTCCTCTTTCCGCTGATTCAGTCGCTGCAGATGTATGGTTAAGTATCCAACTTCTGCCGGATAAACGGGCAGCTTGAGTCGTTTTTCCATCACCTTGGTCAGCTTCCATGCAAGCGAGTACATTTCGGGATACTCCAATTTTAACAACGAATCCAGCTTGTGAAGCTCCTCCACCTTATCTCCGCGGCGTATACGCTCAAGAGCAAACCGCAGATGTGTTAACAGACGGGAATAATCCAATGATTGCGTTTCAAACGAATAATCCAGCTGATCGGCAACCAGATTCACCAGATCCGTAATTAACTGCGAATGCTCCCGCACCTGGGAGATATTCTGGTTTGTCATCGCACTATAAATATGCAAAGCAACAAACCCGATCTCATCCTGGCCCAAGTCCACACCCATTTTTTCCTTGATCAAACGAATCGCATACTCTCCCATTCGATATTCATCGGGATATATCTCCCGTGTTTCGTATAAGAAAGGGTTCTGAATGACGATGCCCTGCTCTTTGCGCTTCAAGGCAAAAGAAATATGATCCGTTAAGGCAATATGAATATGTTCATTGAGCGGAACGTCCGTACGCTCTGCAATATACGTAATGACTTCATTAATAATCTCGATCAACGCTTCATCTACCTGTGGGAGAAGCTGCTTGTACTGCTCCTGCTCCTGCTGGTTTTTCAAAATAAACATTTTCTCCACAGCCGTCAGTGGAATGTCATCACTCGGCTTCCGATTAAAGCCGATGCCTTTGCCGATGACCACGACTTCACCATGCTCTGGATGCTGTGCAATAATTACATTATTATTTAGCGCTTTATTTACATGCAGGCTGCTCATTTTTGCACCTCTTTTTTCACACCATCTTGGATGTGCCGCACACATCTTGTTACAGACAAAAAAACGACCGGAGCGGGCAAACCGCGCCGGACGTCTCGCTTAAAAAGTAACAAAAATTCGCCTTAAGGTCAATAGACAAGCCTTGTAATGCCGCTGCCAGTTCTTACTCCTTGCTCTCGCTTCTTTCCACAAGGCTCTCGATCACTGGTGAGGTCGCCTTCACAGGCTCACTCGATTGCACAGCGGTGGGTACAGCTGCTTTTGTTTTCGTCAAACCTTTAATCAGCTGCTCTACGTCGATGCCAGACACACTTTTCAACATTTCGGGTGCTGTAGCCATCAGTTCGGTTACATAATTGCTGACACGCGCAGCCCCTTCACCTTTGCCTGTATCTACGACTGTCAGCTTATCAATGGATGAGATCGGCTCAGCAATTTTACCAGCTAGCTCAGGCAGCATTTTGACAATGATATCGAGTACCGCTGCTTCGCCAAACTTCTGGAACGCCTCCGCCAGCTTCTCTTTCGCTTCCGCTTCGGCAAGACCGCGAAGACGAATAACCTCTGCATCCGCTGTACCTTTAGCGCGCTCTGCATCCGCAATCGCCTGACCTTCAAGCCGCTTTTGCTCGGCTGTTGCTTTGGCCTGCGTTTCGATCGAGTATTGTACCGCATCGGCTTCGCGCATGCGTTTTGCTTTGTCCGCTTCCGCAGCCTGCTCTACCGCGTAACGATCCGCTTCGGCTTTCTTTTTCACTTCGGCATCATACTGCTTCTCACGAACGGTAATTTCTTTTTCTTGCAAGTCAATCTCACGCTCTTTACGTACGAGTTCAACCTTCATCTGCTCTTCAACAACCGTCTGTCTGGCACGGGCTTCCTGAATGTGATACGCCTGATCAGCTTCCGCTTTGGCGGTATCCTGATCGCGTTTAAATGCCGCTACTTTCAGTTCCTTCTCCTTGGCTGCCTCTGCAATGTTGGTATCACGAAGCAACTCGGCTTTTTGTCCCTGCTCTTCCGCATTTGCCTTCTGAATCCGTGCATCACGCATCGCTTCTGCTTCGGCAATCTCGGCATCACGCTTCACGGCTGCGATTCTTGGTTTACCAAGCGCATCAAGATATCCTTGTTTGTCACGAACATCCTTGATTGTAAAGGAAACGATCTGCAGACCCATCTTTTTCAAATCCCGAGCTGCCACGCCCTGTACCTCTTGAGCGAAACGGTCCCGGTTCCGATACACTTCTTCTACCGTCATCGTACCGAGAATGGCCCGTAAATGGCCCTCCAGCACTTCCTGTGCTTCGCCTCTAAGAGAGTCCACCGGTTTGCCGATAAACTGCTCTGCCGCCGTTGCAACGTCCTCTACAGCGCTTCCAACCTTGATGATCGCCACCCCGTCAGCAATAACCGGAACACCCTGTTCTGTGTACACTTCAGGTGTGGAGACGTCGAGCTTGTGTGAAAGCAATGAGATAAATTCAGACTGCTGGAATACAGGAAGAATAAACGCACCGCCGCCGCGAACAATTTTAATTTTGCGCCCGGAATCATCCTCGGATATATTTTTGCTGCCCAGGAATGAACCTGTCACAATCATCGCTTCATCCGGCCCGACCGTCTTGTATCTTGCCCAGAAGGCCAGACCCAGAATCAAAATAACCCCTATAACCACAACAGGAATCAATAACACATCCCAATCCAGATTAGCTGTCATTCACATCTCTCCCCTTATCTCGTAAGTAATTAAAATGACTTCGTGCTTGTGAGCGCTACCCTTATTCGGATCACTCACTACCTCACATTTCTTTAAGTACATCCTCATCCCACTCGGATACCCTCAGCACGCCATCCACCACATCAATAACAACTACTCGCGCTCCCGCCGCAATGGGAAGCTGCTCGAAGCTGGATGCCGTCTGAATCGTACTTCCGGATGCAAAACGAATCATGACTTCACCGAATCCGTTTGCCGGTATCGGAATTGTAATCTCCCCGATTTTGCCCGCCAATTCTTTCATCGAAAAAGCAATTGAAACGTCACTGTTGCGCATCGGCTTGATATATGCGAAGAATACCAGCATGGCTGCAGCAATACCGATCAGCAGGGATAAGATCAGACTTGACATCACACTGAGCGAGCTGTACCTTGTCAGCAGGATGCCCGCTCCACCAAAAGCAGTAATGGACCCTGCCAGTACAACAGGTTTAAAAAAATCAACACCAGGCATTTCGAAGGCCCCATCCAGCAAGCCGTCAATCAAGTCACCCAGCACCAGGCTCACTATAGCAAAAACAGCGCCTCCGATAAGACATCCCCAATAAAGTGCTTCCATCCCCTCTTCCTCCTCTCTCTGCTGCAAATTCTCCCAACTGTGCATTCCACATGTAAATAAATACGTACATCCAGGCAAAATGTTTCAAAATCTTTCCTGAGATGTATTCAGGAGCCGCTAATGGGGATTACCATCACAATCTTCACGAATGCTCCAGTTCACTCGGATATTGCGGTTCCAAAGCAGCACAGCAAAGAACGCAAGCCTGTTGAGGCTTGCGTTCCGGGTTATTTATCTTTCATATATATGTCGTTATGTCTATATTCGGTTTGTATTCGTATGGCTTAATTACAAGGAAGCCTTGTAAATGGATACTACATCTTCACGCTGCAGTTTTTTGAAGTTACCAAACGGTCCAAACAGCATCGCTTTATCCGCCATAACTTCGATCTGACTGTCATCAATATCATAATCCGCCAGACGGTTTGGAGCTCCAATCGACGTCCAGAATTGGCTGAGTGCATCAATGCCTTCTTCAGCAATCTGTCTATCCGATTTGCCCTCAGGATTCACATCAAATACATTGATCGCGAGACGTTTGAAACGCTCCACCTTTACATCGATATTATGTCTCATCCAGTGCGGGAACAAGATAGCGAGTCCCCCACCATGCGGAATATCATAAACGGCAGATACCGCGTGTTCAATGTTATGGGTTGCCCAGTCTCCTGCAAGTCCCATGTTCAGTACACCATTCAGTGCCATCGTGCCGCAATACAGAATCGTTTCACGCAGCTCGTAGTTCTCCAGATCTTCGACCAGACGAGGGGCCGCTTCCATTACGGTACGCAGAATCGTTTCGCAGAAGCCAAGTTGAACCGGTGTGTTCGGGTCCAGATGGAAGTAATGCTCCAGGACGTGAGACATCATATCCACCATACCGTATACCGTTTGATCCTTCGGTACCGTGTATGTATTCACTGGATCGAGAATGGAGAATGCAGGGAAAGTATAGGCACTGCCCCAGCCCAGCTTCTCTTGTGTTTCCTGATTCGTAATAACAGAGCCGGAGTTCATCTCTGAACCGGTAGCTGCCATCGTCAGCACTGTGCCGAGTGGGAGAGCGTCCTGTGCAACAGCTTTACGCTGCGCGAAGTCCCACATGTCTCCATCGTACTTCGCACCAACAGCAATGGCTTTGGCACAGTCAAGCACGCTGCCGCCGCCAACCGCCAAAATCAACTCAATATCGTTCGTTTTGCAAAGGTCTACACCTTTGTGCACAGTCGATAGACGCGGGTTAGGCTCTACGCCTGCAAGTTCAGTGACTTCTGCTCCGATTTCCTTGAGCAAGCCAAGCACCTGATCATACAGCCCCCTGCGTTTAATGCTTCCACCGCCATATACAAGCAGAACCCGTTTGCCGTATTTCGGCACTTCAGTTTTCAGCGCTTCAAGCTGTCCTTTACCGAAGATCAGACGAGTCGGGTTATAAAATTGAAAAGATCTCATGATCTATAATCGCCTCCAATGGAGTTAAGTTTTTAGTGCAACCTCAATTATAGTACCCTGTTTATAGAAAAACAAATCCATAGTCACTCACTTTAGTTCAATCCGTTGATCTGCAGATGGGCACGAATCATTTCACTCATGGACGGCAGATGTTCTGACTTTGCCCATGTCGCTGTATCCCATAGCCCCGCCTGATCAAAGGCCCTAGGACAATGCATAAAGCATTCCTCAACCTCCACAATGACGGCTGCTCCAATCGTTTTACCGCTCCAGTTCATGCCTGTAATGAACTCTTCATCCTTTGTGATTTTTGCTGTTCCATTGATGCGAAGCACCTCATTTAATCCCGGTATCACAAACAGCATTCCCACACCCGGGTCTGATAAAATGTTTAACAAAGAATCAATCCGGCGATTGCCGGGTCGTTCCGGGTAAACCAGTCTATGAGGGTCCAGGACATGAACAAAGCCAGGGCTGTCTCCACGCGGAGATACATCACTTTTTCCATCACGATTCGAGGTTGACAAAAAAAACAAAGGTGACATCGCTATAAACTGCTTCACATGGGCATCTACATACGGAATCACTTTGTGGCGCGCGCGCTCACTTGATTCGCCTACCATGCTTTTAAGTTCCTTCTCATCAGAAATGAACGGAATATGAAGCGGCGTTTTTTCCATGAACTCGTCCCCATTTCGATATATTTTTTGTTGATTACTGGGCTCTGCCTGGATGCTCCCTCCATTATACATAATCATGAACCATTCATACTTTGATTCATGCCAAAAAAGCACCCGTTCACGGTTGAACGGATGCCTCTTGATATCTTTAAGCTTTTAACACAATTGCTATCGCGGCCTTCTTACTCCGTATACCCCATGCTGCTTACGAAGCGGCGGAAGGCCTGCCGCCCAGCCTCATCATGTTTGTACACACCTGCGTGCTCCAGAATTTCAGAGAATTTCAGGCCCACCTGCTGCTGCACAAGGGAAATTGCCTCTTCCTTCGTCAAACTGGAGCCATGGTTCTGTTTCAATTCTTCTGTCCACGGTAAATGTTTGTTCAGCTCGTGATCTGCTGCCTGGGCAGCTGCTTCAAGCTCGGTATTGCCTGCCAGAATATCGGCAATGCCGTCCAGCTCTTGCTTCAGACGTCCCGGTAGAATAGCCAGTCCCATGACTTCAATCAGACCGATGTTTTCTTTTTTCAGATGATGCATCTCGCGGTGCGGGTGGAAAATGCCTTCCGGATGCTCATCATTTGTACGGTTGTTACGCAGAACGAGATCCATCTCATAACCACCATCCGCACTGCGGCGAACGATTGGTGTTACCGTATTATGAGGCACTTTCTCCTCGTCTACTTCACTGAATGCTTCGATCTCTACTGCGGAGTCGCTGTACACTTTCCATGCTTCGTAAACGGCATTACCCGCTTCCAGCAGTTCCGCAGGATCATGTGAATGCAGACGCATCACGGACATCGGCCATTTGACAAGGCTAAGTGTCAGCCCTGGTGCATCCGCGTGACGGAAGACTGCATCTGGCTGTGCGTTTTGAATCGCAAATGTATGACGTCCACCCTGGAAATGGTCATGTGTCAGAATGGAACCGCCCACGATCGGCAGATCCGCGTTAGACCCGATAAAGTAATGTGGATATTCCTGAACAAAGGCAAGCAGTCTGCGCAGGGTATCCTTCGTCAGCTTCATCGGCACATGATCATGATGGAAAATAATACAGTGCTCATTGTAATACACGTACGGCGAGTATTGGAACAACCACTTCTCATTGTTCAGCTGCAATGGAATGACGCGCAGATTCTGGCGAGCCGGATGGTTGACCCGACCCGCATAACCTACATTTTCACGGCACAGCTGGCACTTTGGATATACCGGCGGTGGCAGGAGCTTTGCCATGGCAATTTCTTTCGGACTTTTCTCCGGCTTGGACAGATTGATCGTGATCTCCATCTCGCCATAAGCGGTATCCTGCGTCCAATACACATTTTTTGAAACGCGGTCCATCCGAATATAGTTGGAGTTAATAGACAAGTCGTAAAATTGCGATGTTGCCGCCTCAATGCCTTCAGTCTGTTCCGTATGGCGGAAAGCACGTACAACTTCTGATGGGCGCGCCATCAGATGACCCATAATTTTCGCATCCAACAGGTCACGGAATGTGTCGCTGTTCTCGGGAATGAGCCCAATGGTATACCCGTAATCAATCAATGTATCCAGCATGGATTGTGGCCCGTCAGGTATCGTTGTATCCAGTTCACCGGCATACGGCTCTGAGAATCCGAACTGCTCCATCAGCAGATTGCGACTGTAATCATAGTCTGCTTCCTCAATCAGTTTTTTTTGTAAGGCAAATGCGACCAGACGCTCAATGGCATGCAGTGCTTCCTGCTGCTCGGATGTACGCTCTGTGGCTTCTGCTCCAGGTTGAGTCTGTGACATAAGATGTTCGCCTCCTAGTTTTTTCCGTAGCCTTCTGGACGTGATTGATGCCAGTTCCAGGCACTTTGAATGACATCTTCAAGGTTAGTCCATTTCGGATTCCAGCCCAGAACCGATCTGGCTTTGGCAGAAGAAGCCACCAATACAGCCGGGTCACCCGCACGACGTGGTTCCTGAACAACCGGGATGTCGAGACCTGTTACCTTTTTCGCTGTTTCAATCACTTGTTTTACCGAGAAGCCTGTTCCGTTACCCAGATTAAACACGTTGCTGCTCTCACCCTTGCGCAAGTAATCTACAGCACGCAGATGGGCATCAGCCAGATCGCTGACATGGATGTAGTCACGAATACATGTGCCATCTTCTGTTGCGTAGTCATCACCGAATACGGCGATATGTGAACGCTGCTTCAGCGCTGTTTGCAATACGAGTGGAATCAGGTGGCTTTCCGGCTGGTGGTCTTCACCGATTTTGCCGCTTTCATGTGCTCCGGCTGCATTGAAGTAACGCAGAGACACGTATTTGATATCCTGTACTTTATCGAACCAGGACATCATGCGCTCCATCATCAGTTTGGTTTCACCATATACGTTGGTTGGTTCAGTACGGTCGCTTTCTTCGATTGGCACCTTCTCAGGCTCACCGTAGGTTGCTGCTGTAGAAGAGAAGACGATGCGGCGTACGTTCGCTGCATTCATCGCTTCCAGCAGGCACAATGTACCGAATACGTTGTTGTCGTAGTACTTCGCTGGCTCCTTCATGCTCTCGCCGACCAGTGAGTTCGCAGCAAAGTGAATGACGGCATCAATTGAATTTTCCGCAAACAGCTTTGTCAAAATCTCCTTGTCACGCAGGTCCCCTTCATACAGCTTGCCACCAAGCAGCGCCTCGCGATGTCCTGTTTGCAAGTTATCCAGTACAACAACCTCTTCGCCGCGCTCAAGCAACGCTGCCACCGTATGAGAACCAATATATCCTGCTCCACCTGTCACCAAAATTGCCATTTTACTTCGCCTCCTTGAGTTCGTTAACGCCTTCGCCTACACCACATACGTAGAAATCACCTTGGAGACCGGTGCGCGCCTCATACGCTGCACCCACTTCACTCACAAAGCGTTCAACATCATTTTCATGCACCAGAGATACTGTACATCCACCAAAGCCTGCACCTGTCATGCGCGCACCTAATGTGCCCGGTATACGCCGTGCTTCTTCTACTATAACATCCAGCTCAGTGCAGCTGACTTCATACAGATCACGCAGCGAATCATGAGAAGCATTCATCAACTGGCCAAACGCTTCCAGATCATTGTTTCGCAGCGCTTCTACAGAAGCAAGCACCCGTGCGTTCTCTTCTACAACGTGCTCGGCACGCTGTCTGACTTTCTCGTCCTTGATCTGATCCTGTAAAGTTACGAATTGCTCCGGCTTAATTTGAGCCAGGTAATTCAGTGCAGGCAGCTGTTCCTTTAAAATGGCAAGTGCCTGCTCGCATTGAGAGCGCCGCTCATTATAAGCCGAATCGACCAGACCGCGGCGTTTGTTTGTGTTACCAATGATCAGCTTGTACGCACCGGTACGGAAGGGAACCTTCTCGTATTCCAGCGTATCACACATCAGCAAGATGGCATGATCCTTAGCACCATTCGCTACGGCAAATTGATCCATGATACCGCAGTTGACACCAACAAACTCATTTTCTGCTTTCTGGGACAAAAGCGCAAGCTCAACTGTATCAATCTCTGATACTCCTTCCATCGCCTGAACCGCATAACCGGTGAGTACCTCCAGAGATGCAGACGAGGAAAGTCCTGCCCCGTTCGGAATCTCCCCGTGGTACAGAAAATCATATCCTTTGGTCACCTTCACGCCTTTGCCTTCCAGCTCTACCATGACGCCAACCGGATAATCTGTCCATTCTCCTGTTTTCTCCTGACCGATGGAGGCAGTGTCCAGTGTTTCCTCGTAAGTCATGTTCGTAGAAGCCAGATTCAGCTTGTGATCTGTACGTTCGCGAATGAGCAAGGTCGTTCCGAATTCAAGTGCGGCCGGAAGTACGTAACCACCGTTATAGTCGATATGCTCACCGATCAGATTCACACGTCCAGGGGCATGAAAAACACGGATGTCCGCTCCACTTTCTCCGTACCTCTCAATAAACTTTTGTTGCAATTCAGTTGCCTTCAAAGCTGATGCACCTCGCCTCTGTGTTGTGGTTTTCTTAATGTTATTATACAAGGCAGCGATCTCACTTGAAATGAAACCATGTGTGATTCATATGGATAAATGTGACCTTTCGTCTTATAATGATGGTAACAAGCGAACACGGAAACATAGGAAAGAAGGAACAGCTATGAAGGATTCAAACACAAATTCGACAGAAACATCTCCTAACACTGCAGAGGTACCCACTCCCCGGTCCATACAGGAATCCACCTCCGGCAAAAGTGGCGCGCTCAGTTATTCGGTTGCATCCAATCCGGTCTATTATGACGAGGGGGCTCTGCATGTCCTCTTTGCCGGAGCCAGTCAGACGCTGCCCGGACATGCGCTGGGGCCGAAGCTGTATGATTATTATCTGTTGCATTATGTAGAAAAGGGCGCGGGTACGTTTCGTACCGAGCTGCACACCTACGATCTCTACGCAGGTGACTGTTTTCTGATACATCCGGGCCAGCTGGTCAGCTATCAATCGCATCCCCGCAATCCATGGCAGTATCGCTGGATCGCCTTTACTGGCAGTCAGGCAGCCCAGCATGCGGAAGAAGCTGGCTTCCGCCCGGAAAAGTCTGTTTTTCATGCCGGAACCTCCTGTGACATCTCGAACTGGCTGGCGGTCATGCAGGATGCTTTTGCCGAGCGTAAAGAGAGCGCCCACTTCACTTCCCTTGGCACGTTATACATGATTTTGGCCGAAGCCCAGAATCACCTGTCCGAGGGACCCACGTTGACTGCAGGGGAATCCTCCATCCGGCGAACGGTCAAACAGATGATTCAATATATGTCTACCCAGTACGCTTACCCTGTGTCCATCGAGCAAATGTCTGCAAGTTTAGGATATAACCGGGCTTATCTTTCCCGTATTTTCAAGCAAGAGACTGGCCTCACCCCGGTTACCTATTTGCTGAAGCTGCGGATTGACAAGTCGCGTCAGCTGCTGCGCGAGCGTCCTGATCTCTCCATTGAGCAGGTATCAGCCTCGGTGGGCATGCCGGACGCATTATATTTCTCGAAACAGTTCAAACGCTTCCACGGAGAGGCCCCCAGTCTTTATCGGGAGAAACTTCTCACGCGTCCGTTAAAAGCAAAAGGCAAGGCCGATCCACTCCGCTAAAAAAGATGAATAACATCGGCTAATTAGAACGATTCGGCATCAGTTCAAGCATATCCGGACATAGATCAAAATGCCAAACCCAAAAAAAGTGCACCTCGGCCTTTATGGCTAAGATGCACTTTTTGGGCATGATTTATTTGTGATGCTTGCTCTCGGCAAAGGGTCCGATGTTACTCCTTGTTTTTGTTCGCAGGCTCGGGATGTAGAATGGATTCAATGCGCTCCAGTTCCTCGGAGGAGAACTCAAGCTGGCTCAGCGCAGCTACATTCTCTTCTATCTGGGAAGGGCGACTTGCGCCAATCAGTGCAGACGTCACTCGTCCATTGCGCAGTACCCATGCCAGTGCAAACTGGGCCAGACTTTGACCGCGTGCTGCAGCCATCTGATTCAGTGCACGTACCTTGCGAAGTGTTTCTGGCGATATATTGTTTTCATTCAGAAATACGGAAGGACCCTTGGCGCGTGAATCCTCGGGAATGCCATTCAGGTATTTGTTCGTGAGCACTCCCTGCTCCAGCGGGCAGAATGCAATGCTGCCTGCACCATACTCATCCAGCACGTCCTGAAGCCCGTCTTCAATCCAGCGATCCAGCATGGAATATCTTGGCTGATGAATCAGGAGCGGTGTACCCAGGCTTTTCAAAATTTCGGCAGCCTGTTTTGTTTGCTCTGCAGGGTAATTGGAGATACCCACATAAAGTGCTTTGCCGGAACGCACAATCTGGTCGAGTGCCATCATGGTTTCTTCCAGTGGTGTGTCCGGATCATAGCGGTGGGAATAGAAGATATCAACATAATCCAGCCCCATTCGGTTCAAGCTCTGATTCAGACTGGAGATCAGATATTTGCGAGATCCCCACTCGCCATAAGGCCCCGGCCACATGTGATATCCCGCTTTGGTGGAGATAATCAATTCGTCACGATAAGGCTTCAGATCCTGAGCAAGCACCTGCCCAAACAGCTGCTCTGCGGAACCTGGCGGCGGGCCATAATTATTGGCCAGATCAAAATGTGTAATCCCGAGATCAAACGCACGGGTAATCATGCTGCGCCCATTTTCCAAACTGTTTATCCCGCCAAAATTATGCCACAATCCAAGTGAAATGGCGGGCAGCTTGAGCCCCGAACGTCCAACACGGTTATACTTCATCGTTTCATAACGCGCTTCAGCAGCTACATAGACCATCATGAATCCCTTCTTTCCACAGAATTAACCAGGAATTAACCCAGGAGCCTATCCACTTCCTGCATGACCGCTCCGATCGGCTCGGTGATCAATACATCTGCCCGGTGGTCATACGCAGTTGGTGTGGCGTTGAGCAGCACGGTATGTTTCCCTTGAAAATACGTAATCAACTGAGCTGCCGGATACACCGTCAGTGAGGTTCCACCCACAAGCAGCAGATCAGCTGATGACAAGGCATCAATGGAATGATACAGCGTTGCCTGATCCAGCTCTTCTTCATAGAGCACCACATCGGGTTTGACTACCCCTCCGCAAGACGCACAGCGAGGTACGATGTCCTTTGAATCTATAACGTATTGCAAGGAATAGAACTGCTTGCAGTCCATGCAGGCATTGCGATGAACCGAGCCGTGAAGCTCCAGCACGTTGCTGCTGCCTGCCTTTTGATGAAGACCATCAATATTCTGTGTAACGACAGCGTGCAGCTTTCCCTCCTGCTCCAGTCTTGCAAGCAAACGATGGCAGCCGTTAGGCTCCGCATCAGGATGAAGCATTTTTCCCCGGTAGAAGTCATAAAAAATATCCGCATGCTGATCAAAAAAATGGCGACTCAATAGTTCTTCTGGCGGATAAGGAGAGTGCTGCTCTGTCTGATATAATCCTGCAGCCGAGCGGAAGTCGGGAATACCGCTTTCCGTAGACGTACCGGCTCCTCCAAAAAAAACAATGCGCGAACTTTCCTTAATCCAGGCAGCCAGCTGCTCTGTCGCGTTCATTCTCTCTCCTCCTTTAACCCGATGCCCAGTTCATCATAGTGACGAATGACGGCATCTGCCTCATGCAGATAGGAACTCTGATCCAGATGCGGACAATATCCCAGCGTAAAGGCTGCTCCCGCATGACGTCCCATCTGCATATCACCGTTGCTGTCTCCAATGACCACAGCCTCATGTGCTTCAACGGATAACTCCCGGCAAGCCAGCAGGAACGATTCAGCATCAGGTTTGCCGCGCGTTACCCGGTCACAGCCGACGATGGAAGTGAAAAAAGAACGAATCCCCATCCACTCCAGATGTGTTTCAGCCGCGGCTGTACTGTCCGATGTGACCACTGCAAGTGAAAGCCCGGCTTCCTTGCAGCGCTCCAGCAAGCCAAGCAGGCCAGGCAACGGTTCAGCAGATTTTCGCTCCCGCACAGACTTCATTGCAGCACTGGAAAACCCGCGGATTATCGTAATCGCTTCATTCCAGGGTGTCCCGGCAGCATAGAGCTGACCGGCAAGCCATCCGTTACACTCATCTACTGTTGCAATCGCCAGCGGTCCCTGAACATCGTATCCGTTAATACGACCTTGTGAATCGTGAAGAGTACCCAGCACATGCTCCAGCTCTACGGTGAAGGAGGCCCCTCGTTCCTGCATCCAGACCTGCAGCTGTGAGAGCATACTTTCAGCCCACGGGCCCCATAATTGCAGAAAATCCAGCAAGGTTCCATCTTTATCAAATAAAATGGCCTTGCAGGCAATACTTTTTCCCTGAATCTCCAGCACAGCCACTTGGGATCACCTCCACTGCGAATGTGACTACTTAATGGTATTTAACCAGGACAGTACTGTTTTGACCGTCTGCTTTAGCTGATCCTCTGCACTGACTGTCGGCTCACCGTCCCCCTTCTGATGACCATAGTCACCAAACTGGGAATGGTTCCCGCCTTCAATCGTGTAATACACCGTATCTGGCGGCAAGTACATACGTCCGTTCTGATACTTGCTCATATTAACGACTCCATCGTTGGTGCCGAGAATGGACAAAGCAGGAATGTCCAGCTTCTGCACACTTCCTTTTTCATCCGGATAGGATGCGAGGAAAAAGATACCTTTGAGCGCCTCGGGATGTGCCGCTATATACCGTGAAGCCATGGAGCCACCCAGAGAGTGACCGCCCATAACAAACTGCTCATCCGGGTATGCGGCTAAAATATCGTCCGCGAGATTCGGCTTGATCACAGCCAGATTCACCGGCATCTTGGCAATAATTGTATGATGGCCAGCCGCTGCAAGCTCATGAGCAAGAGGGGCATAACTTTCCGGTTTAACCAAACCGCCAGGATAAAACAGCACACTTTTGCCAGCTGGCTTATCAGGCTTGAAATCAATCCAGTTCTCCTGCTCACTGACCGTCACCCCGCCGGATGTTTCCATTGCCGCTTGAGCTGCCTCCTGAGGTCCATAAGGCGTGAACAGCTTCCATGCCACATATCCACATCCAATAACAATGAGCGCCAGAAGTACGAGCAGAAACTTGCCAATGCCCCTCTTCTTGCGCCCGGTATTATAACGATTTCTCAATATCAATCACCTTTCTGTGCTTCCGCAACTGCCGCAGCTTATGGAAGCGGGAGCCTGCTTGCCGCAGGCTCCCTTCCATGTTGACGTTCTATTCAGCCTTGGCTTTACGATAAGCTTCCATATATTGTTCCGCTTTGCGGCGAACATGACTCAGATCTCCTGTTTTCACAGCCTCTGATGTCAGATCAGAACCGATTCCAACAGCTACTGCTCCACCCTTGATCCATTCACCTAGATTGGACAGGGACACTCCGCCTGTCGGCATAAAATTAGCCTGCGGCATAGGGCCTTTCATTGTTTTAATGATGGACGGATCGTACAGATTGCCAGGGAACAGCTTGATAATATCCACGCCAAGCTCAAGTGCACGCTGCACATCAGCAATCGTCATGACACCTGGCAGAATGGGCACACGATACAGGTTACATATTTGCACGGTTTCAGGATTAAGAGAAGGCCCGACAACAAACTCGGCACCTGACATAATCGCCGCTCTCGCCGTTTGCGCCTCAAGCACGGTTCCTGCTCCGATAATTGCAAACTTCTCCGGGTCCTGCGTATTCCAGTGATATACACGGCTCAGCTTTTCAATCGCTTTAAGCGCACCCGGTACGGTCATCGTAATTTCGATAACCTTGATTCCGCCCGCAATTGCCTGCTCGGCCATCGCAATGACCTGGTCAGCAGAATCTGCGCGCAGAACCGCCACCACACCACTTTCCGTCATTTTTTGCAACAGTTGAAGCTTCTTCATTTCATTCTCTCCCTTGTCAATGTGGTGGTTGTGAATACAAGCTTTACATTTGGAAAACGAAGATGAGTCATCCTGATTTTAACGGAAATTTAACGCTCGACGTGAGCAACGTTATTCAGCTTGGCCTCGACCTGTGCCCAGGTCGGAAGTGCTTCCCAGTCACCAACGGCCTGTATAACCATCGAACCGGTCAGATTACCAAGACGAGTCGCTTCCTGCGGGGTGTATCCTTTCAACAAACCAGCCAGGAAGCCGGCACAGAAGCCGTCCCCGGCTCCTACGGTGTCGAGAACCTGATCTGCTTTGAAGTACGGAACTTCCGTTAGGGTACCATCCGCGAGTACATAGGTCAAATCAGGGCCGCCTTTAACGATACACACGGCGTCCATGGCTGCCAATCGTTCAAGCACCTTCTGATCACTATCTTCGTTATATAAAAGTTTCATCTCATCCAGGCCCGGTAAAAAGTAGTCAGCCTGCTCAGCCAAACGCAGCAGTACAGGGCGAGCCTGATCCGCTGACCACAGCTTGAGGCGCAGGTTCGGATCAAAGCTCACCTTCACACCTGCCTGCTTGGCGATATGTATAGCGGCTTCAACCGTGGCGAGTCCCGATTCGCTGATGGCTGCGGTTATACCTGTGACATGCAAAATCTTCGCACCGGCGATATATTCAGGGTCCAGATCATCCGGCGTTATTGCACTTGCTGCAGACAACTTCCTATAATAATGCACCGAGGCTTTCCCGGAAGCGTTCTCACGAATCATTAGCCCAGTAGGCTCCTGATCACTTAATCTCGCTCGGGAGACATCTACGCCTTCGCCGCGAATGGCTTTCAGAATCATGTTTCCAATCGGATCATTACCGAGACGTCCAAACCAGCCGCTGGTATGTCCGAGTCGTGCTACGCCAATGGCCAGATTGCTCTCTGCTCCTCCAAACGTCTTGTCCAGTGTAGCTGCATATTCAAGCCCTCTCGTATCTCTGGCCGTCAGCAACCCCATACTTTCCCCGAATGTAATAATATCAGGGCTTGGAAAGGGACTCGTTGACATGTTGCCTTCCTCCTTAATATTGACTACCTCATCTTCTTCCTCCATTGTCATGCCGCACGCAAGCGTTGTCAATCCCGAAGCCTTCTTTTTGTTGTCACATGTTTGAGAAAAGATAACGCTTACTAATGTGAATTAAATCACAATCATTCCATGGAATTCATATTACCCTTGATACAGATATATAACTTTTGAATGAAGTTTTATTAGGGGGCAGCATCATGAGAAACCGGGTACTGATTCAGGATGATCAGGAATCTTTCTTTTACAATCTTCGCTTCATGCTCATCGTCTGTGTACTGGCTGCAAACGCACTAGAGCCGCTCATTACACGCTTCGCAGGGGCAGAGGCTTTGTTTATGTGGATCTATACCTTCCATATGCCGCTTTTTGTCTGGGTTACGGGGTACTTCGCCAGATCCTCCATTCAAGGGACTGCCGCACGCAATGTGCTGAAACAGATCGCCATTCAATATGTTCTGTTCCAAACGCTGTACGCCCTGATGGATGCAACTGTGTTCCATACGCCCCATATGCGGCTTTCCTTTTTTGCACCTTATCTGCTGTTATGGTTCCTCGCCAGCCATTTCTGCTGGAGACTGCTCGTTTGGTTAACGATGAACTGGAAGCCGCATCAACGATTAATCGCCTCCATTGCTCTAGGGGTTATCGTCGGTTATATGCCTGTTGACGGATTCTGGCTAAGCTTTAGCCGCACCCTTGTTTTCCTGCCATTTTTTGTACTTGGTTACGATTACGGTGCCGTGATTCGCTCATACCTTGTTCCAGGCTGGGGCCGGAGAGTTGCTGCTGTTCTCTCTGCTGCCCTGCTGATCTACATCGCTTGCGGCGGCTTGAATATTTCAGCAGGCTGGCTGCTCGGGAGCAAAACGTTTGCCGAACTGGGTCATCATGAATGGTATGCCGGAGTGCTTCGTCTCGGGGTGTATTTGCTGGAGATTCTCTCCGCATTGCTTTTCCTGGCCTGGGTGCCTAACCTGACTTCCAAAATAACCGATCTGGGCAAGCGTACTCTATACGTTTTCCTGCTGCACGGCTTCCTTGTACGACTGGCGATCTGGTCAGGAATCTACAGTTATATGGGAAGTGCTCTGTTTGTTCCAATCATCCTTGTCGTTGCTGTGCTGTTTGCCATTACGCTGGCTCATCCGCTTGTGCGCCGTACCTTCAAGGCACTGATTGAACCGGACATTACGCGAATTTCCTTGCATCGGCCTGGTGCTTTCAAACGTTCAGCTTGATACCTTGAGATTCTCTTCCTTCTAACTCGGACCAGAGCCCTAATATCCATAAAAACCCATCCTTTTTGTTTCAGGCTGGAAACGATGTGGTAATTCAGGATACACACTGCAAAAAACAACTTATAATCATAAGGAGTGATTTGTAATGGCACGAGGGCATACATCAGATCGCAAGATGAGCAGAGAGGAAGCCGGAAGGCTTGGCGGCAGAGCCACTTCAAGAAACCATGACCGAAGCTTCTACCAGATGATTGGTAAAAAAGGTGGTGAAGCCACCTCTGATGCTCATGATGCAGATTTCTATAAGGAAATCGGACGCAAGGGTGGCGAAGCGACTTCCGAGAACCACAATACGGAATTCTATCGTGAAATCGGTCGTAAAGGCGGAAGCAGCTGACTGTACCTTGAAGCGGACTGCTTTTAAAATAAACATCACTTTCCCCACCATTTCAGAAGCCAAACCCATGAAAATGGAATCTGGCTTCTTTTCTATTGTCTATTGATTGTAGAAATATGACGAGGGTTGTGATAGACTCTATAGAAAAACCGGGTGTTCACGGGTTTAAAGCAACAGAGAATGCACAAACTACGGAAAGCCTGGAACCGGAATAACCGGTCTGTTTTAGAGTACGGATGAAATTAAACGACAGATGCACTGCCATTTATTTTTCCATTCATGCTGCTCAATAATATATATTTGGGGGGAATACACCATGTCAGCCAATAAGATGCGATCCGATATGATCAAAAAAGGTTTTGACCGCGCACCACACCGGAGTTTGCTCCGTGCAGCGGGCGTTAAAGAAGAGGATTTCGGCAAGCCGTTTATTGCGGTATGTAACTCTTACATTGATATTGTGCCTGGTCACGTGCACCTGCAGGAATTCGGTAAAATTGTTAAAGATGCCATTCGTGAAGCCGGCGGCGTTCCGTTTGAGTTCAACACCATCGGGGTAGATGACGGAATTGCGATGGGCCACATCGGTATGCGTTACTCCCTGCCAAGCCGTGATATCATCGCGGATTCGGTAGAAACGGTTGTGTCTGCACACTGGTTCGACGGCATGGTTTGTATCCCGAACTGTGACAAAATCACTCCTGGTATGATGATGGGTGCACTGCGCTGCAACATCCCTACCGTATTTGTAAGTGGTGGCCCGATGAAGGCAGGCCGTGACAGCAACGGTAAAGCCCTCTCCCTCACGTCCGTATTCGAAGGCGTAGGTGCATTCCAAGCTGGTAAAATTGATGATAAAAGCTTGCTTGAGCTTGAGCAATTTGGTTGTCCGACTTGCGGCTCCTGCTCCGGTATGTTTACAGCTAACTCCATGAACTGCCTCGCAGAAGCGATGGGCCTGGCGCTGCCGGGTAACGGAACAATCCTGGCTGTTGCTCCAGAGCGCCGTGATTTTGTTAGACAATCCGCTAAGCAATTAATGGAATTGATCAAGCTGGATCTGAAACCACGTGATATCGTAACTGTAGAAGCGATCGACAATGCGTTTGCACTGGATATGGCGATGGGCGGTTCTACAAATACTGTACTGCACACGCTGGCTCTTGCTCATGAAGCCGGCATCGAATATCCAATCGAGCGGATCAATGAAGTCGCTAACCGTGTTCCGCATCTGGCAAAACTTGCTCCTGCTTCCGACCTGCACATCGAGGACGTTCACAATGCAGGTGGCGTAAGCGCAGTACTCAACGAGTTGCTCAAGAAACCAGGTGCAATTCATGCAGACTGTATTACGGTTACAGGTAAAACCATCCGTGAGAACGTGGAAGGCCAGGAAATCAAAGACACCAACGTAATCCACAAACTGGACAACCCTCACTCCGAAAAAGGCGGGCTGGCTGTACTGTTCGGTAACCTTGCACCAGAAGGCGCGATCATCAAGGTAGGTGCGGTTGATCCTTCCGTTGGCGGATACCACAAAGGTCCTGCGATCTGCTTTGACTCCCAGGAGCAAGCACTTGAGGGCATTGCTAACGGCAAAGTAAAAGAAGGACATGTTGTCGTCATTCGTTATGAAGGGCCAAAAGGCGGTCCGGGTATGCCTGAGATGCTCGCCCCGACTTCACAGATCGTAGGAATGGGTCTCGGTGCAAAAGTAGGTCTGATCACTGATGGACGTTTCTCCGGCGCATCCCGCGGCATCAGTATCGGTCATATCTCTCCCGAAGCTGCGGAAGGCGGTCCGATTGCCTTTGTTGAAGAAGGAGATATCATCGAGCTGGATCTCAACAATCGAATCATCGAGCTGCACGTCAGCGATGAGGAGTTTGAACGTCGCCGCGCGAACTGGAAAGGCTTCGAGCCAAAAGTAAAAACCGGCTTGCTTGCTCGCTACTCCAAGCTTGTAACCAACGCAAGCAACGGTGGCGTACTGAAAATTTAATCTGCAATCATACAAGCACTAAATATAACTTGAAATACAAAAAGGATGCGCTCAGCCAGTGTGGCAGAGCGCATCCTTTTTGTATCACAGCATAATAAGTCCTTGGCCTGTATTTTGAAATAATTTCGTGTGATTTCATTTCATTTCAGTTCGTTGCCTAGTTTCGTTCTGGCAAAATTTCATTTTCGAGCAGAATGGACTCGTCTCGCCTATCCTCAGTCGAAGCAGCAGCAAGTTTATGGTGCTGTCCGTAGCGCCTCAGCAGTTCCTCCACCGGCATAACAATCATTTTAGGCACCAATTGATCTGTACGCTGCTTCAAGCGCTCTGTGCCTGCCGGATGAATAACACTAAGCAGCAGCTTCAGATATAACCTGGAGGCCATGCTGAATGGCCCTGGGGGCAGTTCCTGAATCGTAAATCCAAACTTCTCGGGTCCACGATTAATCATACTCACACCGTAGATGGCTTTCGCTGAGCGCAGCTCAGGATCGGCTGCAACAAGCTCAGCCAGATCAGGCAGCTGCTGTTCCATCGTACGAATCATACGAATCGCCAGATGCATGCTTGAACGCGAGGTTACTCCGAGCTCATATAATTTCTGATTATCAAAATGCAGCTCAATCATCGGATCTCCGTTCTGCATAACATATCCTTGCCCCATCTCTACCCTTGCACCGTGGTATACCCTGGAACGGAAATGCAGCATTGGATCTTCCGGGGAAGCCGTTCTCAGATGGTATACCCAGTGAAACAGCTTCTCCCAACCTAACCATAAAGCAACCACAGCACGTTTCCACAGCTTCAGTTTGATTTGTGTCTCGTTTTGACTTACAAGGGCAGCTGCTCGGTCACCATACATCAGCGTATCCACTCGAACACTGGTTAACCCACGGCGCTTCGCTTCCTGAAGCACGGTTGCCAGCGCTCCAAGCATCTGCTCTGGCGCTTCTGCATCTGCTCCCAATGTTGTGCCCCGATCATGCAGCAGAAATACCTCTCCGCCCTTCAACTTCCGAAGCATGCGTTCCGTCAACCGCTCAGCACCTACGCTGCATTTCCAGTCCTCAAACATGGCGGACCACAAAATGATTTTACGATCCTTTTTGCTGAAAAAGTCAAACAGGTTCATAATGCCCCATGGCGGACGATAATAGCAGGTTCTCTCACCTGTAATCTCTTCAATAATCTGACCCGTTCTTTCGATCTGATCCCGTACCGTTCGCGGACGCATCAACCAGTTGGTTTTATGAATATAATTATGAATACCGATGAGATGACCTTCTGCATGTATACGTCTGATCAATTCCGGGTGACTCTCCGCATGCTCTCCCACAACAAAAAAGGTGGCCTTGACGTCATGCTCTCGCAGCAGATCAAGCAAGCGAGGCGTATATTGCGGATCAGGACCGTCATCAAATGTTAAAGCATACGCCGTATCACTATTTCCCCTTCTGAATACACGAAAACCAAAAAGTCTGCTAATCAGACTTGGAATAAAAGCGTAAAAAGAGGACAGATACAATAACCACAGTAAAATACTCTGAAGCATCGTTGTCATGATGTTGATTCCCCACTTCTCCTGCTAT
Source organism: Paenibacillus sp. TC-CSREp1 (assembly GCF_050171015.1). Lineage (NCBI taxonomy): Bacteria > Bacillati > Bacillota > Bacilli > Caryophanales > Paenibacillaceae > Paenibacillus > Paenibacillus sp. TC-CSREp1. Next base: position 60,931 of record NZ_JBNOKM010000018.1, on the reverse strand, counting down.
TTTACGGCCCATAGGCACTATCTAAAATAAACCGCCTTTAATTTTATCATAATTATCAAATTACATAAATGCTGTTTCCCCAAAACAGCGCTATCATGTACAATAAACACAATCTAATTTCTACCTGTAAAGGAGTCTATGTCCATGCTGCCGCTGTATAAAAAATACGGGCGTACCGTTTTTGATATCGCTCTGCTCGTGTTAACCGTGTACGTTATCATGTTCACTTTTAGTAAATTGTATCACATCGCTGCACCCGTTTTCCTTTCATTTATTGTATTCTGGATGATTGAACCATTAGCCCGTTTTTTGCATCGCAAAGGGCTGCCCAAAGTGCTGGGCACGACTATTTCTCTCTTGTTATTTCTCGGACTGATCACTGCCGGCTTCTTTGGCGTTGGTTTCTTCATCGTCTCGCAAATTTCCGATCTTCAGGTCAACTTCCCGGGATATGTTGAGTTAATTCAGCGTGAATTCACCAATCTGGTACTGCTTATACAGGACAAGTCAGATGCCCTTCCCGAGGGCATACTGGATAAAGTCAATGAATATTTCGCTACCCTGTCCGGTTTTCTGTCCAAATGGGTTACGAGCGGAGCACAATTTATCATCGGTTTTCTCAGCTCATTCTCTTCCTTTATAACCAACTTCGGGATTGCGATCATTCTCGCCTTTTTCCTCAGCATCGAGATTGAATCCTGGCGTAAGTTCGCTCGTGCCAAAATGCCAAAGACATTAAAAACGGCTAACGATTTTATGCGCACCCATGTGTTCAAGACCATTCGTTCCTACATCAAAGCACAGATCATTATGATGCTTATTACATTCGTATTGATATATGCAGGACTGCTGATCATGGGAACTTCCAACGCTTTTACAATCGCAGCCGTCTGTGCCATCTTTGATCTGGTACCGCTGCTCGGCGTGCCTGTCATATTCATCCCATGGATTATTTATTTACTTATTGTGGGAGACAGCGTGCTTGCCATCGGTCTGATTGTCATTCTGGCCGTAACGATGCTGACTCGCCAATTGCTTGAACCTAAAATTTCGGGCAATTCGATTGGCGTCTCTTCTGCTTATTTGATGCTTTCCTTTATGCTGATTTCTCTCTCGATCTTTGGACTGGCAGGGGTTGTACTTTCTCCTGTGCTTCTGATTCTATTAAAAGAACTGCTTCAGCAAGGTTATCTGCAAAAATGGATTCATCTGCCGCAGGACGAATTCGACTCCTCACCTCTCGTGATGGACTCGCCTGATCCCGGTTCTTCCAGAAAAACGGGTGAAGAGTAAACTGTAGTTCAGGATCAAACAGCTCACTTCGAGCTTGCCAAGTAGTCCATCACCTTCCCGAATAAAGCTGTAGCCTGATGAGAACTGCTTGGAGAGACGTTTTGCACGAGCACAGCCACAGCATACTTAGGTTCTTCAATGGGGCCATATCCGATAAACCATTGATGGTTTTTAGGTGTACCCTTCTGCATAACCTGAGCCGTACCTGACTTCCCTGCAACATGCCATCTTGCATGCTGCAGGGATTTTCCTGTACCTTCACGGACAACGGTATGCATCCAGCTTACTAATTGATGTGCGGTAGCCGGAGATATTTTTCCCGCTGCCGATGGAGATACATGTAATGGCATCTCCAGCATTGTGCCTCCGTCCGCATACCGGATACGTTGTACAAGTCGGGGAGCAGTCACTTGACCCTCATGCAGCAGTGTTACCACCAGGTTTGCCGCCTGCAATGGAGTAACCAGAACGTCCCGCTGTCCAATGGCTGTCTGAATTCTGGCTCCTTCATCGTCAGACTTGACAGCAGGTGTTCGAATACGCCCTGACTCTTCGTGATCAAAATGTTTTAACACAGGCATGCCCGCAACATGCTGCTCTTGCCAACCTACAGCACGTGCAAGACCCAGACGATCCGCAGTCTGTTCCAACTGCTCCATTTGCAGTCTGCGGGCCGTTTCAGCAAAAACCATGTTGCAGGACTCGGCAAAGCCCTGCTCCAGATTCAGATCCCCATGTCCATGCTGCTTCCAGCAGGAAAGACCATATTTTCCGTAATTGCCTTCACAGTGGAACTGCTCATTCCGGGAAACGACCCGATTCTCCAGTGCGGCGGCTGCGGTCACAATTTTGAAAATAGAGCCCGGCACCGCTGCCTGGATAGCCCGATTTCCCCAGGAGGAGGATTTCCCGGGGTCCACATGCTGTGGATCGTAAAAAGGGCGTGAGACCATGGCACGTACATCTGCATTCATGGCATCCAGCACAACGACCGCGCCTTCCTGCATCCCGGAAGATTGCGTAAGGTCCTCAATGGCTTGCTGTATCCCGGCATCAATTGTCGTTTCCACCATTAAAGGATAGTGTTTATTTGCAGGTGCAATAACTCGTGGCTGCATCTCCGAAATAACCTGTCCATTTCCCTCTACCATCCGGGATACCAAGGTCGGACCGATTCCCCTTAATAAAGGCTCCAGTGTTCTCTCCAGCCCGGCTGCTCCAGATTTCATTGCATATGGCTGCTTCACCTCATCCTGGTAGCTATCTGACCGCCCGGATACGGCTGGTTGTTCGTTCAGGTATCCCAGCCATTGACTGCCGCTTGCTTTGTGAGGGTACCTCACCATAACGGGATAGACTTCGATCCCCTCGATCTGCAGCTCATGTATGCGTTGACGCTGCATTTCATTTAGCCGAATGGGCTCTGACCCGCCTCCAGTCCAGAAATGAGGAGTCTGCTCCCGCTGCCACTCCGCTTTGAGCAAATCTGTCCGGCTATCTAATATTGACGCCAATTGTTCGAGCTTGAACTGCCTCTTATGTTTGTCCGCCTTCGAATTCGAGCCCAATTTGTGCTTTCCTGGAAAAAAAACAAGCCCCCATTCAAGTCTGCCGGTTAATAAACGTCCATGATGATCCGTAAACTGCCCTCGGCCCGAATCAAGCATCACACCTCGTTCACGCTGCACCACAGACATCTCACGCAGCGTTCGTTGATATCCTGGCATCACCCGGTTCACCTGCACCATCTGAATCCACCCAAGTCTTAGTGCGAGCATTGTAAAAATGAGTGTCAAGCCCGCGCAAAGTATCGCTATGCGGCGCTTCCATCCAAGCTGCAATTGCACGTTTATATTCCACCCTTGCCGTTTTCAACTATTATCCGTTAACGTGGTTGGAATTATCCGGAAAAATAAAAGAAAACCTGCCCCGATCAGGGACAGGTCCGATAAACGTTTTATATGGTGAAACGTGACAATGTGTCTTTCAGTTCATTGGATACACTTTCCAGCTTACCTGACAGACTTACTAGCTGGTTACTGATATTTTGCTGTTCACTGCTCAGTGAAGCAACTTCCTCAGAAGTGGCCGAGGACTCTTCAGCAACCGCGCTGACATTGCTCATCGCTTCAGACAATGTAGCCTGAGATTTGCTCAGTTCTCCAATGGAGCCTGTAACCATACCAAGACGCTCCACAAATGCACCCATCTGCTCCTGTACAGAAGCAAAGATCACATTGGTATCCTTCACCGCATCCATCTGTTCCTTGAATAACGGGTAGGCATCAGACAGGGCCGAAACTGTTTCATTCATCTCTGTCATAATTTTGTCCGTAATCTCTCCGACCATATCAATGGACTGTCTGGATTGGGCTGCAAGCTGACGAACTTCATCCGCTACAACCATGAATCCACGACCTGCCGCTCCTGCACGTGCCGCTTCAATGGTTGCATTCAGAGACAAAATGTTCGTCTGTTTCGTAATATTCTGCATAACGTCCAGCACTTTCAGGACAGAGGATGTGCTTTCTTTCAGGGAATCCACTTTCCTCATCAATGAACCGATCATTTCTTCGGTTTTCTGTGTTTTGGTCATCAGCTGATTCAGATGCTGTGTACCCGTCTGACTGGACTTCTCCACATGGCGGGCTGAATCGCCCATCTCCTCATTGGCAGCAATGACATTTTCCATCTGGCGAGAAATGTTGTCTGTCAACTCATTGCCTCTCTCTGCTTCTGTCGCCAGACTGCCTGCACCACCAGCAATTTCTTCTGTCGCTACAGCGATCTCGGATGCAGATACCGCTGTTTTCTTGGAAGCGTTGCTCAGTTCTGCGGCTGTATCTAACACTTCCTGTGCTGTGCGATTGGTTTGCTCCACCAGACTCGTAATCTGCTCCATCATCGTATTAAATGCAGCGGACAACTGTCCGATCTCGTCCTGTGAAGCGAATGGCGTCCTTACTTTCAGATTACCTTTCGCACCCTCCTGCATCAAATCTTTCAATTTGCTGAGTGGACGTGCAATCATGCGAACCATCCATACACCAATTAACACGGCAATAACAGCATCTACAAGTGCCATCCACAGGGTCAGTGTTAAAATACCCTTTGCGTCCTTCACCAGCATGGAGGTCGGAATCAAACCGATGAGCTTCCATGCAGATGTATCCATCGTACTGTATACAGCCAGCATGTTGGTTGCTTTACCATCTACATCATATTCGGCATTGGTACTTCCTGCTGCTTCCGTTAAATCTTTGACAAAGGCCAGGTCTGTTGCTTTACCCGTATGACCCGCAACGGTAGAAGCGACCACTCGATTATCAGGCGCAATTAGTTGTAGCACCGAACCCGGCCCCAGATCCAGTGATTTCAACTGCTCCTCGAGCACCTCCAGCTTTAACTCAATGATCAGCACATAGGACTGTGTCGTGCCCTGCAGGTTCTTCATGGAACGTGCAATTCGGAAGGTTGCCGATGATCCGTCTGTCTTCTCCTCTGTAGGGAGCCAGCGGTATCCGCCTTGTGAAATAAGATCACTGTACCATGGTTCCTGACGTATGCTTCCCATGGATGAACTACTGTTTCCTGTGCCCATCACCGATTTGGATTCATCTGTAGGCACCAGATAAATCGCTTCCATAGATTTATTTGTAAATGCAACATTTGATAACTGCTTATTGATCGAGCTCGTGTTCACAAATGTATCATAGGCAGTCAAATTTGGATCTGACATTTTTTGAAGCAGACTTTGCATTTCTGGATCAAAGAAAATCTGAGTAGACGTATCTACAAATCTCTCCAGAATGATATCAAGCTTCTGTTTGGTTTGATCAATGGTCTCCTGATTTGCTCTCGATGCATTGGCCTCAATCGTATTTTTAGCCTTCGAATAGGACAATAGACCTAAACTCACAACCACAATCATAATTGCTGCAAAAAAGATCAAGAAAAGCTTAACCCCTACAGATTTGACCGGATTCACTTTTCTGATCTGTCTAAACGAAGTTCCTCCGAGCCCTTTCCAATCCCGATTTTTCAGCTGTTTTTTCATCCAATCTGTCTTAAGCCGATTAAGCCGGATTTTACTAAAATCAATCTTGAAAGGCTTTTTAGTGCCTCCTTCTTTTTTGATTTTGACCGGTTTAGCTTTCTTTACCTTCTGTGTCTTATCAGGCTTAGCCTGTTCGGGCTGTGTAAACTGTTCCCCACTGTTTTTATCCTTCTTTTGAACCAATCCCATTCACCTGCCACTAATTTTCTTGTTAGATTTTTATCTCTCCCCTATAAATATGTAGTATTCGACAACATTCCCTCTTTCCCTCCAATTCCTCGGAAATATATTACAACTTTTTTCCTATTTTTCTATAAAAAAATGAGACCCATTTACCGATATAGGGAGGTTTATTATCAAAAAAAGCATCTCCTCCACCTTGTTTCCCGGTGATTTGGAGATGCTTTTTGTTATCCTTTAGTACTGTAGGTGGATTAATGGGTACATTTAGCTACTTGCCTCAAGCGTTCATACAGCCATCCAGAGCAATCGATTAGCATTCATTCTTCTTAAGATGAAGCTTCCCCTACACCCAGACTACTGAAAAAGCGCTCAACAAAAACCTTACCATATATTTTCTTCATATGCGCCGTGTTAAACATATATTGTTCCATAGACTCGAGCTTGCGCAGACTTCGACTCAGTATTTTCCGATCGTCGTCAGACAGTACAAGATCATCGTCGATCTCCTTCAAAGCCTTTTTGACACGTGCGGATATCTGTTCAATATACAGATGATTTTTGGCTTTTGGCGGGATACATTGCGACAGGTCACAGCCGACAAAACGAACTCCGTCAAGGATGCAGTTCTCAAAGTTGGCGATTAGTTTTTGTCTGCCATTTCCCTCAAACGTAATATCCACCAGCTTGCCAGTAAAGGAACAATTGACGATCTTCGCCACTTGTAAAATCCGATCATTGAATCTGCATTTAACAAAAGAACAGTCGATAAAGGTAGCATTTTCTAAGGTCATGCCTCTCATATCGCAGGAGGTAAATTCGCAATTGTTGAAGACAGCTTCGTCTTTGGCCATGCCAACTGAGCGCAAGTCGGAACGAATAAATGTACAATGATCCATTGTACAACCGGCAAAAAATCTCGCATTCGTAAGATCACATGTATCAAATACAAGATGATGCAGGTTACAGCTCCAAAATATCGGTGAACCAACATTCGAGTTTGTAATCGTCGTCCCGCTTATCGTTTCGTGTTCATATCTGACCACATCCGAAAATAACTCGTTGTCTACGGACATTCCAGACTCAAGTCTTCTCATTCCTATCCCCCAATCCACTCCGGAGTGGATTTTTCCGTCCTCTCCGTTCACGTGTAAATGAACAGTTCAACTTATACAAGAAGCAGATATATAATTTACTTCTTTTTTCTCATCATATCAAAGTAGGACACTGGCTGATCCACTTTCATCTTAACCAGCTGTAACGGATGGCGAGCAGCATCAAGCACATTGCCCTCTTCATCCTGAATTTCGCCAACCACCTGTTTGAAAAACGTACCGTTTGGACCGAAAAATTCAATCTCCTGTCCCGGTTTGAAGTGGTTCCGCTGTTGAATCGTTGCCATGCCTGTAGCTGCATCATAATCCATAACGAGACCGGCGAAGTCATAAGGCACTGCCTTCTCTTCAGGCTCGTAGATATGATCCTCGTGATCAGGCGTGTCGTAGAAGAATCCGGTATTCAGCGGACGGTTCGCCGCTTTATTCATCTCTTCCACCCACTCGGGTTTCAGCACATAATTTTCAGGATCAGCCATGTATGAATCAATCGCCTGACGATATACATTGACCACCGTTGCAACATAGTGTATGGATTTCATGCGGCCTTCAATCTTGAAGCTGTCAACACCGACATCAATCAATTCAGGAATGTGCCCGATCATGCACAGATCCTTCGAACCCATTGAGAAGGCGTTATCCTGCTCCTGGAATAGAGGCAGCTGATTTTCACCCAGCTTGAACGGTGCGGGAGCCTTCATCTGCATATCCTCTTCACTTACCCAGACCGTACCCTCTCTTGCGTCCTCGAAGAGATCATATTTCCAGCGGCAGGACTGGCAGCAGCCTCCGCGGTTGGAATCCCGGTCTGTAAAATGGTTCGACAACACACAGCGTCCTGAATAAGAGGAACACATCGCACCATGAATAAAAGCTTCGATCTCGATATCCACATGATTTTTGATCTCTTCAATCTCTTCAAAGCTTGTTTCACGGCCCAGCACCACACGTGGTAGCCCTTCGTCCTTCCAGAACTTCACAGCCTGCCAGTTCAATGTAGACTGCTGTGTGCTAAGGTGCACTTCAAGACCTGGTACGGCACGCAGTGCTACCTCGATGATCGCCGGATCAGCAACGATAACTGCGGAGATGCCTGCATCATACAGGTTCTTCAGGTACGCTTCAATGCCTGCCACATCTTCGTTATGGGCATAAATATTTGTTGCTACAAAAACTTTGGCACCATATTTTTTCGCAAACTCCACACCTTCACGCATTTCTTCAAAGCTGAAGTTGTCCGCATTGGAACGAAGTCCATACGCCTGTCCGCCGATATATACAGCATCTGCACCATAATGAATCGCAAATTTTAATTTTTCCAGATTTCCCGCCGGAGCCAGCAGTTCCGGTTTATCCAGACGGTTACGTTTACCGGAGAACTTCCGCTTGACCGCCACTGTTTCCATCTTGTTCACCTCTTCGATTAATACACTTGTTCTTTGTAGAAAAATCCAAACGACAATTCCCGCTCAGGGTCCTGCAGCTCACGAACTTCCTTCAGCCACTGCTCGTCATATTCATACGATTCCGGGTCAGCTTCATACATGTCGATAGCCTTACGGTACGCCCTAACAACGGCTTCGTTATAAGCAAGAGGTTTCAGCAGCCCCTCAACCTTGAAGCTGTGCACACCTGCCTCCATCATCAGATGAAGATCCTCCAGAATGCAGATATCCTCAGAGCTCATAATATGGGTTCCGTTCATATCCTCATAAATCGGGAATTTCTCATCCCGCCGCTCAGCTTCAATCAGGAACAAGCCGCGTTCCTTGCCGAGATGCCCTTCGACCGGACGCCCCTGGTGAGCCATGTAGCTTTGCACCAGACTGCGCTTGGAGTGATAAATATTGGTCATCCCATGAACCTGCACCTGCGCTTCCACTTTTAAAAATGGAACCATCTCCGTGATCTCGTCCATGTTCAGCTCACGGGCAAGCACAACCCGGCTGGCCCCTTTGGTTCCCCAATAGTTGGCTGTGGCATAGTTCGTGGACGTCATCTCCGCGTTCCAGTGCAAACGGATGTGCGGAGCATGCTCCTTGATCGCAGCCAGTACGGACGGGTCATTAAACTCAACCGCGTGCACATCAGTCCGGCCCAAAGCCTGCACATATTCAGGCAATTCTTTCAGTAATTCATTGGACATCAGGTTGTTCATGGACACAATGACATGTGCGTTATGCTTTGCAGCCAAAGCTGCCACCTCTGCGGTTTCTTCCATACTGAAGCTGCCCGGCAGACGCATGCCAAAGCGGTCATCTCCAATTAACAAAGCGTCTGCTCCGGCCTGAAGCAGCGCTTCGGCCTCTTTTACATTAGCCGCCGTCACAAGCAACTCATGTTTCTTACTCATCTAATCCCCTCCGCTTATTGCGCAGCCTTACTTTTGGCTATATTTTGCTGATGTTCCTTGTATGTCTTGGCAAAGAGATGCCCTGAAGTACCATCCTTTTTCGTTACATAGAACAGATATTCCGAAGCTTCCGGGTTCAACGCGGCGTTGATGGACGCAAGACTCGGACTGGCAATCGGACCTGGCGGCAAACCTTTGTTCAAATACGTATTATACGGACTTTGCACCTTCAGATCCTTGAACAGCAGCCTTGCCTTCGGTTTATCCAGCAAATACTGCACCGTTGCATCAATCTCCAGCTTCATGTCGTCTTTAATCCGATTATAGATTACACCTGACACCAATGCCCGCTCTTTGTCTACAACAACTTCTCGTTCCACAAGCGATGCAATAGTCAACAATTCATGTAGTGAAAGCTTTTTCTCCTCAAGCTTGGCCTGCAAATCAGGAATAGAGTTAACTCTCGTCTCGAATTCTTCCAGCATTCGCTGCATCACATCATGCGTTGTGCTGCCTTTTTTCATTTCGTACGTTTCCGGGAACAAGTAACCTTCGAGTGCATATCGCAGTTCCTCGTCTACTGGTATGCTTTTAATGATCTCCACATCAAAGGCGGATGGCTCATTCGCCAGCTTGAGGAATTCCTTCTTATCCACAATACCCTCTGCTGAAAGCTTGTCCGCCATCTGCAGAACGGTGTACCCTTCCGGTATGGTGAACTTCACCATCTCCTCGGGAACGACATCACCGCTGTTCAATTTATGAATTATTTCATCATACGTTAGACCTGGATTCATGGAGTACTTTCCGGCCATGAATTTACCGCCAAGTTTGTTCCACTTCAAGTACCCTTTAAATGCCAGACTGCTGCGTATCAGTCCTTCTTGCTGAAGCTGATCCGCAATCCGGGAAGTTCCCGATCCGCTTTTGATCTCAAACACGACAGGCTGGGAAGAAGCTTCGACCGGACGCATCATACTCCATATAAATCCGGCAGCTCCCGCGGCCAGAATCAGCAGCACCAACAGCAGTCTCCATATGATTTTGCCTTTCAACAGAGATGCAACTCCTTTACACAACCAAAAAGAGCGGACTGCTCCGCCCTTCCGGTTTTTTCAATTTGAAGCTGATTAATCCTCGTCAATCGGGAGAGTGCACTCATCATAAAGCTCCGAGATGCTCTCCCACTCGTCGTCATCATCAATCGTAACTAATTCCGGCATGATCTGGTCTTCACTGCCAGGTACAACCCGCAGCAGCTCAACTTCGTCATACGGACGCAATGAACTGCGGAGCACCGCGTACTGCTGCCCATGCACTTCAAATTCAGCGAGCAGTTCGTACGGATGTGATTTACCGTTCTCTTCCTCGAGCTCCACATGAGCACCGAATGCCAGACGCAGCGAATCTGTCCATTTCAGGTCCTTGCGATTATATTCCGTCATTTAGTTCGCTTCCTCTTCATCTTCAGCAAGAAATGTATTAAAGGTCTCCTCGACAATATCCCACTCGGCATCATCTTGGATCACGAAAAGTTTGATATCGTCGCCGTCTTCCTCATAACGGAATGCATATACATCCGTCTCGCCATCTTCAGGTTCAACCGGAGCAACCATCATATACTTGGCCTCCGAACCGTCTACTTCGAATTTCATGATGACTTCAAATTCCTCTTCATTACCTTCATCATCTGCAATGTAAATGATCTCGGCTTCTTCTTCCATACCCAGTTGATCTTCAGCCATTGTTGATCCCCCTCACCTTGTACTATTGGCATCCAAATAATTTTGCAAAATCAGGCTGGCGGCCATTTTGTCCACAACCTGTTTGCGTTTTTTGCGGCTGACATCCGCTTCAATCAGCGTACGTTCGGCTGCCATCGTTGTCAGCCGTTCATCCCAAAGGTGAACAGGTAAATTCAGCTCGCCCCGCAGGCGTTCGGCAAACGCAATACATAGTTCACCGCGCGGTCCTACGGTACCGTTCATGTTCTTGGGGAGTCCAACTACAATCTCGCTGATTTCGTGCTCCCGCACCAATTCAGCAATTCGCGTGAACTCACCTTCATCCCGGCGGCGTTCAAGCACTTCCAATCCCTGGGCAGTCCAACCGAAGGCGTCACTCACGGCAACTCCGATTCTGCGGTCCCCGTAGTCCAAACCTAATTTTTTCATCATGCTCTCCCATCCTAAGGCCTGTGCGTAGCAATAGCTCATCGCCTGCTCAGACTTCAGTCTGTCTTCTGTCGGTTCATTGTTCGTTGTTCTGCATGGCTGCAGACCAACGAAAGCGGCGTATATTACCGGTGATTGGCCAGATAGGAACGTACCAGCTCTTCAATCAGCTCGTCGCGCTCCTTTTTCCGGACCAGACTGCGTGCGTTGTTGTGACGCGGAATGTACGCGGGGTCGCCAGATATCAAATATCCAACGATCTGGTTAATGGGATTATACTCTTTATCGACCAGCGCGTCATATACCGTGAGAAGAATCTCTTGTGAAGATGCCTCCTGCTCATCACCTTTCACATTAAATTTAACCGTCTTATCCATGGAGTCCATTGATGACACCTCGCTCCTGCATGAACATGGGGACCATGTCCTGCCGAATTGATTTCTGTTTATATAATAACATATTCTGACTGCCACAAGTACACAAAGGATAAGGCAATTGTGTTTTTTGCTTGTCCTTTACTGGCTAACGAGCGAAACGGCCAGTTTCAGCGCTTCATCCAGCTTACTTGCGTCCTTGCCTCCGGCCTGTGCCATATCGGGACGTCCACCGCCACCGCCGCCGCATACAGCCGCAACTTCCTTGACAATTTTGCCCGCATGCAGACCTTGTTTCACCTGCTCCGCAGGCACTGCAACAACAAAATTCACTTTACCGTCTGCTGGCGCACCCAATACAAGCACCGCATCAGGCAATTTTACTTTCAGCTCATCGGCAACGGTACGCAGTGCATCCATATTTGGTGCATCCACGCGTGCTGCCAGCACTTGTGTATTACCTGCTTGTACGACTTGATCCGTAAGCTGACCCGCTTCCATTGCACTGAGTTTGCTTTGCAAAGATTCAGTCTCTCTTGCCGCTTCTTTCAGCTGCTGATTCAGACCTTCTATCCGCTTAGGCACATCAGTTACATTCGCTTTAAGCAGCGCTGCGGACTGCTTGAGCAGTTCAAGCTGACTTTCCACATACAGATAAGCACCTCGACCTGTTACAGCTTCAATCCGGCGTACGCCAGAGCCTATTCCGCTCTCGCTCACCAGTTTGAAGATTCCGATCTCTGAAGTATTATTTACGTGACAGCCGCCACAAAGTTCCAAACTGTAATCTCCAATCTGAACAACGCGTACGATATCACCGTATTTTTCTCCAAACAGGGCCATAGCGCCCATAGCCTTCGCTTCATCAATACCTTTCAGCTCGATGTTCACGTTCAGGCGATTCCAGATCTGCTCGTTTACTTGACGCTCGATCTCCGTCAGCTCTTCCGGCGTAATGCTGCCGAAGTGAGAGAAGTCAAAGCGCAGACGCTGCGGTTCCACCAGGGAACCAGCCTGATTAACATGCGTGCCCAGCACATCTTTCAACGCTTTATGCAGCAAGTGGGTTGCCGTATGGTTTTTGATAATGTCGCCGCGTTTGGTTGCATCCACCTCGGCTTGAATAACATCTCCCACACGAAGCTCACCAGACTCAATCGTTACCATGTGCACATGCTGCCCTTGCGGAGCTTTAAACAGACCTTGAACCTTTGCTACAGCACTTGCACTGCGAAGCAAGCCCTGGTCACTGACTTGACCGCCGCTTTCCGCATAGAAAGGTGTTCTGTCCAGAATAACCTGAGCGGTCTGTCCCTCGCCTACAGCGTCTGCAAAAGCATCTCCCGCTACAATGGCTACCACTTTTGCTTCCGTCAACAGGTCAGTATATCCAACAAACTCGCTTTTAACCTCCAGGTCGGCCAGCGGTCCGCCTTGAACCTTCATGCTTTCGTTCTCCTGGCGTCCTGCACGCGCACGATCGCGCTGCTCCTGCATCGATGCATCAAAGCCTTCGCGATCTACCGTCAGACCATGTTCAGCTGCATAATCTTCTGTCAGGTCAAACGGGAATCCATACGTATCATAAAGCTTGAACGCCTCCGGTCCGCTAATCACCGTACGTCCTTCGGATTTTGCTGTCTCGCTGATATCAGCCAGAATCGCAAGTCCATCGGACAACGTTTCATGGAAACGCTCTTCCTCGGTTTTGATGACTTTGGCAATAAACTCCTGCTTGTCCACCACTTCCGGATAGTACATGCCCATGACTTCACCAACGGTTGTTGTCAGTTCATACAGGAACGGACGATCCAGCCCCAGCACTTTACCGTAACGAACAGCTCGGCGCAGCAAACGGCGGATAACGTACCCACGGCCTTCATTGCTTGGCAGTACACCGTCACCTACAGCAAAAGCCACCGTACGAATATGATCGGCAATCACTTTGAGTGCAACGTCAATCTCGACACTATCGTTATATTTTACACCTGCAAGCGCAGCTGTTTTTTGAATCATCGGTTGGAACAGGTCTGTATCAAAGTTGGAATCTACATTTTGCAGAATGGAAGCAAAGCGCTCCAAGCCCGCGCCTGTATCAATGTTTTTGTTCGGAAGCGGTGTATAGCTGCCGTCCTTGTTATGATTAAATTGCGAGAATACAAGGTTCCACACTTCCAGGTAACGCTCGTTTTCTCCACCCGGATACATCTCTGGATCATTCATGTCACTGCCGTAGGCTTCGCCGCGGTCATAGAAGATTTCGGTACAAGGTCCGCATGGGCCTTCGCCGATATCCCAGAAGTTCTCATCCAGCTTGATGATCCGTTCTGCAGGCAATCCGATTTTTTCATTCCACAGCTTGAATGCTTCCTCATCTTCCGGATAAACGGTAACGGACAGACGATCCGGATCAAATCCGATCCATTCTTTGCTCGTTAGAAATTCCCAAGCCCAGGTAATCGTTTCTTCCTTGAAATAATCTCCAATGGAGAAGTTACCAAGCATTTCGAAAAACGTATGGTGACGACGTGTTTTGCCGACATTTTCGATATCGTTTGTACGAATACATTTTTGAGAGTTGGCCAGGCGTGGATTCTCAGGCTTCTCCCGTCCGTCAAAGTACGGCTTGAGCGGCGCCATACCTGCATTGATCCACAGCAACGAAGGATCGTTGTGCGGCACAAGCGATGCACTTGGTTCAATTTTGTGACCTTTACTTGCAAAGAACTCAATCCATTTGGAACGAATTTCACTAGCTTTCATACTGGTTGCCCCCATCAAATTATAAGTTCCGCAGCGGTGTCGCTTCGGTTGGTTAACATGAATTCTTGATAACACATGTGTAAAAATAAACACAAAAAACGCCCCTGAATTGATCAGGGACGATGTTATCGCGGTACCACCCTGGTTATTGTTCTCATCTCCAAAAAAGACGAATAAACGAACAATCTCCTCGTTAATGCGAATAACGGTCGCGCCCGGCAGGGTTGTCCTGCACTCCGAAATCAGCTTTCTGCCGCTTCTACTTTCAAGACTTTTCCAGCCAGCGAACTCAGAACATGTCTGAATTCAAAGAAGTCTATTCTCTGAGAAAAGGAACCCTCGGCATACTTCAATTCATCATCGATTTTATTTTGTAAACATACACCCTCATTATATCGACAGAGTCAGCCAGTGTCAACGCGCCGGATAGACGAATCGCAGACATTTCACTCGTTCTGCCATCCTCTGAGCTCATTCCGTTTTCCGTTTAATATAATAAGCGAAAAAGTGCTGCACAATGACCTTGAGTACGGCAAAAACAGGCACTGCCAATATGAGTCCCACAATGCCCGCCAGCTCGCCCCCAACCAGCAGGGCAAAAATAATGGACAGCGGGTGCAGATGCAGGGTACGGCCCACCACCTGGGGCGAAACGACGTTGCTTTCCAACACTTGGCAGAGTGTATTCACGCCAATAACCAGCAGGACCATTTTAAAAGAAACCGTTGAAGCCATCACCACCGCAGGTGCTGCCCCTAGAAAAGGTCCCAGATAAGGCACGATGTTGAACACAGCCACGATGCTTGCCAGAAGCAGAGCATAGGGCATATCAATCACAATATATCCGATGTACGCAAAGATGCCGACGATAATACAAACGATAAATTGGCCCCGAATGTAGTTGCCCAGAGCAGTATCGATCTCCTTCATCACCGAAACAATCGCCTTGCGGCGAGAACGCGGCAGATAAGCCACGATCGTGCGTTCAAACACATCAAAATCTTTTAACATATAAAAAATCAGAAACGGCACGATGAATACGTTAAACAGCACATTGATCGTTGCTCCGATATTGTCCATCAGCACGGTAATGCCTTGAGTGAGCCGATCCTCCATCTGAAAAAACCAGCTGTTCATGCCTGTGCGTATGCTTGGCGGCATTAATTTGTGATCCATGCTATTCATCAGGCTTTGCGCACGCATCGATAATTCCGGCATATGCTCGTTTAATTCCTCAAGCTGCTCGATCAGTACAGGGATGACATTCATCAAAATAACCGCGATGCAGGTGAGGAAAAAAGCATAGATTAACAGCACCGCGATCGAGCGCGGAACCTTGCGTCCACCCAGCATGCTGACAATGGGATTTAGCACATAAGATATAATCAGGGCTACGATGAACGGGGCAAGCACCGTTTTGATGAACCCGTAGATATGTAAAAACAAAGGACGCAGCAGCCAGATAAAATACAAGATAATCAATCCGAGCAAGAGCCAGATCGCATAACGAAACATTTTGTTTTTGGTTAATTGCTCCACCTTAATCTCTCCCCTTGACTGACTCTTTTATCCGGTTGTTGGACTGGCTCTAGAAGTCAGTATATGTAGGAAAGAGATTCTTTATTAACCTAAATCCGGGGAGCTTGTGAGCCAGGCGCATAGAAGTTTATTTACGAAAACAAAAAAACGCCCCTTCATTAAAGAAGGAGCGCATTTTGCGAAAATGTACAGCATATCATTATACATGTCCCGTATGAGCATATGTAACTGCATCTATATCCATCTGTCGCCGAATTGCGACAGCTTTTATTGACATGTGTTGTCATAAAACCGCATATAGAGGAAGTTATGCCGCGATTTAAGAAGAAGCATGAATGTGAGGAAAGTCTTGCGGCAGCTCTTCTCCAAAGAAAAGATCATCCAGGGAGCTTAACGTGCCGTCCTCTTCCACCTGATAAACAGACATTTTCTCACCGTTTACCGTTAATTCAATAAAGCATCCCCAGCAATAAAACTGATGGGAGCCAATTTTTCCGATATCTTTTGAACTACAATTTGGACATTTCATATTCATTCACCTATCCATTAACAGAATGAATGGCATTTTCCAAGCGCTGCTCACTCAGCGGCGGCACCATAATGGCACTTTCTCCGATAGACATATCACTTGTACATGGCAGCCATTTACGGCCCTCGATCAGATCGGACACAAAACCGTCCGTAATTTCAATCCCTATTATTGTATTTCCCAACTCCTGGTCAAAATAAACATCAGAGACTCGTCCGAGCAGCAAACCTTCTTCGGTGAGCACGGACATCTCCTTCAACTTCGAGCGACCAAGGAGGTATGTGTACTTTATGTCGTCGGCCCCCGTCTTGCGGACGGCCTGTTGATTACGGATCATGACGGCATCTTCGCCATAGGCAACGATATCTTCCCATCGCACCATTTTGACATGATTGGTAAACAGGCCTTTGTTCTCAAGTTCAATGCCTTCAATCTCCCAATCATCATTCACAATGAAATCCTGGATTTTACCGACCTGCTTCCCGTCCTCGACATCAAAAACGGCAAGTCCGATCATTTCCTGAAGCTTCATCGCTGGGTCCCCCTCATCTTCTTCACATTGTATAGGCGCGGCGTTACTGCTAGGTATGCCCAAAGTTGATGAGTGGCAATCAGACGCCGATCATCAAACCGCTTCTATGCAACCGATGAAAATGGAACTTCTCCCCTCCTTCTGTTCCAAGTATATAGAGCCCCTTAGGGTCTATTACGCAGGCGTTCGAGAATGGTTCCAATTTTTTCGGCGGTTATGATGATTTCTTTTGTAGTATTACCCAAACCCCAGCTAAATCGAATCGCAGACTGCAAAAATGCCTCCGGCAAATTCATCGCTTGCAGCACATGAGATACTTCCAGCGAGCCAGAAGTACAGGCCGAGCCGCTTGCCACGGCAATACCCTCCATATCCAGATTCATCAGCATCGTCTCGGTAGTTACCTCAGGGAAGCTGATATTGAGAATATTGGGAAGAACGTGCTCTGCATGGCCGTTCACATGAAAATGTTCAGTTCCAACATGAAGCGCAAGCTGATCGAGCAGCAGCGTTCTCAGTTCCAGATCATGCTGAAGGCGCGCATCCGCTTGCTCGGTTATAATCTTGAGGGCTTCTGCAAATCCTGCGATACCTGCAATATTCTCCGTACCTGCGCGACGTTTGCGTTCCTGCAATCCTCCGTGCGCTCTTGCCTCCAAGGTAACCCCGCGTCTGACATACAAGGCACCGACACCTTGAGGTCCGTTAATTTTGTGTGCCGAGAAGCTCATCAGATCTACAGGCAAGTCTCTGCAGGAGATTGGCTGGCTGCCCAGTGCCTGAACCGCATCGGTATGAAACAAAATTCCATGCTCGCGTGCGATTTCCCCAACCTCACGAATGGGCTGAATGGTGCCAACTTCATTGTTAGCATACATCATTGTAATCAGCACCGTGTCTGGACGAATCGCTTCCCGCAGTTCCTCCAGTCTTATGCGGCCGTATTCATCTACACCCAGATAAGTCACATCGAACCCCTGGCGCTCCAGCTCCTGGCAGGAATGCAGCACAGCATGATGTTCAATCAAGGTAGTAATTACATGTTTTCCTTGATCCGCTCGCGCAGCTACTGCACCGAAAATCGCCAGATTGTCACTCTCCGTGCCGCCACCTGTGAAAACAAGCTCGTCCGGAAAGCAGCCCAAGGATGCCGCGATCACATCTCTCGCTCCACTGACAGTCCGTTTGGCTTCCCGTCCAAAAGCATGAATACTGGATGCATTACCATACTGCCCGGTCATAACCTTCATCATCGCTTCAGCGACTCGTGGATGCATAGGGGTCGATGCGGCGTGATCCAAATAAATACGTTGCATTGCTGTCACCTCACTGGTTGTTAAAGTTCATTATGTCATTGCATTTCTTAGTCTGGTATAACAAGTCCGATTGACAAATTAATCAAATGTGAACCTGTCGCATCATCGTGTATAATGTAAAATATAAATTTGAAAGGAAAGATAAGCATGAGTGATGCGATCCTTAATCAAATTCTGAATCAGCTGCAGCAGATGGACAAACGTTTTGATCAAGTAGATCAACGGCTCGACAAAATGGATGAACGATTTGACAAAATGGATGAACGACTTGATTCGTTTGATCAAAGACTCAGTACCATTGAAGAGCACACCAAGAACATCCCATTACTTCAGCAAGCTGTTCTGGAAACGCTCGATATCACCAAACGCCTGGAGGCATCTCAAATTACGTTAGAACGTAAAGTGACCTCCGAGTTAAACACCCACCAGCACAGTATAGATATACTAAACCGCCGTCAGTTGCGTATGGAAGCAGATATTGAGACGTTGAAAAGCCGTTAGAGAATGCACAGCATGACGCTCTAACATTGATCAAGTTGCGTGTGATCTGGCGGCTTTTCCTTGTTTCATTTAATGCTGATGTACATATAATATTTCATCCAAGATTCACATGAAGATTCAATTAACAAGGCTGATAATACACCAAAATAATCACGAAATGCTTTAATCTCTGTTGGCACGGCTAAAGCCCCCATGTTGGGGGCTTTAGTGTGTCGTCTGGATGATCAACTCATATCGCGGTCTAGATGTAGAACATGTAGCTATCTTTTTTATCCTGATCCTCGAAGCTGATTAAATCTTTCAACGTTGTTGAATCAAGCACATCTGCAATGCTGTCACGAATGCGAAGCCAAAGATCACGCTTTGCCGGGTCATCTTCTTCTGTAAAGTCTACCGGAGAGATTGGTCCTTCAAGTACACGAATAACATCTCCCGCAGTTACCGTTGCAGCATCACCTGCCAAAATATAACCGCCATATGCGCCGCGGATACTCTTGACCAATCCGGCATTGCGCAAAGGTGCGATCAATTGCTCCAGATAATGCTCCGAGAGCTGGTTGCGCTCGGCAATGCTTTTGAGTGATGTAGGGCCTTCGCCAGTTCTGGCAGCCAGCTCCATCATGATTGTGAGGCCGTAACGGCCTTTTGTCGATATTTTCAAAGGAGTCACCTCTTTCAATTTTCAGAAAAACAAACTGGAATGTAAATTAAATATGTTCCCGTGTAATGTTCTCACTGTGGTTCATGATCATCTAATCCATAAGTCCGCCTGGCAGGAACACAGAAAACAGGTCCTTCTGTTCTAATTCACCGTATTCCGATCATAACCCTCAAGTAATGTTAACATAATTGCATGCGTTATGGAAAAGAAAGATTGACGATTTTACAAAATGTGCGCCTGGAGTGGACACTATCCAAAATTGGCCGGGTGTATCGTAAGTTGAGCCGGGTTATGCTAGAATAGAAACGAAACACATTTATATATAGAAGTGGTGATAACGATGTCCAAAGCAAATGAAAATACACGGGTCGTCGTTGGCATGTCCGGAGGTGTAGATTCATCTGTAACCGCATTGCTTCTCAAAGAGCAGGGTTACGATGTCATCGGCATTTTCATGAAAAACTGGGATGATACGGACGAGTTCGGCCACTGTACCGCTGAAGAGGATTCAGAGGACGTGCGCCGGGTATGCGAGCAGATCGGCATTCCATATTACACTGTCAACTTCGAGAAAGAATACTTTGATAAAGTATTTACCTATTTCCTTGATGAATATAAGTCAGGTCGTACGCCGAATCCGGATGTCATGTGTAATCGTGAGATCAAGTTCGGTGAATTTCTGAACAAAGCGCTGGATCTCGGTGCAGATTATGTAGCTACAGGTCACTATGCACGCCTCATTGAAGAGGATGGCGCTTTCAAGCTGCTGCGTGGTGTTGACAACAACAAGGATCAGACCTACTTCCTGAACGCTCTTAATCAAAAGCAGCTATCCAAAGCCATGTTCCCGATTGGTCACCTGCCTAAACCGGAAGTACGCAAAATTGCTGAAGCTGCCGGTCTGTACACAGCCAAGAAAAAAGACAGCACGGGTGTATGCTTCATCGGCGAACGCAATTTCAAGGAGTTTCTAAGTAACTATCTTCCAGCCAAAGGCGGAGACATGGTTGATATCGTAACTGGTGAAGTTAAAGGGCGTCACGACGGTCTGATGTACTACACCCTTGGTCAACGTCAAGGACTTGGCATTGGCGGTTCCGGCAACGGCGAGCCTTGGTTTGTCGCAGACAAGGACCTGGAGAAGAATCAACTGCTCGTGGTGCAAGGTGATGCTCATGCCAGCTTATACTCTACCGGCTTGACGGCAACAGGCGTTAACTGGATCGCAGGTGCAGAGCACACGCCAAACGTTCCATTCCGGTGCACAGCCAAATTCCGTTATCGTCAGCCAGACCAAGGCGTGACATTGACTTGGCAGGAAGACGGCAGTGTGGATGTGCAGTTTGATCAGCAGCAAAAAGCGATCACACCAGGACAAGCTGTTGTTTTCTATGACGGCGAAGTATGTCTCGGCGGCGGTACCATTGATCAGGTGCAGAAAGTACCCGTTCCGGCCATGCAATAACATGCCGGACTACCATGACGGATTGACTGTTATCATTATGCACAGCATGAGCGAGTCAATCCCATGTAATCCTACAAAAAAAGCCGTCTTTCATGTAATACCATGAAGGATGGCTTTTTTCCTGCTTTTTTTTGCAAAAAAATTAAAATGCATTCCTTATGCAGTGAGCGAGACACCTGCCAGACAACCTGATACACCCAGCACAACAGAGCTTGCCACATACAGCAACGCTTTACCGTATCGTTCCCGTCCCATCAGCGTTAAGGTTTCATAACCAAAGGTAGAGAAGGTGGTATATGCTCCGCAGAAGCCCGTGCCCCATACAACCCACATTTCATCAGGTAACCTCCCTGCTTGATGGCTGCCGTACAACAGACCCAGAAGCAGAGAACCACTAACGTTGATCAGCCAGGTTCCCCAAGGGAATACGGTTCCGAGTTTACCTGAAATCACCTTGCCCAGGCTGTAACGAAGCAGCGCTCCCAGCACCCCGGCCAGTCCAATCCATATGATCATCGGATATCCCCCTCTTGTTTTGAAGATGCGAGCATATGATTTCCCAGCTTGATGCCAAGGGTGCAGAGCAGAAGTCCCGCCGCAATGCTAACAAAAAGATAAGCCGCAGCTTTAATCCATTCTCCACCCTCGGATAACCGAACGATATCCAGTGTAAATGTGGAGAACGTAGTGAGCGCTCCAGTAAATCCTGTGCCGATGGCGAGGCGAAGCCTCGGTGTAATTTTTTCAGGTATAGCGATGGTAAAAAACCACCCCAGGAACAGACAGCCTGCCACATTAATGAGCAGCACTGCCCATGGAAAACCCGTATTGGCAGCAGGTATCGCAAGTTGAATGGCATATCTCGTCAATGTGCCTATAAAGCCGCCTGCCCCGATATATGCTAACTCTCTCATCTGTGTACATCTCCCGGATCAAGCTTTGGAATCAATCGTTGGTTAACCTCTAATAATCGAAATAGCTACCGGACCGAATTTGCCTGATTGAACTTATATGATCCAAATTGGCAATTTCAGCTTGAGACTGCAAGCGAGATTATAACTCTCTGCGCCGCTGCTGATTCAGCCTGATCTTCGACTCATTCCCCTGCTCTGTCGCTTCATAAAACACTCGGCGAGATAGCTGCTTTGGCAAATACTCCTGCTTCACATAATGACCCGGATAGTTATGCGGATATTGATATCCCTCATGCCCCAGCTTGGCGGCTCCCGAATAATGTGTATCTCTCAGATGCAAGGGCACTTCAGCCGATTTAACCTCATCAATCGCACTCATCGCTTTGGATATCGCAGTGTACACCGCATTGGACTTCGGACTTTCAACTGCAAACAGAATCGCTTGCGCAATATTCAGCTTGGCCTCAGGCCAGCCGTTATTACGGTAAGCATCCAGTGCACCAATCGCCTGTGTCATCGCCTGCGGATTGGCCAGTCCAATGTCCTCACTGCTCGCGGCAATCAGGCGGCGAATAAACGTCATCGGGTCCATACCCAGCTTCTCCACCGCATACAGAAACCAGAACAGTGCTGCATCGCTCGAACCGCGAATGCTTTTGTGAAAAGCAGACAGCACGTCATACTGTGTAGACTCATCTGCCTTGACAATAGGACGGCGAATCGACTCTTCCGCAACCGCAAGGGTAATGTGAACCGTTCCATCCGGCTCAGGCGGTGTAGTGAGCGCAGCCAGCTCCAGTGCGTTCAAGGCACGGCGAATATCGCCGTTGGCCATCGTTGCAATGTGCTCCAGCGCTTCATCGTCTGCTCGCAGCTCCATAAATCCAAGCCCCTTATCCGCATCACTTAATGCTCTGCGCATCGCCACCATAGAGTGCTCCTTGGTTAGTGATTCCAGCTGAAACAGAGTGGAACGACTCATCAAGGCTCCGTTTACATAATGAAAAGGGTTCTCCGTCGTTGCGCCGATAAAAATAATCGTGCCCTTCTCCACCGCTGGCAGGAGCGCGTCTTGACGTGAACTGTTGAAGCGATGCACCTCGTCAAGAAACAGAATCGTCTTGCTTCCGTACAGCTGTTTGTTGGTCTGCGCCTGCTCAATCACTTCGCGTACATCCTTGACCGAAGCATCCACGGCATTCAACCGAACGAATTGTCCCTGCGTGTGCTGAGAGATAATGTGGGCAAGGGTCGTTTTGCCGCAGCCTGGCGGACCATAAAGTAGAATGGATGAAATCTGATCGGCCTCAATGGCCCGGCGCAACAGCTTTCCGGGGCCAATAATATGCTCCTGCCCGATGTATTCATCCAGATGCTCAGGCCGCATACGATCGGCTAACAGTCTCGCCTGCGGCTGTGTATCCTGTTGAAACGAAAATAAATCCATGTATAGTTCACTTCCTTAACGGATTGCCAATTTTAATGCTGCATCTAAAACATCACTTGCCATGCAGCAGTGCATGTTCTGAGCTATTCTCAACCAATGAATCTCCACTCGCTATCATATCACATCCCTGAGGCAGCATGGCTATAAATGCTCCAAGCGCGCTGCTGACAAACGCATCCTTGCGTGTAATAAAACGTGTCATCATGCGATTCATTCCCTCAGGAAGAGCATGCTTGCGCAGCGTGCCATTTTGAAGATGCTGGTGAATAACAATTTCGGGCAGCAAGGAGATGCCCATGCCTGAAGTCACGCCGCTTATAATGGCTTCCAGTGTCCCGAATTCCATAATGACAGGGCGATGGACACCGCTCAGAAGCATCCAGTCCTCCAGAATTTTACGATAAGAGCAGCCTATGCTGTACACCAATATCGGCTTCCGTATCAGTTCCTCCTTGGGCAAAGGCCGGGAAGAAACAACAAACAGCTCCTCGTCAAATACATCGACAGATTTAATATCAGGATGATCACAGGAGCAGCCGATAAAAGCTCCTTCCAATTCATAGCCGATTACCTGATCAATCAGCGTCTGGGAATGCCCCGTCGCCAGTGCCAGTGAAACGTCAGGGTACTGACTATAATATTGTGCCAGCAGACGCGGCAGCCTTACCGCAGCAGCTGTCTGGATTGAACCAATATGCAAAGGACCAGAAGGTGTATTGGTAGCCTGAAGGGCTCTGGAGGCATCATTTAACAGGCCAATAATTTTATCCGCATAGGTGAGCAGCATCTCGCCCGCTGGTGACAAGGTCATTCCCCGATTGT
The DNA here is from genome assembly GCF_050171015.1 of Paenibacillus sp. TC-CSREp1. Lineage (NCBI taxonomy): Bacteria > Bacillati > Bacillota > Bacilli > Caryophanales > Paenibacillaceae > Paenibacillus > Paenibacillus sp. TC-CSREp1. Next base: position 36,896 of record NZ_JBNOKM010000018.1, on the reverse strand, counting down.
GGCGGATGAACAATGGCGTGCCTACCTCAGATTCCAGATGCCGGATGCGCGCCGTAACGTTGGATTGCACATACCCCATCTTGGCAGCAGCCCGGGTCAGATTACCTTCTTGTGCCACACATTGAAATATTCGCAGGTCTCCGCTCTCCATCCATCATCCCTCCACTCTGACATCATTCAAAATGATGTCCAGTTCATTAGTAATCATTATACTCCATACACAAAGCGCACTACAATGAATTCAGAAAGGAGTGTTCAACATGACATACTGGACAGATCGAATCGTTTTGATTACAGGGGGAGGAACAGGCATTGGCCGGGCTGTCAGTTCAATGCTTGCGGAACGAGGTGCACGGGTGGTGCTGAATTATTCTCGCTCCAAGCTGGCTGCCGAAGAAGCAGTACAGCATATTCGGAATCAAGGTGGGCAGGCCTTAGCTATTCAAGCCAATGTTGCCAGGGACAAAGAAGTACGCCGAATGGTTAGAGAGATCGCTGAAACGGTTGGACCCGTTACGGATCTGGTGAACAGCGCCGGAATGACCTATCATATCCCTTTAGAAGACCTCGAAATGGTGACGGATGAGGTTTGGAACGAACTCCTTGATGTGAATGTGAAAGGCATGTTTCACTGCGCTCGTGCTGTAACCGAAGGCATGATTCATGCTGGTGGAGGGGCCATCGTTAATCTGGGCAGCATTGCAGGCAGCACTGGCAAGGGCTCATCACTTCCGTATGCTGTATCCAAAGCAGCAGTTCATGGCCTGACTTTATCTCTGGCCCACGCCCTCTCTCCTCATATTCGCGTAAATGCGATCATTCCCGGAGCGGTTGCAACACGCTGGTGGGCTGGCAATGAGGAACGAATGCATCAGCTCGGCGGGCAATTACTGCTGAAACGAATCGCTTCACCCGAGGATATCGCCCATATGATCTGCGCTGCCCTTGAGCAGCCATCGATGACAGGACAGCTTATTACGATAGATGGCGGGCAAACATTATGAGCACCATAAACCGCAATTCAACTGCATCGGTCCAAGTACCCTCTTTCCTCAATCCGGTAAAATATACTCTATTGATTATCATAACCACACTTATCATGGGAACTTCTTTTCCTGTGGGGAAAATAGGTATGGCGTATGCACCGCCATTTCTTCTTATGGGACTACGCTACATTCTGGCGGGTGGTTTGATGGCCCTGGTGCTGCGCAAGCGTCCTTTACCACGGAGGTGGCAGGCATGGGTTAAAATCATGCTTATCGGACTGTTTCAATCGGCCGGAGTGATGGGCTGTGTCTATTACAGCATGAACTGGATTACTTCCAGTGAATCAGCGATCCTTACGTTTACGAATCCGCTCATTGTCATTGTTTTCAGTGCATTGCTGTATGGCATCACCTATCGGTTAAGCCAATGGATCGGCGTGATTGCGGGGTTTGCTGGGATTTTACTTACTTTTGGCTTGCATATGAGCTTTACCCCTGGAACGTGGATCGGTTTGGCTGGTGCAATATTCTTTGCTGTTTCCACACTGCTGATTAAACGTTGGGGCATGCATTTTGATACATTTGTGCTTACGGCATATCAGATGCTCGCGGGAGGGCTCGTTTTACTTCTGCTGAGTCTGTGGGTGGAGCAGCCTCATTTTACAGTTACGGCCGTTTCTATCCTGTCTCTGTTCTATCTGACGCTGATCTGCTCCGTCGTGCAGTTTTCTCTCTGGTTTTATTTATTGCAGAACAGTGATCCTGCCCAAACCAGTTCCTATCTGTTTCTCGCCCCGTTTTTCGGCGTACTATCGAGCTGGTTGATGTTAGGGGAACACATTCAATGGTTTGTCTGGACTGGAGGTATACTGATTGGGGTCGGCATCTATCTGGTGAACCGTCACTCTCCGTCATCGTTGTAATCCTTTTTATATTAAAAAAAGCAAAAAAGGCATGCGTTCGGGACAACTCCCCGCACGTCATGCCTTTTGATCTATACATTATACGAACTTTGGCAGCTCCTAATGCTAGGATGCATCTTCGTCCGGCCAACCCTGGATCGTAACTTGCTCGCCTTCGGGATTATGCGTTGCCGCCGCATACTCGGGCATATTTCCATCATGGAATAACCACAATTCATGCAAAGCCCGTGTACAGCCGACGTAAAGCAGTTTGGCATCACCGGCACCCGGCATATAATGCTGCTGATCTACATCAGCGACAATGGCTGCATCGAATTCCAGACCTTTGGACAGATAAACTGGTAAAATGGAATGTCCGCCGCTGTACTGCTTTTTGCCACCGTCGATCAGATTTAACTCCCAGCCCGCCGACTGCAGCTCCCGATGAAGCTCTTCAGCCTCATGCAGTGTTCTCGTCAGAATAGAAACCGTACGATAGTCTTTGGTCGTCAGCATCTTCAGAGCACGCTCCAGACTGCGTGTTCGTCCTTCGCTTCCATAAGCAAGCGTGCGCACCGGATCACCGCTACGAAACACCGGGATGGCCGTAATGCCACTCTTCACACCCAGCTCCAGAATCGTATTGGCATAGTCAATGATTTCCATCGTGGAACGATAGCTTCGGGTTAAGGCAAAATACGCATTCTGCTCCTCTGGAAACAGTGAGCTCATCTCTTCCCATGCGTGCACACCGCGATATTCATGAATGCCCTGAGACAGATCGCCCAGAATGGTAAAGGAATGCCCTTTCACGAACTGATCCAGCAGTGCCACATGAAATGGTGAAAAATCCTGTGCTTCATCGATGACAACATGGTCAAATCGCTGGGACCCTTCAATATCATTCACCAGTGTATGAATATATACAAGTGCAGGCAAATCCTCTTCCCGAATGACGTCCTGCTTCAGGTCGGCTCCCGTCTGTTTCATCACAGCTTTCGGAATCAATGCACTCAGCGACGCAGGCACAGCCCCGCCTTTCACGGTCTTGAACAGCTGTTTGTACAGCGTCAGCGGATTGTACTCAGGCCATTTTTTAGCGTAAGCCTTCTCGCGTGTCGCCGCCTTTTTCTTGCGTTCTTTACGCACCGTTTCAGGCATCGCCTTTTTCAATTCCATCTCAATCCAGCGATGAATACGTGCCATAACCCGCTCTTTGCGCTTTGCCAGTGGATAATGTTTGTATTCTGTGCCAAACCAGTTCTCGATCTCCTGTTTGCCGAGCACTGCACCGTCCCACGGACTGAAATCAACATCCGGCACGGATTCCGCTTCCATCCCGGATAACCATTCCCGAATCAGCTCCATGAAACGAATCGAACCTTTGAAACGTCCCGGCACCTCATCATTCAGTTCAGGACGTGCGGCAGGCGTTTCAAACCACGTATGCAGCGTCTCTGACGTATCCGCAAGCGGCATATCCAGTCCGAGCAGATTCATCGCCCAATCCGGGAAGGTGCGCTGCTGAATATCACCTACACCGAGCTCTGGCAGTACATCCGAGATATAATCGAGGAACATATGGTTGGGTGCAAAAATAACCATTTTCTCGGCCGATACCTGCTCTTTATATTGGTACAGCAAAAAAGCAAGACGATGCAGGGCAACCGTGGTTTTCCCTGATCCGGCAACCCCCTGGATGATCAACGCGGTGTTTCTCGCCGCCCGAATGATCTGATCCTGCTCGGCCTGAATCGTAGACACGATATCCCGCAGCTTGTTATCCTTGTTTTCGCCAAGGCGGTATACAAGGAATTCGTCAGATACCGCAGGCTGGTCGCTGTCACGGTTATATGTATCTGCTACCCGTTCCAGTATGCGCTGACGAATCACCACATTTCGTTTCAAATACACCAGACCTTCGATCAGGCCTTCCGGGGCTTCATACGTTGCGGAGGCTTCGCCTCCTGTGAAGGAGTAAAACAAACTTGCAACCGGAGCCCGCCAATCGATGACGAGCGGATGCTCTCCCACCTCTTCGCGATCCACACCGATTTTGCCAATGTACAGCGGTTTCCGTTCCCCGCTGCCCTGCTCTTCGAAATCCAAGCGTCCGAAATAGGGTTGCTGCGCACTCTTGGACAAGGCTTGACGGCGTTCTTCGCGTCCGGCTTCCAGCACTTGTTCCGTGAAGTCGTGGCCGGTATACACCGGGAAATTCCGCAGCCGTTCCAGCTGGCGATCCACTTCTTCCATCGTTTGCTCTAACCTGTACTCTTCTTCTTGATAGGCACTTTGAAAGCTGTCTTTCATGTTTCAGTTACCTCCTAAGAAATATATGTTTTGTTCTACATCGCCAATCTCTGACAACGCAAAAGGAAACCTACTATATCACATAAAAAGGGAAAAAGCTACAGTAACATCACTTAACAAGAAAAACCGTGTCCCCGCCTATGCAAAATGAATGCACGAGCGAAAGATCAACGGTTTCTGGATGAGAAGCTGGCTGCTTGATATTATTGAGATCTATAATAATCAGGCTCAATCCAATCCATATGCTAATTTTCTCCATCCTGTGCCACAAACTGCTTCTGCGCCAGTTCACGATAGACTGGATGCGTGCTGATCAACTCTGTGTGAGTTCCTGTCCCGGTAACATGTCCGTGCTCCAGCACGACAATCTGATCGGAGTCCACCACCGTAGATAATCGATGTGCAATAACAATGGTCGTTCTGCCTTCCATCAGATTGGACAATGCCTGCTGCACTTCGTATTCCGAGGTGCTATCCAGGCTGGAGGTCGCTTCATCCAGCATCAGAATGTCCGGGCTGCGCAGCAGCGCACGAGCAATAGCAATTCGCTGACGCTGCCCGCCGGATAACTTGATGCCGCGTTCGCCCACTTCCGTATCATAGCCTTGCGGCAGCTTGTCAATAAAGTCCGCGGAATATGCCATTTCTGCCGCTCTTCTGATCTCTTCCATCGTCACCTCACGGTCTAAACCGTAGGTAATGTTGTCTTTGATCGTGCCTGCCATCAGCGGACTTTCCTGCGATACATACCCGATCTTGTTACGCCAGGAAGCGAGGGAATACTCGCTGATCGCTTCTCCCCCATAGGAGATGTAGCCCGAATCTGGGAGATAGAACTGCTCTACCAGCGAGAAAAGCGTGGATTTGCCACTGCCGCTCGGGCCAACAATCGCTGTCACCTTACGGGTCGGAACGGTCAAGTTAATACCGTGCAGCACCTCTTCCCCTGTAACATAAGAGAAATGTACATTGTGAAATATGATTGTATCATTCCCGCGAGGAGCCTGCTTGGTACTGTGATCCGGTTCTACGTCATCCGCAAGTATAGCTTGAATACGCTCGGTGGCACCGACTACTTTTTGCAAACGTGAATATAAAGTTGTGAACTGTCCCATCGGCATAATGACCTGGAAAAGCAGCAGAATGAACGCAACTAATTCCCCTGGCGACAGCAGGCCGGAAGCTACACGCATCCCCCCAACACCAAGGATGACAACCAACACAGCCGTCATGACAAAAGTAAACAAAGGACCAATCAGCGCCAGAATACGCGCTTCCTGTAACCCAAACGCAAACATTTTGCGAATGCGGGAATCTCCCGCCTCTGCTTCCTGCTTCTCGGTTCCATACGCTTTGACCAGTCGAATTTCACTAATGACCTGACTCAACACGGAGGTAAGTCCGGCCATCTCATCCTGCTGTTTTTTGGAGATTTTGTACATTTTCCGGCCCACGGGCATGAGAATCAGCATGGTCAACGGCACCAGACTCAGAATAATGAGTGACATCACCCAATCTAGATAAAATAGAAGCGCCACACCACCGATGACAGCAACGATGTTGGAAACAAATGAAACCAGATAATCCGCAATCAGGGTCATAATCTGGCTTGTATCATTCGTAATCCGGCTCATCGTGTCCCCGGTGCGGTTGCGGTCAAAATAAGGCATACGCAGCGATAACACTTTGTTCCACAGCTTGGTGCGAAGCGTAGCTACAACACGCTGGCCCGCATAATTCAACATGTAGATGCTGATACCGGAAGCGATGGCTTGAATGACAAAAGCCCCGAGTAACAGAAAAATAACCGTTTTATTCAGCGCTGATGTGGTCAGCCCATCAATGAGACCTTTGGTCATCAAGGGAACGATTAATCCTGCTGTCGTTTGAATCAATGTCAGGATGAGAGCCACAATCAGAACCAGTTTCGGTGGATTCGTGGAAGCGATGAGCTTGACGAAATCCTTGAATCCTTTCTTCCCTACTTTGGGCTCGTTTGAATCAGACTCCAACTGCTGCTGTTCTTCCATTCCCGCTTCCTCCCGTTCTCTCCATTATCCCTTTCTCCCGTTCTTCCATCATCCGTTCCTCCTGCTCTTGATCAGTTCACCTTCGTTTTACAGAACACCATGCAGCACAAAGTTCGCCAGAAACAGGATCGAGATGCCGTACATCACCACTGGCACTTCTTTCCCTTTCCCCGCAGCCAGCTTGGCCAGCGGATAGGCAATAAATCCAAACGCCATGCCATCCACAATGCTGTATGTAAAAGGAATCATCACCATAATCAGAAATGCTGGAAACGCTTCGGTAAAATCACTGAAATCCATATCCTTCACACCCTGTACCATCAAACCGCCGATGATGATCAAAATAGGTGCAATCGCACTGTCGGGAATATAACCGAGCAGCGGAATAAAGAAAAAAGTCGCTCCGAACAGCACAGCTGTCACAAGCGGGGTTAAACCTGTGCGGCCACCTGCAGCAATGCCTGCTGTTGTCTCGGCTGCCGCCACTGGCGGACTGCTGCCAAAGATGCCTGCCAGCACCGTGCTGATCGATAACGCACGCAGGCTGCCCTTGAAACGTGCCGGACGATCAATCATGTTGGTCTGGGCCGTAATCAGTCCGATATTTTCAAACACAACAATCAATAACAGCAGAAATACAGCAATCCAGAACGCAATATCTGCCAGCTTCATCAGAGACAGTTGACCGAACAAGCCACCGTATTGACGCAATGCATCCAGCGCGGATACCGATTCACCGGGATGCACTGCTCCAAGCAGGTAGGCAAGCCCCGTCCCGATCAAAATACTGATGAGAAGCCCGCCCTGCACATTGCGTATGAATAAAATAACTGCAAGCACAAGGGTTACACAGGCTGTGATCACATTCGGATCATTGAAATGTCCGATCGCAACAAAGGTTGTCTGGTGGGCGATGACAATGCCACTCTTTTGCAGTCCGATAAAGGTTAGAAATAATCCAATCCCTACGGTAATGCCGTGCTGCAGATTTTTAGGAATTGCCTCGCTGATTATTTTATATAACGATGTAAAGGCAACAATAGCAAACAGCACACCCGTAACAGCCACAACAGCAAGCGCTTCCTGCCATGTCAGCTTCATCGAGTGCACAAGTGTATATGTGAAGAACGCATTGATCCCCATGCCGGGTACCACCACAATAGGTGATTTACCGCCAAACGCCATCAGCAGACATCCGGCAATGGACGTGAGCAGTGTACCGACCATCGCTGCCTGCAGCGGCATTCCGGCATCGGAAAGAATGGTTGCATTGACCATCACAATATAAACGACAGCAAAATAGGAAATGGCCCCCGCCACAATCTCCTTCTTCCACTGATCCTCTGGTGTCATGCCCAGCTGCCTGGACATCCATCCGTGTTTCATTCGTTCTGTTCCCCTCTCTCTATTTATAAATTCAACTAAAGAATGTTTACACTTGCCACTCCGATGACAGAATAACCTTCCGATCGCTGTTATTCCCAGATTTCTTGCATTTCCTTCTCCAAAGGCAAAATCCGGTGATAAATGCGAACGCTTCGCTTCTCCAGCTTTTTTCTGTCCTCTCCGTTCTCATGTAAAAATTAAGTTGAACCTATATGCCGCAAATCATTATGTATGTATCATCACGCAGCACACCATATCATACACTCTTTTCGCGGGGAAGTACAAGCAGACACCAAAAAACGCAGATGCACCGCACCTGCGCTTGATGGTAAACCTTTTACATTTTGAAGAGTTAACTGGTTGTTTTGATCTACGCCTCTGACTTCTCCGCTTTTGCAAGCAGGTCTTTGACAGCTACACTGACCATAATCAGCCCGGCTACCGGTGGAACAAAGGCGTTACTCGCTGGTGGCTGTTTCGCTTTGCGAATCTCCGGCGCATTCTCAGGCACAATTTTCTGTGTCACGTCTGCACGCGGCTTGAGCGGCTCCTCGGTGGAGAAAACCACCTTTACGCCTTTTTTAATACCGTCTTTACGCAGCTTGGTGCGTACTACACGGGCAATAGGGTCCATCGACGTTTTCGAAATATCCGCAACCTGGAACTTCGTCGGGTCCATTTTATTGGCAGCGCCCATGCTGGAGATGACCGGAATTTTGCGTTTCAGGCACTCTTTGATGAGATGCACTTTATAGATAATTGTGTCAGAAGCATCAAGCACATAGTCCAGCTCGTACTTGAACAGTTCCTCATACGTTTCCTCGGTATAAAACATGTTCAGCGCAATCGCGTCACATTCCGGATTGATCAGTTTCACGCGTTCTACCATCAGGTCGGCTTTTTTCTGACCTACAGTGGTGGTAAGTGCATGAATCTGACGATTGATGTTGGTGATATCCACCACGTCTTTGTCAATCAGGATGATTCGGCCAACACCGCTGCGGGCAAGTGCTTCTACAGCAATACCGCCCACACCGCCGATGCCGAGGACAGCTACCGTACTATTTTTGAGCGTATCCAGACCTTCAGGTCCGATTGCAAGCTCTGTTCTTGAAAATTGATGGAGCATTGAGAATCGATGCCTCCTTTATTTCTTTTCCGCGACTGGTTTACGTGCCACACGGATGTGAAGTTGTTCCAGCTGTGATCCATCCACTTCGGAAGGTGCATTCATCAGCAGATCCGTTGCACTTGCCGTTTTAGGGAAGGCAATCGTTTCACGCAGATTTGTGCGTCCTGCCAGCAGCATCACGAGACGGTCCAGACCAAAGGCAATACCGCCATGTGGTGGTGTACCATATTCGAATGCTTCGAGAAGATAACCGAATTTGTCGTTGGCTACTTCTGGTGTAAGTCCGAGCGCAGCGAACATCTTCTCCTGTACATCACGTTTGTAGATACGCATCGAACCGCCGCCGACTTCATAGCCATTCAGTACAAGGTCATAGGCTTGAGCACGGATCGCGCCCGGATCAGTGTCGAACAGATGAACATCTTCGTCTTTTGGACGTGTGAACGGATGGTGTTCTGCCACATAACGTTTCGCTTCTTCATCATAGCCGAGCAGCGGGAAGTCCACAACCCAGGCAAACTTGAATTTGCTGTCATCGATCAGACCAAGTTGACGTCCAATTTTCAGACGCAGGGCACCGAGAACATCAGCAACCACTTTTTTATTGTCAGCGGAGAAGAGCAGCAGATCGCCTTCTTCAGCGCCAGTACGTTCTTTTACAGCTTCAATCTCTTCCGGTGTAAAGAACTTCACGATTGGCCCTTTGAATTCGCCGTCTTTCACTTGAATCCAAGCCAGACCTTTGGCACCGTAACGGGCAGCAAATGGTCCGAGATCATCGATCTCTTTACGGCTCCATGTGCCGCAGCCTTTAGCGTTCAGCACTTTTACTTCTCCACCTTTTTCGATGACGGAAGCAAATACTTTCACACCACTGTTTGCTACGATATCGTTCATTTCCACCAGTTCCATGCCAAAACGCAAATCCGGCTTGTCGGAACCGTATTTGCCCATGGCATCAGCATACGTAATCCGTTGGAATGGCAATTCCAGCTCAATGCCTTTTGTTTCACGCAGCAATTTCGCCATCAATTGTTCCATCATTGGCAGCAGGTCATCCTGTTGCAGGAAGGACGTCTCGATATCGACTTGAGTGAACTCAGGCTGACGGTCTGCACGCAGATCCTCGTCACGGAAGCAGCGAGCGATCTGGTAGTAACGCTCAAGTCCGCCGACCATCAACAATTGTTTATAGATTTGCGGAGACTGTGGCAGAGCGAAAAATTCACCTTCATGCACACGGCTTGGTACGAGATAGTCACGCGCACCTTCCGGGGAGCTCTTTGTCAGGATTGGTGTTTCCACTTCAACAAACTCTTCTCCGTCCAGGAAGTCACGGAATACTTTGGACGCTTTGGAACGCAGCTTCAATGTTTCAAACATTTCCGGGCGACGCAGGTCCAGATAACGATATTTCAAACGCAGGGACTCATCGACCTCAACCCCATCTTCAATGAAGAACGGAGGAGTTTTGGCTGCATTCAGCACTTCGATTTCTGTAATTTGAACTTCGATCTCACCTGTTGGCAGGTTTTTGTTCACTGTCTCAGGATCACGTTTAACAACTTTACCCGTTACGGCGATGACATACTCGCTGCGTACGCGATCTGCAATCTGCAGTGCTTCACCAGAATAAGCAGGGTTGAACACGACTTGTACAATGCCGCTGCGGTCACGCAGATCGATAAAAAGTACGCCCCCCAGGTCACGGCGGGTCTGTACCCAGCCGTTCAATGTTACGGTTTCACCGATGTGTGCGTTAGTTAATGCGCCGCAATGATGACTTCTTTTCATAATCAAACTCCTCATTATATATATTTCCGTTCTGTTCAGGCAGGCTCAGACCTTACTTGTACGTCCCGGTTAATTCAACATTTATTGGTTTCCGCGTACCGCTGCGACCAGATCATCCAGCTTCACCGTCTGCTGTTCCCCTGTATCCATCGCTTTCAATGCAATCTCGCCGCGCTCCAGCTCGTCATCCCCAAGAATCGCTGTGTAGCGAGCTTTGAAACGATCGGCCGATTTCATCTGAGCTTTCATTTTACGGCCCAGATAGTCACGTTCACCAGATAAGCCCGATTGACGCAATTTAAACAGCAATCGATTAACCTCGCGATCCGCAGCTTCACCCAGAGCAACAAAGTACACATCCAGCGGAGCCAGTGTTGTAACTTCAATGTTCTGGTGCTCCAGAATCAGCTGGATGCGCTCCAGTCCGATACCAAAGCCGATGCCTGGCTGATCTGGCCCGCCGATATCACCGACAAGACCGTTGTATCTTCCGCCGCCGCCGACGGTATCAATCGCCCCGATGCCTTGTGCTTTAAGCTCAAAAGCGGTCAGGGTGTAATAATCCAGCCCGCGCACCAGACGGTTGTTCACCGCGTAGTCTACTCCGAAATCATCCAGATACGCCTGCAGCTTGGCAAAATGACTGAGCGATTCTTCATCAAGACTGTCCAGAATGGACGGCGCCCCAACGAATTTATCCTGGTCCACCTTGCAATCCAGTACACGCAGCGGATTACGCTCCATACGGGATTGGCAATCCTTGCACAGGCTGTCCTTCATCGGTCTCAGGAAACCAAGCAGTGTCTCGCGGTATTCAGCACGACTCTTGGCATTACCCACCGAATTGATCTCCACCTTGACATCCTTCAGGCCAAGCTCCACACAAAGCTGGTACCCCAGTGCAATGACCTCGGCATCAATTGCCGGATCTACCGCACCCAGAGCCTCTACTCCGAACTGGTGGAATTGACGCTGGCGACCTGCTTGCGGACGTTCATATCGGAACATCGGTCCAATGTAATACAGTTTGCTTACATCCGGCTCGCCGTACAGCTTGTTCTCCACATAAGCGCGGACTACGCCTGCCGTGCCTTCCGGCCGAAGTGTCATACTGCGATTACCTTTATCATCAAAGGTGTACATTTCTTTCTCTACGATATCTGTCGTTTCACCTACTCCACGTACAAACAAGGACGTCTGCTCGAAGATGGGTGTGCGAATCTCGCGGTAATTAAAACGACGGCACAGGTCACGTGCTTTTTCTTCGACGTACTGCCATTTCTCGACTACACCGGGCAGCAGGTCCTGCGTTCCTGTTGGTTTCTGAAAAGCCATCTGTATCCCTCCAGCATTGATTTTCTCTGTAAACGTTAAGATATTTCACGAGTCCCACTACGCAGACAGAACAACCTTTCAATCGCTGTTATCCCCAAATTTTTCTGATCTAACTTTAGAAATGTTTAAAATTCGGTGATAAAGGCGAACGCTTCGCTTTTCCAGGTTTTTTCTGCCTGCTCCGTTCTTCGTGTAAATCTCATATCTCAATTTGAATAACAAAAAAATCCCTCGCCCTGTTTGCTCCTATCAGCAAACAAAGGGACGAGAGATTGTAATATACATTCACCCGTGGTACCACCCACATTCCGGAAGCCTGATCCAAAGCCGTTCAGGTTGTCGTCTGCTGAGTCAGGATGGTTTAAAATGCCTCCCGGTTCAAACAGCTCTTCCGCTCTACGTATAACGCACGTCATGCGCAGGCCGGCTACTAAGATCCGCAGATATCTCTGCCTTGTTCGCCGTCTGTTCTCGGGGAAGTCATTCGTCCGCTCATCAAGAGAATCCTTACAGCCTTGGGATTCCTCTCTGGTCATGTGGGCACGGAGTACTTGGTCCCGTCATCAAATCAGTCATAGGTTTCAAAAAACGACTTTAGTTGACTATAGTCAACGTATTATTTTCTGATTGTAATGAACCGCAGTACTAAAGTCAAGGGTTAACATGTCAAGATAGAAAAAAAATAACCTGCACACGGTGTGCAGGTCCAAAGGATATATAAAAAAAGGGGGTCATGTGTGTTATTATAAACGCACATTGTTAAAGGCTTGTGTTACTAATATTACAGGAATATTACAAAAATGATAGCGCTTTAATTACGGATTATTCCACAATAAATTTGCTAATCTGTCAGCAAATTTGCAGATGCACTGGAAATCAGCGCTAAACCAAAGGCCCTTACGCCTTCCCGTCACTAAGTGGCAGGGCAACGTAAGAGCCTTTTTATATTTATAGATTAATCCAGTTCTTCCACATAGGCATGGTTGGAGCGAAGCTTATGAACGATTGCATCATAGTCTTCATCCCTGACTTTGGCAGACAGAACATAATGCAGGTCATCATAATCGGCCGAAGTTACTTCTGCGGCATCCAGCATATCTCCGTCCTCATTCACTCGGTTGCGAGGATCACGTTCGGCGTCACGATTGACATCGGTGACCACCGGAATCACATTTTCGCTAGCCGGAACCCCCGGAGCTGCTCCTACACCCATTGCACCATTCGTGCCTACACCACCAGCCGTATTATAAGGAACCAGTGGAACCATAACTCGTGTATCCCTGCCAATGGCAGCATCCAGTTGACCTACCTCAAGCTGCTCGGTATGGAACGTTAATAGTGAAGTTCTTGCACCCTCTGCCTCATCTTCGGTTCGAAAATACGCCTGAATATGTTTTGCCATGTCAAACCCTCCCTATAAATTAATATTTTTTTCCTTTGTGGAATGAAATATATCAATTAGAATGCCATAAATTTTTAAAATTTAACCTTTTGAGGTCGCTTATATTACTTTCATCAATTCGCGAACAAATGCCAGTTCATCATCGGGTGTACGGGATGTAATGTAATTACCATCCACAACAGCTTCATGGTCCTTGAACTCGGCCCCTGCGTTTACCATGTCATCCTTCAATGGTGGATAGGATGTAATGGTTCGTCCCTTGAGCAGATCTGCACTGGCCAAGATTTGCGGACCGTGGCAGATTGCAGCGATGGGTTTCTTGGCTGCATTGATTTCTGTAACAAACTTCAGGATGTTTGCGTCTGTTCGCAGATTTTCCGGCGATGAGCCACCTGGAATAACGACGGCGTCATAATCTGACGCATGAACCTCTGAGATCGCTTTGTCCGTTGTGTAGGAAGCTTTGCCTCCCTTGCCTTGAAGTGTTTCACCGGCTTTTAATCCGATAATGTGCACCTCATGTCCCGCCTTTTTCACCTCATCGTACGGAACCTTCATTTCTGAATCCTCGAACTCATTCGCAAGCAAAAAAGCAACTTTACTCATGATCTATGGTCTCCTTTCCGTATTCGAATGTGATCAAACTTGGAGAAAAAGCTTTTATCCTTTGGCACGTCTTTTGTGCCTCGTTCTGTTATTACCCCAAGCAGCAGCTTTTATAACAATCAATACATTCAATACATTTGCAATTGAGTTTGCTGCTTGCATTCGGGAAGGTGAGACCTGATTGATCACAGCAAAAAGCCCCGGATTGCCAAACAATCGGGGCTTTGATCATACCTGTTTTGTTAAATGCATACGTTATGGTCGTGGATGATACTCCTGGTGGTCTTTATCTGAAGTTTGCAGCATCCACATCGTGGTCACATGAGCTGCCGCAGAGCGGGCCAGGTGAAGTGACTCAGCCAGATTGCCAGGGATCAGCAATGGCTCGATCCGTGTCTTGGTTACTTTTGCAGATTGGCGCATAATAAGAGAAACTCCTTTGGTCAACAAAGATACCTACAATGTGATACCAACGTTTACTTATCTCTCATTATGGCCTCTTCACTGCGCAATTATGCGCAAGTTCAGTCCCGCAAAGGACTTTCCACCATCAAGGTAACCGGGCCCCAGTTCGTAAATGTAACGTCCATCATCGCTCCAAAACGTCCGGTCTCCACCTGAATCCCTTTATCCCGCAGCAGTTGATTAAATGTCTCATATAACCGCTCAGCCGCATCAGGACGGGCTGCTGCAGCAAAGCTTGGGCGTTTGCCCTTGCGGCAATCCCCATACAGCGTGAACTGCGAGACAGACAAAACTGCCCCGCCTACATCGAGCAAACTGAGATTCATTTTCTCCTGCTCATCCTCAAAGATGCGAAGCCCGCTAATTTTGTCTGCCAGATATATCGCATCTTTCTCGGTATCCTCATGAGTAATGCCCACAAGCAGCATCAAACCGGATTCAATTTTGCCTGTCAGTTCATCCCCTACCGTAACCTGAGCCTCTTTACAGCGTTGTACCAGCACTCTCATCGTACAGACTCCTTACTGCATAATCCGGTGCACAGAATAAACGTCCTTCACCCGTTTGATTCGTTCAACTACGGAATGCAGATGGTCTGTATTGCGAATCAGAATGGTGACGTGCACCAATGCCAATTTATTTTTATCGGTCCGTCCGGTGACGGCTGATATGCTTGTTTTACTTTCCGAAACAGCCTGCAGCACCTCATTGAGCAGTCCATTGCGATCATGGCCGGTAATCTCAATGTCGACACTGTAGCTGGATTCGATATTTTCCTCCCACTCGACTTCAATCACCCGTGCTGCTTCTTCTCCATCCGCGCTTGAAGGAATATTCGGACAGTCACTGCGGTGAACCGATACGCCGCGCCCACGTGTAACATAACCAATAATGTCATCCCCGGGCACCGGGTTACAGCACCGTGCGAAACGAACCAGCAGGTTGTCAATGCCTTTGACACGGATACCGTTCGTAGGTCTGTTTCTACGTTCTGGTGCAGGCTTCAACTCACGCATCTCGGAATTCAATTCCAGCAAGCTGGATTCTTCCTGTTCCTTGCGGAGTTTTTCCGTAGCTTTGGTAACAATCTGCGCGGCAGTAATTCCACCGAAACCTACTGCTGCGAGCATATCATCAATATCGTTAAACGCAAATTTCTTGGCCGCTTCCATCAGCTTGTCATCCGTCATCCACGCAGATGGATCCAGTCCCATACGCTTCAGCTCACGCTCACAGCTTTCCCGGCCCTTTTCCACGTTCTCCTCGCGGCGCTCCTTCTTGAACCACTGCTTGATCTTGGCCCGAGCATGAGAAGACTTCGCAATTTTCAACCAGTCCTGGCTAGGACCATAGGAATGCTTGGAGGTGAGAATTTCGATAATGTCACCCGTTTTGAGATGGTAATCCAGTGGCACAATTCGGCCATTGACCTTGGCCCCAATCGTCCGATTACCAACCTCGGTATGAATGCGGTAAGCAAAGTCGAGCGGTACAGAACCGCTTGGCAATTCGATGACTTCACCTTTTGGCGTAAATACAAATACCAGATCAGAGAAGAAATCCATTTTGAGCGATTCCACAAATTCGGAAGCGTCCTGTGCTTCATTTTGCAATTCGAGAATTTCCCGGAAAAAGGTAATCTTGTCTTCAAACTGAGGACCTGTTGCCGTTCCTTCTTTGTAAGCCCAGTGCGCCGCAATACCAAACTCGGCGGTACGATGCATATCCCAGGTGCGAATCTGTACCTCGGTCGGCTCACCATTCGGTCCCACCACCGTTGTATGCAAAGACTGATACATATTCGCCTTCGGCATGGCAATATAGTCCTTGAATCGCCCAGGCATAGGCTTCCATAACGTGTGGATAATACCCAGCGTAGCATAACAATCCTTGATATTATCCACAATAATACGAATGGCAAGCAGATCATAAATCTCGTTAAACTGCTTGTTTTTTGTCGTCATTTTTTTGAACACACTGTAGATATGTTTCGGACGCCCTGACAGATCTGCCTGAATGCCCATTTCTTCAAGTTTGCTCGTGATGCCGTCCATCACCGTGTCTATATATTGCTCACGTTCTGCACGTTTCTTGTGCATCAGATTCGCGATACGGTAGTATTGCTGCGGATTCAAATAACGGAGGGCGATGTCCTCCATTTCCCATTTGATTGCAGAGATCCCCAAACGGTTGGCAATCGGACAGAAAATCTCCAGCGTCTCATACGAGATTCGGCGCTGACTCTCTTCCGACTGAAACTTGAGGGTCCTCATATTATGCAGACGGTCAGCCAATTTAATCACAATGACACGGATGTCCTGTGCCATGGCGATGAACATTTTGCGGTAGTTCTCGTTCTGCTGTTCTTCCTTGGAGCGGAACTGGATTCGTTCCAGCTTCGTCAAGCCGTCAACAAGCATGGCGCACGTATTGCCGAAATGACTGCGGATCTCTTCAAGCGACACCGTAGTGTCCTCGACTACATCATGAAGAAGCGCTGCAATAATGGAGATGGTGTCCATCTGCATGTTCACAACAATATCGGCAACCGCAAGCGGATGCAGAATATACGGTTCTCCCGATTTTCGCGTCTGTCCGTGGTGGGCCTGATCAGCAAATTCGTAAGCCTCTCGTATGCGCACCAAATCGGGTTCTTTGATATATGCCCCGGCCTTCTCGAGTAATTGCTCTATGCCCATTCTGATCTGTTCCGTGTCCTTTCTATACAAAATGGAACCCGTGACAATACATCAACACAGGTTCCCCGTAAAAGTAATTTCCTATAATTATGACGCTTCGCCCGTTTCCCGTCAACTAGTGACGAATAAGAGCGTTTATCCAATTTTTTTAACTGTCCGGTTGGTAAACATTATTGCCGTTATTTGCTGAAATAGAAGGGAATTCTGAAAAAACGAACGTTTTACAAGCCAATCCTGAAAAATGTTATTGATTATTTGCACGAAACTCTGTAATCTATTGAAAGTTTGTGTATCGGAAAAGGAGATGAGATTCTTTGCAACGCGAAATTCAGGTTAATCAGAAGATGGCGTTTGGCCCTGGCTCATTATTGAGCCTGCAGCATTTGTTTGCCATGTTTGGCAGTACGGTACTCGTACCTAACCTTTTTGGAGTAGATCCAAGCATGATCCTGTTAATGAACGGAATTGGTACGCTGCTCTACATTCTGATGTGTAAAGGAAAAATCCCGGCATACCTCGGATCAAGCTTCGCTTTTATTGCTCCTGTAATGGCCGTATTAAAAGGACATCCTGAGAACGGATATTCCATGGCACTCGGAGCATTCATCGTAACAGGCATCGTATTTTGTATCGTAGCCCTCATCATTAAATATGCAGGCACCGGCTGGATCAATGTAGTATTCCCTCCAGCAGTAATGGGCGCGATCGTTGCCTTGATTGGTCTGGAGCTTGTACCTGTCGCCGCCCAAATGGCAGGTTTGATTAATTCAGATCCTGTGAACAACCCTGGTTGGGTGCCTCAAGCCAAACCCATTATTTTATCCATGGTAACCTTGGGAATTACGGTGATCGGAGCTGTTACGTTCCGCGGATTCCCCAAAATTATTCACATCCTGATCGGTATCGTGGTCGGTTATATTCTTGGATATTCTATGGGCCTCGTAAATACAGACAAAATTTCTGACGCTAATTTTATTTCTCTTCCAACTATAACAACACCTGCATTCGATTGGTCAGTAATTCTCACAATTTTACCGGTCGCACTCGTTGTAATTGTTGAACATATCGGTCATTTGCTGGTTACTAGCAGCATTGTAGGCAAAGATTTGTCCAAAGATCCTGGTCTGCATCGCTCGTTGCTGGGTAACGGTGTATCTACGATTCTTTCAGGCTTCGTCGGATCAACACCGAATACAACGTATGGTGAGAACATCGGTGTTATGGCGCTGACTCGTGTGTACTCGATCTATGTCATTGGCGGCGCTGCTGTCATTGCCATCCTGCTCTCATTCTCGGGTACATTCTCGGCACTGGTTGCGAACATTCCTGTACCTGTTATGGGTGGTGTCTCCTTGCTCCTGTTCGGAGTTATTGCGGCATCTGGTCTGCGTATTCTGGTTGAACAAAAAGTCGATTTTGCCAAACCGACAAACCTGATCCTGACTACACTGGTACTGGTCATTGGACTCAGCGGTACGGAAATTTCCTTCTATGGTGTGCATTTGAAGGGTATGGCGCTGGCTACAATTGCCGGAATGCTTCTAAGCCTGCTGTTCAAGCTGTTTGAAGTGCTCGGTCTGTTAAACGAAGAGACTCAGAAGCAGCCTGTCGTCGAAAAAACACCTGACTGAGCACAGAACGCTTAAACAAAGAACGATTCGAATACAGATTCATGCAAGCTCATCTCAACCTCAGAACGTATAATTTTAAAAAAAGTACTCAAAAAGCCTGTCTCTCCCAACTATTACTTGGAAGAAACAGGCTTTTTGCCAATCATTAATGCTGTATATTATTTCCCGGGAAACGCGGAAGTTAAACTTCATTGGCTCACAGCCATCCAGAACCACACGGGATTGCGCTTTTAGTAGTTCATTAACGTGAACACGTTCATGTTCTCAGGCAGCTTTGCTCTGCCATTCAGATCGTTCAGCTCAATCAGGAATGCAGCACCGACCACATTACCACCGAGCTGCTCAATCAAATTGATGGAAGTTGCAATCGTTCCCCCTGTTGCGAGCAGATCATCTGCAATCAGGACATTTTGTCCTTTTTCAATTGCATCAGTATGCATTGCAAGTGTATCCTTGCCATATTCGAGATCATACCCTGCTTCAATGGTCGCTCCAGGCAGTTTTCCACTTTTGCGAATTGGAGCAAATCCAACACCAAGAGCGTATGCGAGTGGGGCGCCCACAACAAAACCACGTGCTTCAGGTCCAGCAATAACATCAATTTTGAGATCAGCCACCATCTGTTTCAATTCATTGATTGCATTGCGGTACATTTCTCCATCTTTCAACAACGTGGTGATGTCCTTAAAGCTGATTCCCGGTTGTGGAAAGTCAGGAATGACACGAATATACTCTTTAAAATCCAAAATAATCTCCTCCTAAAATAAATACACAAACTTCCATCTAAGATACGCCCTTCATCCGGGATATCATCCATTGTGTCAGCTGAGGTGTCGATGCATCCAGCATCACCTGCTCCGTCTCGGCCATATGTTCAAGCGCCTGATAGTGGCGTGCTGAAGTCAGTTCACGTTTCGGCGGATTGTCCGCGACCGTAATCATTCCATCCTTTCGTGTAATAAAGGACAGCTCTTCGAAAACATTCAGCATCATCGTAATCATACGCGGAGAACAGCCGCACTGACGGCTGAGCACAGGAATAATTTCTTGTTCCACCACGGGTTCTGCTTTCCATTTGAACACCAGCATATAAATACGCTTGAACAGTTCTCTGGAAGGCATCTGAAGGCGATCCAGGCGGTTGCCTGATCCGTGCAGAAGGATGATATTCTCAGCTCCGCTGAACAGAGCCAGCATTGCATCAAGTTGTTCCGGAGTTTCCGGCGTATCAAACACAAATAACGTTCGCACTTGTTCCTGTCCATACTGCTCTGCAGCAGCATTACACGGAAATAGCCCGACCTTTCTATCATATACCCAAAGGCACGGTTCATACAATGAATTTCCCTCAGAAACATTCGTTTCCTTACGAACAATCGCTCCAATTGAACCTGCCTTATAACGCAGATGTACGTCCAGGGCGCTCAGGAAGTGTTTCATTGCATGTAACGGATCAGCATGCCCTCGCATATCAAATACCTGAGCATGAGGGACATGGATGTCCTGCAGCATTAGCTGTGGCTTCCTCATGCCATTCCACTCATTAATGGACAATTCGCCCATCACATCAATGACAGAACCCGGGGTGAGAAATTCAGCCAAGGCTCCCTTGCCAAAAGCAACAGTTTCCAGCTGCTGTCCTTCTTGCTCCAGCACCAGTTTCAGATGGCGTTTATCCCGCCCCATCGTCCGTGTTTCTTTTACAGTTACATTTCGGAATACAAAACGCGGCGATGGATTGCTCATACCAAACGGCTGCAAACGGTCGATCTCCTGGATCACCTTGATTGGAACGTCACGAATTGCGCATTCATCATCAGCCAACCGCTGAGGTACAAAGTCCTCCTCCGTCAGTACAGCTGCAGCATATTTATTCAAACCTGTCTCCAGCTGCTGCAATTGCTCTCGATGAAGTGTCATTCCCGCTGCCGCAGGGTGCCCGCCATAGTGGTCCATGTACTGTTTGTTCGCTGTAAGTGCCTCATAGATATCCAGGCCATCGATTGACCGCGCGGAGCCTTTGCAAACCCCACTCTCGGGATCAATGCCAAGAATCAACGTCGGTCGGTAATATCTCTCCAGTAATTTGGAAGCAACGATGCCTACCACACCCACATTCCAGCCCTCACCAGCCAGTACGATCACATCCGGCACCGATCCTGAACGCGACTCGATTTTCTGTTCCAGCTGTGTTGTCGCTTCCTGTAGTATGCCCTCTACGACCTGCTGTCGCTCCCGATTCAACAGATCAAGCTGTCCCGCAAGTGTATGCGCCTCATCCAGATTCTCTGTCGTAAGCAGGGATACGGCTCTTCCGGCATGATCCAGCCGACCGCTGGCATTAATACGCGGAGCCATGGCAAAAGCAATATTAACAGAAGTCACCTGGCTTTGGTCCACACCACTGATCTCCAGCAAAGCACTAACCCCCGGCAATTTCGAACCTCGCATAGATTCCACACCGTAACTGACAATCACCCGATTTTCGCCTTCCAGCGGCATCAAATCGGCTACTGTGCCAATTGCAGCAATTTCCATCCATTCACCAGGTACTTCACCAATAAGCGCCTGAGCAACCTTCAGAGCCACACCCGCTCCCGCCAGACCTTTGAAAGGGTAAGGACAATTCGGCAGCTTGGGATTGATTAAGGCGTAGGCATCCGGCAACACTTCAGGGGGTTCATGGTGATCCGTTACAATCACCTCGATGCCAAGTGTAGAAGCATAGGCAATTTGTTCCACAGCACTGATGCCGGTATCGACGGTAATAATCAAAGTAACCCCTTGCTGATGAGCCCAGTCCAGGGCATGGTTATGGAGTCCATAACCTTCGTTGGAACGATGTGGGATATAGATATCATATGAGGCTCCCAAATGACGCATGAGATGAATCATTAGCGAGGTACTGGATACCCCGTCAGCGTCATAATCCCCATATATTAAAATATGTTCTTCTCGCTCCAAGGCAAGCTTGATTCGAGGAATAGCCTCTTGCATACCCAGCAGCAGATATGGATCATGCATCTGATTCAGATCAGGATGCAGAAATCGTTCTGCCTCTTGTTCAGTGTGCACACCTCGGCTGACAAGCAAACGTCCCACCAGAGGTGACACGGAAAGCGCCTGCGAAAGTCCCGCAGCCGCCTCCAGATTAATATGTGGTGTGTTCCACCGATATTGCGAATAAAGCAATGATAACGCTCCTTTCCTGATCTGCGTAACCCGCGCCATTACTGAATTAATGTCGCTTCATGATCCGGCAGTTCATGATTGGATTTATAAGGATATCCAGGGTCATAAGGTACAGCCTGCACCTGGACTTCTTTGACATGACTGAATCTTGTTAACAATAACGTCTTTGCTCTATTCGCGATCTCTTGCGCCTCCAGAATAGAGATTCTGGGATTCACACTAATCACCAGTTCAATGGTAACGTCATGCTCCTGCTCCCGTGCAATCAAATGTTCAATCGTAATAATGCCGTATACCCGTTGAACCGTTTCCTTGAAATCCGTTGCATCCTCCTGCTCCAGTTCCTGAACAAGTGAGCCATACACCGTGTCTACAATCATTCGATATCCTTTATAGAAAATGAAGCCGGAAGCAAGTATAGCCGTAATCGGATCAAGATAAAGCAGCAGGTTTAATCCGGTCTCTTCCCCCGCCATAGAGCCGATAATTCCAATTAGAACGATAAGTGAACAATATAGTGCTCGACGATGCTGAAGCGCATATGACATCGCTTGAGACTGATTTCGTTTGCGAAACACCC
Organism: Paenibacillus sp. TC-CSREp1; assembly: GCF_050171015.1. Classification (NCBI taxonomy): domain Bacteria; kingdom Bacillati; phylum Bacillota; class Bacilli; order Caryophanales; family Paenibacillaceae; genus Paenibacillus; species Paenibacillus sp. TC-CSREp1. Next base: position 14,443 of record NZ_JBNOKM010000018.1, on the reverse strand, counting down.
GATATTGAAATTGAAAAATGGCTTCTTTCACCGCCAGCGCTGCAACAGCAATCAGAAGCACGGACCTGCCGGGTGCCTCAATTTCATCGCTGGATAGAGTTCCTAATGCCGATATTGCCAATTGCAGGCCTCCCATCAGGATTAACACCGCTAACAGAACAGTCATGCCAGGCCGTGCGGCACGTGCATGCTCTCTGAGACGCTCCCTTTGCACCTTGTCCTTGGACTTTACAGATTTCGAGGGGAACAGACCGACCAGGGAAGAGGCAGCTTCTGAAGCAGAATACAGGCCGTCTGCCAGCAAAGATTTGCTGTTGGCCATGTAGCCTGCTCCTGTTTTAATGACGGCAAGTGCCATATTTCCGACGATACCGCTCCATGTCGCCGCATGTGCAGACGGGCCAGGTTCTCTTGTCATGTGTATTCCCCCTTAATTCTGTACTTAACGCTGCAAAACCGCGCCTAGCAGACGCGGCTTTACATTTCGATGTTTAGTTAGAAGCTTTCGCTGCTGTTTTTGGTTTGCCAACTTGTTTACCTTTAAGCACCAGCCAGAGCGGAGCTGCGATGAAAATGGAAGAGTAGGCACCGAACAATGTTCCGATCACCATAGCAAGGGAGAACATACGAATAGACTCTCCACCGAAAATGAACAAACAGATTGAAGCGGCAAATACCGTAAACGTTGTATTCAAGGAACGAGTCATCGTTTGAGCCAAACTGTGGTTCACAACCTCACGCAAATCGGCTTTGGTTGTCTTCTTGGCAAAACGCAGGTTTTCCCGAATCCGGTCAAAGATAACGATCGTATCGTTAATTGAGAAACCAACAATCGTCAATACTGCTGTAATAAAGGTCAGATCGACATCCAGACGGAAAATGGAGAAGATACTGATAACAACAAATGCATCATGGAAAAGGGCAATAACCGCTGCAAGTCCAAAGCGCCATTCAAAGCGAATCGCAACATAGATCATAATCCCGATACTTGCAATAAGTACAGCATAGATTGCATTTCGTTCCAATTCCTTGGCCATTTCAGGATCGACCGTATTCACCTCATAAGATGCTTTCGGATCAAGTTTACTAAATTCCTGCTTGAACTTACTTTCCTGATCTTCAATCAGAACATTCGAGAAACGAACATTGACCCGATCAGCGCCCGGCGTGATGTGCACATCGCTCTCATTGACACCCATATCCTTAATAATCGGATCAATCTGCTCCGTTGTGATCGCTTTGGATACTGTGATATCCACATTGGAGCCTGATTTGAAATCAACCGCATAGTTCAAACCTAGTGCCAATAAACTTACAATCCCTGCTATTGTCAAAATAATTGAAAATGTATAGGCTATCTTACTGCCTTTAACGTAGTCATAATTCCAATTAAAGCGCACGAATTTCACTCTCCTTCACTCCGAAATACTTAGGCTTCTTGAGCACGTTACCCCGTACAAGCAAGGTTAACAGGAAGCGGGAGAAGAAAATATTCGTGATGATGCTGGTCACAATGTCAAAAATCAGTACGAGTGCAAAACCTTTAACCGCCCCAGTACCCAGGAAGAACATCACAGCCGCTGCAATAATCGTTGTGATATTGGAGTCGATAATTGTACGGAAGGAATGTTTACCTCCGGCTTTAACAGACGAAAGGATGGATTTGCCGCTCCGCATCTCTTCCTTGATCCGTTCGTACGTAATGATATTTGCATCGACCGCCATACCTATACCCAGGATAAAGGCTGCAATACCCGGAAGGGTAAGGACAAATTCACCGAGATAGAAGATCGCAAGCACTAACCATGTATGAGTAATCAACGCAAAGCTAGCAATGATACCTGGTACGCGGTACAGCCCAATCATAAAGACAAGAATGATGACAGAGCCAATCAAACCGGCTTTGATCGTCTGATCCAGAGACAATTTACCAAGGGTGGCTCCAACGCTTTGAGAGTACTTCTCGGTAAGTTTCAAAGGCAGTGCACCCAGGTTAATGGTATCACGCAGCTGGTTCGCTTCTTCACGGGTAAATGAACCTGAAATCTGAGCAGAACCATCGGTCAGTTGCTGTCCAACTTTTGGTGCTGAAAGCAACGTGTTATCTAGATAAATCGCTAGAGGCTGTCCAACCAAACGCTTGGTAATTTCAGAGAATTTGGCTTTATCCTTCACTTTAATATCGATCACCGGCTGATTCATATTCGTAAAAACAACCTTAGCTGCATTTTCGACAAATTCATTACCGCGAAGCTCAATTTTGGAGTACTCGCCTTCCTTGTCATTCTCTGCTTTACTTCGGAAGGTCAGAACAGCTGGTTCTTTCATTTTGGCTCTAACCTCGGCCTCATCCGTAACCCCTGCCAGTTTCAACCGAATACGGTTGGTTCCCTCCGTAGTTACTTCCGGCTCGCTGGTTCCGAGCGCATTGGCACGGCTTTCAAGGCTTTTGGCTGTTTGCACCAGAGAGGCTTTGCTGACTTGCTGCCCTGCTTCGAGCGGCTCTGCTTCATATAAGATCTCGTAGCCTCCTTTTAAATCGAGGCCCAAGCGTATATTTTTGAGCAGCTCCGGACTTGTACCCACCATAACCCCTGTGGTGACAAGCACGACCAGAATGAAACTGATAATTCTTTTCATGCCGTTCCTAGATCCCCTTTCGTTCTCAATATTCCTATTATAGCGATGCCGTAAAAAGCAGTCAATTTTCAACAAAAAAGATCCCTTTCGTTTAGAAAGAGGACCCCCGGTATGCAGACACGGTCATAAAGTTCATAAAGCTTGTTGCTTTCAGTGACAATATGTCGTTCACCAGTTGGTGAAGCGGTGGAATGCCCTGTTTTTCGTATTTATGACTGACGCAATTCCAGACATCTTTGCTGGTGACATATTGGTAACCGACAAGCCTTAATTCCTCTGCCTTGCTTCGGCAGAGTATCTCTATGGACTCTTCCAACTCCACATCATTCATTTCTTCCAAGTGGGGAGCCTCCCTTCTTACATCCAAGCCTCTCTGCGGCATCGATACTACATCATTCGACCTCACCCGATCATATTCCTTCTTGCGGGTGATGGTTCTTTTTGTTAATCGTGTGCAAGTTGTCATGAGATGATAAAACCCCTGCATAGGATGAAATACAACGGCTTTGTCCCATTAATGAGGATGACCTGTACATTCAATGAGGATAACCTGTACCTTCAACCGGGAGAGAGGGGTAGTTTTGAAGAAACAGACATTTATTCAGGGAGCCATGATCCTGCTCGCGGCAGGTATAATCAATCGCATTCTCGGCTTCATTCCGCGTATTGCACTGCCACGGGTCATCGGTGCAGAGGGTGTTGGCATCTATCAACTGAGCTATCCCTTCTTTATCGTGCTGGTCACGCTGATTACCGGCGGTATTCCTTTAGCTGTAGCCAAGCTTGTCGCAGAAGCCGAAACGGGTGCTAACCGTTATTCGCCTCAGCGTATTTTGCAGATCAGTCTTAGCTTTACACTCACGCTTGGTGTCGTTTTTATGTTTCTATGCATCGTGTTTGCCCCGTGGATCACTCAATATGTACTCACGGACGAACGGGTATACCATACGTTTGTAAGCATGAGCCCTATGATTGCCATTATTGCCGTTTCGGCAGTGTACCGGGGGTACTTCCAGGGCAAACAAAATATGATGCCTACAGCCGTGTCATCCATTGTGGAAACCATCATCCGTATTATTTGTGTTATCTGGTTTGCATGGCTGCTGCTGCCTCACGGGATTGAACATGCAGCCGCGGGGGCCATGCTGGGCGCTATGGTCGGTGAACTGGGTGGTATGCTTGTTCTGTTATGGAACTATGCAAGGGCTAGAAAGGAACTGCCTTTATCGAAAAATCGCACGGAGCAGTCCGTAGAAAATGAAACCTCTCAGGGGGGCCTGATCCGGCGACTGCTTGCTATATCCGTTCCCGTTACTGGGGGGCGTCTGGTCGGCTCGTTATCCTATCTCGCAGAGACCATTGTAACAGCCCAGAGTCTTGCCATTGCCGGAATTGCCAAAGGACTCGCTACTGCTCAATACGGTGCATTACAAGGCATGGTCATACCGCTGCTCTTGCTGCCTGGGGCATTGACCTCTTCTCTCGCTACCTCTCTGGTCCCTTCTCTGTCAGAAGCTTCTGCCCGGGGGGATCGCGCGCTCATTCATAAAAGAATGCATCAGGCTCTGCGGCTTGCGCTCGTCACCGGTGCACCGTTTTCCGTCTTTATGTATGTGCTTGCCGAACCGATGTGTCTGGTGCTTTATAACGATGCATCGATTGGAAGCATGCTGAAGCTGATGGCTCCGTTTGCATTATTTATTTACATTCAGGCTCCGCTCCAGGCTGCATTGCAGGCGCTCGATCGCCCAGGCAAAGCATTGTTAAATACGTTTATCGGTGCTGTTATCAAAATTTCGTTAATTCTGATGCTGGCTTCACAGCCGGAATACGGTATTTTCGGTGCGGTCATTGCAATCTGCATCAATTCTATGGTGGTAACCTTATTACATGCACGCAGTGTTCGCATTCTTTTGAATTTTCGCTTCAAGCTGCTGGATTGGGTTAAAACAGGAGCCGGCATGTTCATTATGGGTGCAGCGACCTTGCTCGTTTACGAACACACGGCAGCCATGTTCCCTTTTTGGTTACGCATGACTCTAGCCCCAGCCGCGGGTTTAATTGTGTATTTACTCATCATGGGTATGACCAAAATGATTGATTTCCATGATTTATCACGTACCCCGCTCATTGGTTCATGGTTCAAACGCCGCTCTGGAAAATAGATTCACTTCTTATCTTCACGAGGGCTGATATATATTTTACCGTTATGGTCGATGGAGCATATAAATACATCCTTGAAATCCATAATGCCCTTTTGTTGGATTTGATTTTTCAACCAGAAGCGAGTTTTCTCGATCATCTCCAGATTTTCATCCTGAACCTTGCCATCCATAATGAGTGGAACAGGCAGCCCTTCATATTTAATGTTGGGGAAACCTTTTAATTTGACGCTGCCTTTTTTGTCGGTAGATGAATTACCTGAATCCGAACCGGAGGAAGCCCTCCTATTACCTGCACTTTGATCCTTAGGAAATACCGTCAGCTTGCCCGTTGTCTCCAGCAAAGCAAAATCCACATCTTCTATGCTGTCTATGTTTTGTTCCCGCAGCTGCTGCAGCAGGTCATCCAGATTGTAACGCTGCTTTTTCATTTCATCCCGATGAAGCTTGCCTTTGGAGATAATAACCGTAGGTTTTCCATCAATCATCAGACGCAGCCTGCGGCTCTTTAATCCGAGGTAAGCCATGCCAACCTGCATAACAATAACGGTCAGCATCGGAGCAATACCATGGGAGAGCGGTTTTTTGATATCTTCTATGACAAAAGCAGCCATCTCCGCGAGCATGATCGATACAACCAGATCAAACATCGACAGCTTGCCGATCTCCCGTTTACCCATAATGCGAATCGCGCAATAAACCAGAAAATACATGAGGATCGTTCGGAAGATATGCGGGCCAACTTCAGTGAAATTCATAACAGGAACCTCCTTCGAATCTCAGCATTTGGACAGACAGCGGAAGTGCAATCCCTATTTTGACCTGAACCTGACAGGCTCATGCAGAAATAATCCGTTTATTTAATGGAAATCGGCTCATAAGTACGTAGGCTTGACCATACACTGTATTAATTTCAAACTTGTACAAGGGGGTTGCTTCATGCAATTGATTCGCCGCTTGTTCTCATTTCGGATGTCCAATCCAATTCTGTCTGGCCTCTGTCATGCTTTTGTCTGGATGTTTGTCGGCGCTTTAATTCTTTCCTTCTTCCTGTGGATGAGCGGCATGCGAGAACAGGACCTCTCTACTTATACCTACGTTGCTCATGGCTTGTCTCTGATCATTGGCGGTTTCATTGCGGGCAAACGGTCGGGCGAGAAAGGATGGTACTACGGGGGGCTTACAGGCATCGTATACGGACTTCTCGTGCTGCTCATCGGCTTCCTTGCACTCGATGCTTCCTTCAACTGGAAGGACAGCCTGCAGCTGCTCAGCGCTTTTTTGCTTGCCGCGTTCGGAGGTATCTTCGGTGTAAACACTCATCGTTCTTCCTGAGAATACAAAAAGAGAACCGGATCTGCTCAGATCCGATTCTCTGTTCGGGAATATGCCAGGCATATTCTCATCATGTATAAAATTATTGAGCCGTTTCCCGGCTTACAGCACTGCTGATGGCGTTGCGGTCAAATGTAAGTTTGGTTACATCGTTAACACGCAATACAACCACATCGTCTGTAATTTCCGCAATTGTACCATGAAGGCCACCAATCGTTACGATTTTGTCGCCCTTTTTCAACTGGCTCAACATTGCATTACGTTGTTTTTGCTTTTTGTTCTGTGGACGGATCATCAGGAAGTAGAAAATCGCGACCATCAGCACCAAAGGTACGATCAACGAAAAAATTCCACCACCTGCATTTGTAGCTTGAGCAGTCATTGTCTGAAACATCAAAACTCCCCCTTATCAACTATACGTACAGATATTGCTTGTTACATCGGCTCCGCAAAAACCTCAATCAGAAACCTTTGTCATTGTCATGCAGACCATATTGATCGAAAAATTCATCCCGGAAATCAAGCAAACGATCTTCCATTATGGCTTTGCGCACATTCCGCATCAAATTCTGTAGGAAATGAAGATTATGGATCGTTGTAAGACGCAAACCAAATGTTTCATCTGCCTTAATCAGATGACGCAAGTAAGCTCTGGAATAGTTGCGACAAGTGTAGCAATCACATTCCGGATCAAGCGGCCCGAAATCCGTTGCAAACTTGGCATTGCGAACGACCAGACGTCCCTGACTTGTCATCGTTGTTCCGTTACGGGCAATTCGGGTTGGCAGCACGCAGTCAAACATGTCCACTCCACGAATTGATCCCTCAATCAATGCATCGGGTGAACCTACCCCCATCAAATAACGTGGTTTATTGGCAGGCAGCAAAGGCACTGTATAATCCAATACACCATACATCAAATGTTTCGGTTCTCCAACACTCAGTCCACCAATAGCATACCCCGGGAAATCCATGGAAGTCAAATCAGCCGCGCTTTGACGGCGCAGATCCTCATGCATGCCTCCCTGTACGATTGCAAACAGGCCTTGATCGTGCGGACGAGCATGACTTTCAAGACAACGCTCTGCCCAGCGGCTTGTTCTTTCAAGTGACTTTTTCACGTATTCATACTCAGCCGGATATGGAGGGCACTCATCAAACGCCATCATAATATCCGATCCCAGTGCATTTTGAATTTCCATAGCGACTTCCGGGGAAAGGAACTTTTTGTCTCCGTTCAGATGGGAGCGGAAGTGTACGCCTTCTTCCGTAATTTTGCGCATTTCACTAAGAGAAAAAACTTGGAACCCGCCGCTGTCCGTCAAAATAGGACGGTCCCAGTTCATAAACTTATGCAAACCGCCTGCCTGGCGGATAATTTCATGCCCGGGTCTAAGGAACAAGTGATACGTATTACTCAATATAATCTGAGCATCCATCTCTTTCAGTTCTTCAGGACTCATCGTTTTTACCGTTGCCTGCGTGCCTACCGGCATGAAGGTTGGTGTCTCAATAACGCCATGGGGGGTGTGCACACGCCCCAGACGCGCACCGGATTGTTTACACGTTTTGATATGTTCGTACGTAATTGCTGCCATTGGTTATAATCATCCTCTAAAATTTAATCGTTGATTAATAAATCAGCATCGCATCGCCAAAGCTGAAGAAACGGTATCGCTCCTTGATCGCTTCAGCATAAGCATGCATTATGTTTTCACGCCCCGCCAGCGCACTAACCAACATGACAAGTGTTGATTTTGGCAAATGGAAGTTAGTAAGCATCCCGTCAATAACCTTGAAGGTATACCCCGGATAGATAAAGATGCTCGTCCAGCCGCTGCTCTCCTGCAGCACACCATCTTCGAATTTACTTCCCACGGTCTCCAATGTTCTGCAGCTGGTTGTACCTACTGCAAATACTTTATTGCCACGTGCTTTGGTTTCGTTAATCAGATCCGCCGTCTCCTGAGATAAAGAGTAATACTCCTCATGCATCACATGATCCTCAACCACATCAACAGACATCGGTCTGAAGGTGCCTAACCCGACATGCAGCGTTATAAAGCCGATATTCACACCTTTGGCGCGAATCTGATCGAGCAGCTCATCAGTAAAATGAAGCCCTGCTGTCGGTGCAGCAGCGGAACCTTCGTGTTTGGCATATACCGTTTGATAACGCTCACGATCATCAAGCGTTTCTTTGATATATGGCGGCAGCGGCATTTCTCCCAGACGATCCAAAATCTCCTGGAAGATGCCGTTGTACTCAAACGTTAGCGTACGCGCTCCCATTTCACCGACTTCATTAATCACGGCCTTGAGCTCATCACTAAACACGATGACCGCGCCATCTCTCAGCTTTTTACCTGGCTTGACCAGTGCCTCCCACTTGTCACCTTCCACATTTTTGAGGAGCAGTACCTCTGCTTTGGCACCTGTATCTTCTTTGGTACCAAACAGGCGGGCAGGCAATACACGGGTATCATTCAGAATCAGTGTATCTCCCGGCTCCAGCACGTTGAGAATATGAGGAAAATGGTGGTGTGCAACTTCACCCGTCTCTTTGTTCAAAGTAAGCAAACGAGAAGCGGTGCGATCCAGCAATGGTGTCTGTGCAATTAGTTCCTCTGGTAATTCAAAATCATATAAGTCCACATTCATGTTCTACTCATTCCTTAACACATTCATATTCTTTCAATTCATTATTGACCTAAGACCCTATTGTTTATTTCATTTCGCTAACATCATATAGTTTTATTCTTTGACAATCGTCGCATTTTTATAATAGTGTTTCAATATTGTCTGGTAATCATACCCTTCATCAGCCATCCCCTTGGCTCCCCATTGGGATAGACCGAGCCCATGGCCGTTACCTTGACCGATAAACATAAAAGTCTGCCCCTGTGTTACAGCTCTCGCTTGACCATCTGCACTCATCACAACCAAGGCATTGCTCGAAGAGGTTCCCGTGCCAGATGCTGATAACACAGCAGTTCCCTGTGATCCCGTTTTGCTAGCTTTGTTACCGTCAGCGCCTAATACAGTATAACTTCCGGTCCCAGCAATATCAAATAAAGTGCTCGGCAATCCACCTAATGCAGAGCGGTACGTATCCGCATATTTGACCGTCAACGGTTGCCCGTTGGCTATAACTTCAAGGGCTCGCCCGGATGGACCACGTTTGCTTACTTCCAGCGTTGAGATGGAGGAAGGAAGGGCCGTTGTCGTTTTACCTTGCAATGTCTTGAGCAGCTGTGCCGAGGTAAATGGTCCCCTTACCCATGCATAATCATTGGATTGAGCCACTTTGGCCAATACAACAACCTCTGTTCCAGGATTAATTTTGGCTACAGGTTCAACATTGGATTGGATCAGCGGGATAGGTCTTACATTCGTATTTTGAGCCGTTACGGTTACTTTGGAAAGACCCGCTTCTGTCTTTGTTGTTAGTTGTTTTACATTGTCCTCACGAATATATCCGCTCACACCTGAACTCAGAAGTACATGATACCAGGATTGAAGTCCAGCTTGGGCAGATTGATCCCCCCGACTCTCCACATTAGTGAAGACCCCTGCGCCACCATTCCATACCTCGGAAGGATGGGCCGTTTGACCACCCGCATTAGAGGAAAATACGGCTTCTACAATTTTGCCTCCGCTTTTAACCACTTCTCCGGCAGTGGCATCTACAGCGCTCGTTACTTTATCGTTCTCTGAAGTCATTCCGTTATATGCCTGACTCAGTGTGGTATCCACAACATTGGCGATTTTGAAACGCTCCCCTTGCTGCAGTGCATAGGAACGAGCAGCGACCGCTTGCACTTTCAGAGCTTCGGCTGGCCAGGAAGAGTAGACCTCGGCACCCACAACCGAATACAAGTACTGTTCCAGTGCTACAACGTTAACCAAAGCCAAATCACCGTTAACGATGCTGATCTCCATATCCCCGCGATAGGTTCGTTGTGAGCGCTCCACAACTTTTATGCCGTTGCCTGTTCCTTGCACAAGCACTTTAGCGTCTTTGCCTGCGATTGTATAATGCGGAGCAGTAATCAGCTTGTCTGTACTCAATCCCGCATCCTGACGAATAATGAGCCCGCCACTGTCACCTGCAGGGGAAAGGTTAACACCGGCTGTACTCGTTTCGATAAGCTGCTTTAATGAGGATAACTCTGCTGCAGATGCAGCTTCGCCAACCCAAACTGTATATGCCTGGCTTCCGTCCAGTTGAAGCACAGGATAAGCTGTAAAACCTGCTGACATCAAACTCACCTGCGCCGCCTCAGCTTCCTGAAGAGAGCTGTAGCTGCCTGCTTGCAAACGTTCGCTGCCTGTTACAACAGGTTTCTGCCCAGCCAATTGAGCTGCAGCTGTTTTTTGTACTCTTTCAACGGCTTGTCCTGCCAGTGCTGCTGTTCCATAATTTCCCGTATACAGCTGATAAAGTGTTTTGCCATTGAAAGATGCTGTGAATAATAACGGTTTATCTGCGGTCGCCTGAAGCAGCTTTGCAGCCGCAGCGGCTGTTTTGAAATCAGTCGTTTCCAGCACTTTTACGCGAAATCCATCTGCACTGAATCGTGCTTGTCCGGATGGGATCGTCATGTTAGTGCCTCTCTCCGACTGAAGGCCCCACTGTCCGCTCGCTTCAAGTGTGATAAGTGGGGTTGTTAATTTATATGTGCTCCCTAAATTGGCAAACAGAGCTACCCTGATCAACTGCGCATCATTGCCATCAGCATAAGCAGGCAGTTGCAAACATCCTGCTGTCATTAGAGCAGCCGCCAGTACTTTCAATCGACGACTCCACTTTCTCGTACGTATTGCTTTTCCCACCTTCAGGCTCCTCTCTATATATGTCTTTCGTTTATAACGGTTCGTCTCATCCCATTGTGTAACTAGAAATTGGCACTATCCTCTGATCCACATCTCCCCACAGAAAATGCTTATTCTTACTTGCCATCTCTTGGAGGAACAGGCAAGCCCAGATGATGATAGGCAAGGTCCGTTACAACTCTGCCTCTTGGTGTCCTTTGAATCATACCGATCTGCAGCAGATAAGGTTCGTATACATCCTCAATGGTCTGAGGCTCCTCCCCAATCGTAGCCGCAATGGTGTCCAGCCCGACCGGCCCTCCGCGAAAACTGTGGATCATTGATTTAAGCATCTTATGATCAATTTCATCCAGACCACGTGGATCAATCTGTAATCGCTGCAATGCCTCTTCTGCCAGTGATTGTGTAATAATACCGTCACCACGCACCTGTGCAAAATCACGGACTCGTTTCAATAAACGGTTAGCAATACGTGGTGTCCCGCGTGACCGCAAAGCGATCTCTTCTGCGGCATCGCCGACAATCTCTACACCTAAAATTTCAGTAGAGCGTGATACGATGTATGCCAACTCATCAACTGTATAAAATTCCAGGCGGCTAATAACGCCAAACCGATCACGAAGAGGAGCAGATAATAACCCCGCGCGCGTAGTCGCACCAATCAACGTAAATGGCGGCAAATCCAGACGAACAGAACGTGCACTAGGACCCTTGCCAATCATAATATCTAACGCCGAATCTTCCATCGCTGGATACATAACCTCTTCAACCGTACGATGCAGGCGATGAATCTCGTCAATAAACAAGACATCTCCCTCTTGCAGATTAGTCAGCAACGCAGCCAGATCACCGGGACGTTCGATCGCCGGACCTGAAGTTGTTCTGAGGTTTACGCCAAGTTCATTGGCAATGATATTAGCAAGTGTTGTTTTACCAAGTCCCGGAGGACCGTATAACAGCACATGATCCAATGCTTCATTTCGTAATTTAGCCGCTTCAATATATATTTTAAGATTTTCCTTCACCTGGTTCTGCCCGATGTATTCATTCAAATAACGGGGACGAAGACTTAATTCAACGTTCTGGTCCTCCATCATCAGGTTCGCGGATATAATCCGTTCATCCATACGTTTCTCACCCTTTTCTTGCAGGCTGCAACTCTATTATACTATGAAAAATAATTTATCCGGTAAATAACATCTGCAGCGCACGCTTCATCAGCACATCCACAGAATCCGCCGTAGTCACATTTTTTTTCAGTTTCAGCCATACCTTATCCAATTCAGTATCCGTGTATCCAAGCGCCTTCAGGCCTTCGCGAGCCTCATCCCATGCAGATCCGCTTCCAACCTCTTCAGATGGCGGTGCGAACAATCCTGTCTCGTACGCTGCCGTACCGAAACCATCCAGCTTGTCTTTCAGATCCAGAATCATACGCTGCGCTGTTTTCTTACCGATGCCTGGCAGCTTTGTCAAGAACGTCAAGTTCTCCTGATAGATCGCGGTGACTACATGATCTGGCGTGCCCCCCGCAAGAATGCCCAAGGCCACTTTCGGTCCAATGCCTGATACTTCAATCAGCTTGCGGAACAAACGCTGCTCCTCTCGCGTTACGAAACCAAATAGCAGCATTGCGTCCTCACGAACATGATGATGGGTATATACCGTTATTTCACCTTCTTGTTTCGCAAACGCATAGGGATTTGGACAGAATACACGATAACCTACGCCATGAACATCCAGAACAATATAATCACTCTCAACATGTATGAACTGTCCTCTTAGAAAATCAATCATTTTCGCAATACCTCATTCAACTTGGAATTTAATGTATAAGAATGTGCATGACACACGGCAACAGCCAGCGCATCTGCCACGTCGTCCGGTTTGGGAACAACTTGAAGGCGAAGGAACATTTTCACCATCTCCTGCACCTGTTTCTTCTCCGCTTTGCCATAGCCCACAATGGCCTGTTTGATCTGCATCGGGGTATATTCTGCAATCGGCAGACCCTTCTGAGCAGCAGCAAGCACCATGACCCCTCTGGCCTGGCTGACAGACATCGCTGTAGTGACGTTCCGGTTAAAAAAAAGCTTTTCCAGTGCTACCGCGTCCGGTTTATATTTGTCAATTAACTGCACCATGCCCTCATATACGTGAAGAAGCCGCTCCTCTTCAGGAGTATGAGCCTCTGTCTGGATACATCCATATTGCACGGGCACAACCTTGTTCCCGATTTTATCCACAAACCCGAAACCCACAATCGCAATCCCCGGGTCAATCCCCAAAAAACGCAAAACCATCTCTCCCTTACAAAAGCGAACATATGTATCGTTCATTTCATTATAACAAAAGATAAGCCGCACGGCAGGAAAAACTTTAACTATGCTAATACTTGCTGTTTTTCGTTTGTATTCTGCAAAATGTTTTACATTTTGCAAGTCTTCCTAGAGCACGACAAAAAGGACATCTGATGATGTCCTTTCGTCAAAGTTATTTGACTTATCACCTATTTGGCTTCGGTGCTCGACTTATTATCTCAACGTTTAACCGCCATTTCGCAGCAGTCGATGCTTTTCGTCCACAGCAAAATCACTGAATGTTGAAATAACACTGTCATACTCATCCTTATCCTGAACACGAATCCCTTCCTGCAATTGCTCTAAAACGCCATCAGGCAGTGAACTCTCCAGCGTGCCTACATCCAGCTGAAAAAACGTACGAATCACGTTCTCTTCCGCTGGCTTGCCCTCGTACAAATTAAGATTTCCGGCAGCATCAATGCTGATGTATGCCTGCTGTTTGCAGATCGGTGAGAGGTCATCTACACGCTGCTTCAGCTGCAAGATATCCGTTGAGGTGACTTCAGCCTCCCACTCTGGATGTTGAACAAGTAATACTTTTAACTGAGGTATATCCATTCTCCCTAATTGTTCTGTCTCCACACCGCAGATATATTCAGTTTGCAAAATAACACGGATTAAGTTTGTTCTCTCCGTCTTGAGCTGGTTTACAAGTGTCTCAATCTCCTGCTCGGTTCGGGTACCCTGCTGAACTGGGCCCATAACACTCACAGCTTCCCCGAAATTCGTTGTTAATAGGCGCTCTACCGCAGCAGATATAGTTAAACCACGGTATGCTAATATCGTAATCGCTATGATCGCGCCGGCCATCCACAACGTTCTTCTCCATCGCCGCCAGCGCTTCTTGAACTGTTTTCTGAAGTTGAGCCTGCTCACATAAACCCCTTCAATCCCTTTTTAAACCTATTGTGACCTAATGTATAACGCTTTATGCAAAACAGGTAGCCGGGACTCAGCAATGATTGTTTTGCAGCTAAAATGTATTATAAAACAGCAAAAGCACTATCCGTTAAGATAGTGCTTTCCAAAGATCGGGATGACACGATTTGAACATGCGACCCCCTGGTCCCAAACCAGGTGCTCTACCAAGCTGAGCTACATCCCGTT
>NZ_JBNOKM010000017.1:0-135957 GCF_050171015.1 Paenibacillus sp. TC-CSREp1 | reverse complement strand
CATACTGCTGACCGCTACAAAGCACCTTTTGATCTGGGCTGGGATAATAAGACTCAGTATATGCTCATTCACATTAAAGATTAACGGCTTTATGTTTTTGTACTTCAAATCCTTCCCCCCACATATATTTCAGAAGTGGACATGTCGGGCTGGAAGGAGATTGAAGTTATGCGCAAGCCGTCGCTCATTCGACAAACAGCCGTTCGTTTGGGAGCAATCACGCTAACCAAGAGCATAGGACTTCTTGGACGAGTCGTGTTAACTCGAATGATTGGCGCAGAAGGTATTGGTTTATTTCAGATGGCCTATGCCTATTTTGGGTTTGTGCTAATGCTGGTTACCAACGGGTTTCCCACGGCTCTGGCTATATATACAGCAGGGAAAAAGAAAATGGCCTGGAGATGGTTTATAAGGCTGAGTCTGTGGATCCTGTCTGGAGGCATCATCGCTTTTATCCTGACCCTTATATTCGCAGAACAAATATCACATGTTTTAGGAAATACAAACAGCTATTATTTTCTTCGGGCTCTTGCTCCAGCACTTGTCATCGTCCCCCTGCTGGCTCTGTTTCGAGGGTATCTTCAAGGTCTTGAAAAATATGAAGCGATTGCGTTTTCCGAAATTGCTGAGCAATTTGTCAGGGTTACTGTTATGCTTGCGTTATGTATCTTTTTACTTCCACAAGGGGCCATGTTTGCCGGAGGTTTAAGCATGCTTGGCACCAGCTTAGGCGGGATTACTGCTTTTCTAATACTTCTTGTCTTTTACACTAGAAATACAGCCAGCTCTACATACAAGGAAATATTGCCTGTACCATCTAAAGGGGAAATGTCATGGTTTGTTCGAAGTTCAATAGCCATCTGTCTTACACGTTTGCTGATTCCGCTTTCCGATATGGCTGATGCCTTAATTATTCCCGCCAGATTGCAGCAAGCCGGTTATTCTTCCAATGAGGCAACTGTCATGTTTGGTGTACTTACAGGTATGGCGCTTCTCATTGCTTACATGCCGACATTGGCAACGGCTGCACTCTCACACACCATGACCATGAAACTCGTATCCGCTTGGAAAGAACAGCAATATATTCTATTTCAGAATCTTAGTTTAAAGGCCGTTCGATTCGCCTGGTCCTGGGGCATCGTCTCTACCCTCTTCTTATCGGTGTATGCGGAAGAACTGGCTTTTTTTCTATTTCATTCAACAGAAGCAGGTCGCTTGATCAAAAGCTTATCTCTCATCCCCTTTATAGTAGGAGTGAGAGAAATAACAACCAGCATCCTCTGGGCCAAAGAGCAAAAAAAGATAACCTTTGTGGCTACCGCCATCGGGATTTTTTTCGCCATATGCTGCCATTATTTCCTCATCCCGCTCCCTTATATGCAGTTGTATGGAGCTGTTATAGGTACTCTGCTAATGGAGCTAATTGTACTGGGTGCCAATGTTTGGGCACTTGGATCATTATTGTGTAGGATGCGTATTGGAAAAATGATTGCTTCTGCTCTACTCTTTATCTCCGTAGGCATTCCACTAGGATATGTGATTCGTGCTTGCAGCCTTAACTTGTACCCGGGAACCTTAGGTGGATTATTAGGCATGCTAATCTACGGAGGAGCGTTGCTTCTCATACATGTATGGATGAATCAGCGGACATCGACATCCGCATAGTCAGGCATTTTTATGGAGTGTTAGTACTGTTCAATTCCTTCCAAATTCATCTCCAATTAGGTCTGACTACGTTCTTGTTCATTCCGGCAATCAGTGCAAGTTATTTTTCTTGGTTTCTTGGCTTAGGATAAGAACTTGTTGTAATAAAATAAAAAAAGCCGCTTCTATAGCGACTTCACAGTGAAACTCTGTTAAGGCCGGTTACTGTTGGATGCTGCTCCATCCGCTAACATTACACTGTCCATAATCATTGTCGCCTACAGCAACCATCGTACCATTAGACTTCAGTCCGATGGTATGGGCACACCCCGCTGCAACAGCTTTAATTGAGTGCCAGCCACTTACATCGCATTGGTGATGTTTATTCGAACCCACAGCAACCATCGTACCGTCTGACTTAAGACCAACGGTATGATAACTGCCTGCTGCAACTGCTACAATATCGCGCCATCCGCTTACGTCGCATTCACCTTCATTATTTCTGCCCACAGCGACTACCGTGCCATCCAATCTAAGTCCGACGGTATGAAGATACCCCGCTGAAACAGCCAAAATATCGCTCCAGTCGTTTACGCTGCATTGGTTATATTTATTGTTACCATCTGATTTAACTCCAACAGTACGGCACCAACCTGCCGAAACGGATACAATAACCCGCCATTTGCTTACATTGCATTGGTCATGCTTATTCCAACCTGTAGCTATTACCGTACCATCCGATTTAAGGCCAACGGTATGGGCATTGCCTGTGTTTGTAGCCATGTGAACATTACCAGCAACCACTGCTACGATATCGCACCAATTGCTTACGTTACATTGGCCGTATTTATTATCACCAACAGCTGTTACAGTACCATCAGACTTAAGACCAACGGTATGACGGCGACCAGCCGCTATAGTAGATGTACGTAACTGTTTCGTCTCAATCACCCCTCCCATGTAATCACCTCTCTCCCCATTTAGATAACTAAATCAAGGTTGATCATCGTCAAAATCTTTTATCTGCTTTTCCCTTAAACGGTATACATAATAAAATGGTATGAACCCACAAATAAACAAAATAACTCCTATTACCACCCCATTTGTCCATCCAAAGTTTTTTGCGATAGTAAGATATGCCACAGCAGTAGCGATGGCAATTAGTACTATTATACTAACCACAAATGATTTCTTAGGATTTTGTAATGCCTTTTCATTTTCTACGCTAGTACTTATCGATAAATATGCATAAACAACAGATGTAACAATAAATAAAAGCCAAAGTGGATTCTTACGCATATCTTCAAGTCCACCTTGAAATAACTCGTAACCAAGAATACATAAAATTCCAATCGATTGAACAATATAAATAATTTTAATATGTTGCAAATTTCTAAATATTAATCGTTCATCTGTAATTTTCTTCATTCAACATCCTCCTGATCCACCCAGAATATTTCATCTAATTTTGAATTTACAGCATAGCAAATTTGCAAACATAGCTTTAATGATGGATTATACTTCCCCTTCTCAATCAGACTAATGGTTTGTCTTGTAATTTGAACTGCATCAGCTAATTGTTGTTGTGTTAAATCTGCTTTTACACGTGCAATCTTCACTTGATTTTTCATATATTCCCCCCCACTCCAATGTAACATATATATTCCTTTATGTAAATTATATATTACATTTTGAATGGAAGAAAATGAGCTCTGATCTAATTGTATGTAAGACAAACTAAAAGAAATGGGCAAGAAATACATAGGGAATCCGACTGTATTTCTTGCCCGGTTTATTCAATAGGATGGCTAAAGAAAAAAACACCTTCCATGATGGAAGGTTGATAATTAGTTTACGCCCAGCTTCTCTAACACAAGATCAATTGATTTCTCCTTAATATGAGGAGCATCGCTAATGATCCAGTGAGGTACAGTATAAACTTGTTTCTTCTTCATTGCCTTCATGTTATTCCAGATCGAACTTTGAGTTAATTCCTCATATATCTTTTTAGCTTCTTGATCTCCGCCACGCAGAGGGCGGCCAACCTGAATAAATATATGATCTGGATTTAGCTCAGGTAGCTGTTCAATTGAAATATTCTCGAAATTTTGGATCGCTTCGGTTTGAGGCAAATATTGTAGACCTATATCTTGAGATAACGTCGCTCCTAAGGATTGAGTTGAGCCATAAATTCGAAGCACCTTAGGCATCACACGCATATAGAGGACAGTTTCAGCAGGATCAATCTTTGAGGTAAGCAGCTGCATTGAAGCAGTTGCCTTCTGATCATACTTAGCTAACCATTCCTCGGCTTCCTTGTTTTTTCCAAGCTTGCTTCCGAGTTCCTGCAAAGATTTACGCCAATCATCGTTTTCCTCTGTAAGGATTGTGGGTGCAATTTTGGTCAGCTGGTCGTAAATTTCTCTTCGGCTTTCCCAACCGATAATTAAATCCGGATTGCTTTGAGAGAGTATTTCGAGATTGGGTTTATCTCCAAGATCAATGACACCATCTAATGCATCCTTCTCTAAATACTCAAGGTTTGTCTCTCCCATAAAGTTTGTCATAGCATAAGGTTTGATGCCCAGAGCTAAGAGAAAATCAGCTAGCTGCCAATTTAAAACGGCAATCTTTTTTGGCTCTCCAATTATTGTGGTTTCCCCTGCTTCATTCTGGATGAATATGGAGTTATCGGATGCGCTCTCTTCACTTTTAACTGCATTAGAATCACTCTGCGTAACGATTGTCCTTTCACCTATACCACAACCAGAAAGGAAAAGGGTACTAATCAGCAGTAGGAGTAAAGTAAATCTGAAGTTTTTTTTTGTATGTAACAAAATTTCTATCCCCCTATTTATATAGAATGCACACATTATAATGATAATAATTATCATTGTCAATTAGAGGGTGCTCTCCAGCCCTGGCAGAAAGATTACAAACCTGGCATTAAAATTCAATGTAACCTACCATTCTAGCCAAAAAGGCAGGCAACTAAGAAATTTAGAAACAGCGGCATCGCAGGATACGAATATCCTCGAATGCCGCTGCATGATTTATGCGATAAATACTACCCCGTCAGTGTTACGATGCATCATCTCAGTAGTCCATATGGAATTAATGCACAATGAGGACCGGGCAACTTGATAATTGTGAAACCTTGTGGCTGACACTTCCAAGCATCATTCCTTTTACGCCTATTAGTCCACGGCTTCCGATAATAATAAATTGCTGCTGGGTTTCCCTTGCATAATTCAATATTTCGTACGCAGGATCTCCCTTAAGATGAACAGTTTCCGGATTTATCCCCGCAGACTTTAATTTAGATTTGGCTTGGTTTTGTCAAACATCGTTATCACCCTTTTCGCGGCATCTCGTAATGAGTTCGACTACCTACAATACGACTACTTGCTGCTCCTATACCAACTATAAAGAGCAGGACCGAAGCTCCCAGCAAAATGAAAAGTGGCAGGTTCCAGCTATTTGTCGCATCATGCAGATATCCAATAAGGGCTGGCCCCATCGCGGCAAGAAGATATCCGATCGATTGCGCCATTCCAGATAGTTCCGCTGCCTGATGCGCATTTTCAGTGCGCAACCCGAAAAACATCATGGACAAGCTAAAGGCGAAGCCACCACCAATTCCGAGCATGATGATCCATAACAGAATGATATTGGAGCTGCCGTATAAAAGCCCGAGTGTTCCCGTTAAAAGCAAAATGGTAGTGATGACCACTAACAAACGTTGATTGGACATGCGCCCCGCAATAACAGGAACAATAAAAGTAAATGGAAGCATCGCTAACTGCATGAGGGATAGGAACCATCCTGATTGGTTGGGGTCAATCCCCTGCTGCTTTAAAATTTCAGGCAACCAAGCAATCAACACATAGAATATCATGGACTGTATTCCCATAAACAAGGTTACTTGCCAGGCGAGCGGGGATTTCCAGACATTCACATCGTAGCTGGCCATCCTTTGACTCGTCATGGCTGTTTGCTTTGTTTGTTTTCTTGATTGGGGCAGCCAACAGAGGATGGAAACAAAGCTTAGAATCCCCCATATTCCCAATGCTCCCTGCCATTTTAGACCGGCGTCCACGGCCAGGGGTACACTGATTCCCGATGCGATTGCTCCGCATAAATTCATTGAAATGGAGTAAACACCTGTCATAGAGCCAATTTTATCTGGGAAATCTCTTTTGATTATACTTGGCAATAATACATTACATATAGCAATGGCGAATCCAAGAACTGCTGTCCCGATAAACAGATGAATTGCGCCAGATAATGAACGTATGACAATACCAGCAGTCAGAAAAATCAGGGCAATCAAAATGATACGCTCAACCCCATATCTTCGTCCTAATTTTGGTACTAGAGACGACAATAAAGCAAAGGCGAGCAAGGGTACCGTTGTGATCAGGCCTGCTAATGTATTTGAAATATCAACGTCATCCCTTATGAGACTCACTAAAGGACCGACTGAGGTCAAAGGAGTACGTAAATTAGCTGCAATAACGATAATGCCGAGAATGATAAGCGCCATAGAGGACTGTACGTTTTTTTGTTTATTCGGCATTTTCATTTCTCCTTCCTGAATTGTTACGTATGATTTACTTCATTCTGATGAAACTTTGCTATAACATTCGCGCGAATAACGAAAGTATATTATAATATATTTATTTAAACAATAAGTATTTTAAAATATACTAAAGTTTATGTGTGAAAAAAAATACAACTCTGAATTTCCATTATGGAAATCGGAGTTGCATTTAACAAATGGATTTATCGAATATTAGAAACCATATTTTAAAGAGATATGGAGAACGGTTTGGCTATTGGTATGATTGGTATAAGAGTGAGGAGAATCTGCACGAAAACTGATCGTATCATATTGATTCAGTGTGTAAACCTCTCCATCGACTTCTATCTCAATGGAGCCAGTCATCACTGTTGCAATTTCAGTTGTATTTACGTGATGCCCTTCAGGATAATACGAGCTATTTGGCTGTAAGTATGCCCGACACATTTCAATGTCATTGCTTTTAAAGACGGGTTCAATCATCCAATTTTTTTCATCATTAGAAAACCGTAATCCTTCGCCTGCTCGATACAAACTAACAGGGTTCTCTGATTGGAACAAAGCCAACAGCGGTAAAGATATGCCTTTTGAAATTTTCCATATCATTCCCAAAGTTGGATTTGTCTCGCCACGTTCGATATTCCCCAGAGTAAGTTTGCTTACGCCTGTTAATTCAGATAAGTCGTCCAAGGTTATGTTTTTTTCTTTCCTGTACTTTTTCAATGCTCCGCCGATTTGTAATACAATTTGTTTTGATTCATCGATCTCATCCATTTGATATTCACCTCAACAATAAACTGTTATAACTAGTATATGGTTTATATAAATATTATGAAAGGTGGTTTAGCAATGAAGATTCTAATTGTTGGGTATTTTAGCGAGACCTCAAAATCAAATATTGTAAGGTATTTCCCTCAAGAATGGAACGTTGTCATTGTCCCGCCTGGAAAAGAAATGCTGCAACATATTGAAGATTGCCAGGTAATCATCCCTGAACATATTAAGGTGGATCACAGCCTGCTTTCTATCGCCAAAAAATTAAAATTGGTACAGACGGGTGCAGGATTTGATAATGTAGATGTTCCTGCCTGTACAGAGCTCGGGATTTGGGTGGCCAATGCAGCAGGCGTGAATGCACAGGCAGTGGCCGAGCACGTAATGGCGCTGATATTGTCTTATTATAAAAACATACCGTTTCTGGATACCTTCATGAAAAACAAGATGGATGAAAATCATTTGGAATATAGAGGTAGTGAATTAGAAGGCAAAACAATCGGTATTATCGGTTTGGGCGCTATCGGAAAAAAAGTAGCTGCGTTTTGCAAGGCTTTTGACATGAATGTTCTTGCTTATGCGAGAAATGAGAATGTACAATCGGACGGTTATGTGACAATGACGGATTTTGATACTCTTGTAAGCACATCGGACATCGTCAGTGTACATATACCGTTGAATCAGCAAACCAGACAGCTGATCAACAAAGCGGTGTTCAAAAAAATGAAGAATACAACTCTATTTATCAATACCTCCCGCGGCGGGATTGTCAACGAAAGAGACTTGATTGATGCATTAAAAAACGGGGATATTTCAGGCGCATGCCTGGATGTGTTTGAATCTGAACCGCTTCCTGTGGACAGTGAGCTCCGGAATATGGGTAATGTGATACTTACTCCTCATACAGCAGGAATGCCTGATGGTCGGAAATTTCATAAAAAAAGATATGATTTTTTTATAAAAAATATAAAACATATAGAAAATAGTGAAGAGCCTGAAAGCAAGCTTAATCAGTTATTATAGTTTTGCAGTTATCGAAGCTCGAAAAGTTGTCGTATTGAGTCTCCCCTAACAGGAGATGATATACTACAATGACAGAGGTGAAGTTTATGCAGCATAAACAAAATGAGCTATCTAAAATGCAAACTTTAAAACAAGAAACAGCAGACACTGTTTTATTCTCCATTGGAGAGACCGCGCAAATGATAGATTCTACAGTAAAAACGGTTCGTTATTATGATGAAATACAATTAGTAAAAGCATCCTTTGTAAATAACCGCGGGTACCGCTTTTACACAACTGAGGCCATATGGCGTCTACAGCTTGTTAAAACACTTCGTGAGCTAAGATTCGGAATTGATGATATCAAGAAACTGCTTTCCGGGGAAATATCGATGGAGACCTCCCTGGATTGGCAAATAGAAACGTTACAAACGGAGGTTCAAGCACTCAATGGCATGATTGCGATATTGAATCATGCCAGAAGTATAGTTAATGATTACAGTAAGGATTCCAAGACGAACCCCTCCCCTTTTCTTTCGCACATTCATGAATTAGTTCATATCCAGAAGCAAAATCAACAAAACAGACAGCAATTTATTTTAACCAAAATAGAAGAAATCGGTTTTATGTCAGATATTCCAGCAGAATGGCAAGATGCTTTTTTCCATTACTTCAACAAGTACATCCTTCATCCGGAAAACCTGTCTGCCAAGCAGCTCATGGCATGGAAGGAGCTAAAAGAGCTGATTAGCTCCCCTGAATTTATTGCTGATCTCCAAAGTGTGGAGTTTCTGTTTGTTAACATCGCTCAGCATCCAATTTACGAGACCAAGGAATGGGTCCGGCTCATGCAGAGTATTCAGAAACGATTAAGTACTGCGTTGAGAAACAACTACGAACCTCATAGCAGCTATGTTCAAGCCGTCGTTGACGATGCAATACAGCTATATTCCCATTCTAATGCGGCATCTAACAGCCAGGAGATTCTTCATATGATAGAAATCCATATCGACAAACTCGAAACCAAAAATTTCAAACGATCTGTTATGCTTTGCTCCATACTTAGTCCGGAATTTGAACAATTGTCCCAAAGAGACAGCTTATTATTTCGGGGCTTGAGATGGAAGCTTCAGCAGATTTAACCTGTAAGAAACATAGAGAAGCCAGTCACCGTGAACTGAAAACCATTGGTCAGAACAACATCTGACAACTCGGTTGCAGTTTAGAATGACTGGCTTTTTACTTCCAGCTTTTCAGCTTATTTCTCGCCTTTTTCTAACGTAAACAGCGTATGCTCGCCTATATTTTGATCAAGCAGCTTCAATGGCTCCTGCTTCAAAAAGTGATTAAAGAAATCCAGCGTGTATGCATTGATAATCGGATACGATTCCTTCAAGCTTATACCTCCCATCCATTCAAATAATGGCGAGGTCAGATACAGATCGGAGAAGCCCATATGCGACATATTACGCAGTGTTAGCCAGTAGTTTCCGCCATCTGTAATATGATCATATCGTTTGAACAAATCTGTCAAAGAGGCAGTGAGTGCAGGATCTTGAATATATTGCTCAAAATATCTGGATTGATCCGCACTCATCATAAGAAACGGTTTATTAAAGCCCCCCTCAGGTACTCGCAGCTTTCCATAAAGCACACCATCCATATTCAAAGCTGCCTTGATTCGAGGATCGGACATTAACATTTGTGTACTTGTTGCCCCGCCAAAGGAATGTCCAAACATTCCGATTCGCTGCAAATCCATTCGGCCTGTAAAACGATGATCTGGATCATGCGCAGCCAGTTTTTCCACCTGACCTAAAACAAATTTGGTGTCCTCTACCCATATTTTATTTGTTTGATCCATCATCTCGACCGTTTCATCCTGTCCTGGAGTAAAGTAAGTAACCGTACCGTCGGAAAATTGGGAAACCGTACTGTTATAAGTATGGTCAATACCTACAACAATGTAGCCGTAACTAGCAATTTCCTCAATTTGGAATGTATTTTGATTTTTATGACCATTCAAGCCATGTGAAAAAATCAAGACAGGGTAAGCTGCTTCTTGATCTGAGATGTCCACATTTTCAAGGGAATGTGTTTTTACATAGCGTATGCTGTTAAATAACGGCTTTGGCATATCTAATAGTCGATGATAGCCTTCTGCCAATAATGCCCCGTCTTGCACGTATGGGCTTATTTCTCCCTTTGAATCCTTATTAGCAGGGTACCAAATTTGTATCTTAAGTTTACGCTTATCACCATCTTTTGGAGTAAACGTTTCCTCTCTTGTTGCGTCTGTCCACTCGTAAGATGTGGTTCCTACCTTATAATTTCCTGTTGGCTCGGCAAAAGTAAAAACCGGCAGTAATATTGGCAGTGCTACAGCTACAAAAGCATAAATGACAGCTGCCATCATTCCAATGCTCCTTTTCATTACGCTTGATTTAGAGCTTTTTGGCAGTGTAGACCATGGGAGTCTAGCTCGCACAAGCATATAAAGAGGTACAACAGCCAGAGCGTAAGCAGGAATGAGCTGCCAACGCATGCCTTCCAGTATTCCTTGCAGAAGAATGACAATAACCGATATGCCAAGGCTAATAATTAAGCCTCGCTCCTTTTTCTCTTTTCCAACCAAAATCCATCCCAAAACCGCAATGTTCCATAGGATGACAATACCCTCCAGATTTCTCATATACCCAGCTCCTTTGTTGTGATGCCTAACTACTTAGAGCAAGTATATGGTCTCCTGTAAAGGGAGACTCAACCCCTGTTTTGAGCGATCACTCAGGCTATCCTTGATTGGTATAAGCAGAATCATACTGAACTCGCGCCTCTACAACTTGAGTGTAATGTTCTCTTCCCCACAGTCTTAACTCTTTCATGGGCTGAAGCAGGGTTTCCCCTAATATTGTTAGAGAATACTCGACAGTTATAGGTACTGTAGGTGTAATATGTCGTTGAACCAAACCATCACGCTCCAGCTTGCGTACCGTTTGGGTAAGCATTTTTTTAGATATTCCCTCAACCCTCCGCAGCATTTCTCCATATCTGATTTTACCGTTTTCCATGGCATATATAACAAGTGCAGTCCACTTGTCAGAGATAATGTCAAGAACTTTGCTATAGCCGCAATTGGATAACGAAATATCAGATTGTTTCGTTTTTGCTGAATGTGCCATATCGTTCCCCTCCTATGCACGCTGAAGTTCCCAGGACACTTTAAAGTGCCTACTTATATCATTTTATTTTTTGGATTACTGTATGTCTATACCAGGGGTTGCCCTGTACTATATTCCTTCGAAGGCAGGTAAATCACATGACAAACATAATTAACAAACGTCCCAAGTTATATGTATTGGATAACGGTCGAATGAGCATGGATAAAAACTGGATCATCTCCATGCATAATCCGGCAACCATCCATAATCCGAATGCCCAGACACAATTTGTTGAATTTCCAATCTATACGGTACTCATCGATCATCCTGAAGGCAAAATTTTATTTGATACCGCCTGCAACCCGAATTCGATGGGCCCTCAAGGCCGCTGGGCACAGTCGACCCAACTGTCGTCTCCGTGGGCAGCAAGCGAGGAATGTTACCTGCATAATCGTCTGGAGCAGCTTGGGGTTAGTCCGGAGGAAATCAGGTATGTCGTTGCCTCCCACTTGCATCTGGACCATGCAGGATGCCTCGAGTTGTTCACGAATGCGACCATTATCGTGCATGAACATGAATTTAATGGAGCGCTGCAGACCTACGCCCGTAATGAGAAGGAAGGAGCCTATGTGTGGGACGATATTGATGCATGGATCAAGAACCAGCTGCAGTGGAAAACAATCAAACCGGGAGAAGACAATCTCGAATTGGTAGACGGTATCAAAATCCTGAATTTCGGAAGCGGTCATGCATGGGGAATGTTAGGTCTCCAGATCGATATGCCAGAAACCGGCGGAATCATTTTGGCTTCCGATGCCATCTATTCTGCGGAAAGCTTTGGTCCTCCGGTTAAGCCACCAGGAATAATCTATGATCTGATCGGCTACCGGAACACCGTGGAGAAAATTCGCACTCTGGCCGCCAGCACGAATTCCCAAGTGTGGTTTGGACATGATGCAGATCAATTCAGCGGCTTGAGAAAATCCACTGAAGGATATTATGAATAACTCAGGCGTGGAAAAACTCCTACATTCACGCTAATAAATTGTTGGAAAAGAGCAGCTTATCACATTGATCAGCTGCTCTTTCCAGGCATATTCAGACAGCCAGAACGCTTAGAAAGG
Source organism: Paenibacillus sp. TC-CSREp1 (assembly GCF_050171015.1). Classification (NCBI taxonomy): domain Bacteria; kingdom Bacillati; phylum Bacillota; class Bacilli; order Caryophanales; family Paenibacillaceae; genus Paenibacillus; species Paenibacillus sp. TC-CSREp1. Next base: position 123,673 of record NZ_JBNOKM010000017.1, on the reverse strand, counting down.
GAAGTAAATGGAGATCACTGTGCCCTTTGCCTTGCGATCCATGCAAACGACGCCGTTATGCTTTTCAACCGAGCTTTTTACAATGGACAGTCCTAATCCGGAACCACCGTCATTGCGGCGCGCCCGGTCTCCGCGTACAAACGGCTCGAATACCGAACCCAATAAGTCTTCAGATATCCCTGGACCATCATCCCCTACTGTCAAAAGCAAACCTTCCGCCCTTTCTTCCAAGCCAAGCCATGCATGCGCTCCGTGAGTATTGTACTTTAAGGCATTCGCGAGCAAATTATGAATGATTCTTCGGAATAATCCCTCATGAAAATGAAATAAAATGGGCTTATCAGGTATCGCAATATCTAAATGAATGCCTTTCTGCTCAAAGAAATCGTACATATCAGCCGCTTCTGTGCGGCATATTTCGGCCAGATCACCCTCTACTCGTTGATAAGAGAACGATTCGCTTTCGAGTTTGGTCAACTCCAACAGGTCATTAACGAGAGCGCCAATAAAAAGAGCTTTTCGATGTATGTACCCCGCATATTTTTTGCGCTGAAGATCGTGCTGCTCGAGTCCTGAACGCAAGACCTCCGCATATCCCTGAATGGTGGTAATGGGTGTCTTCAAGTCGTGCGAAATGTCCATAAACATGCGTGCACGGTCATTTTCCAACCGCCGCTTGTCTTCGCGAGCTTTTTGCAGTCTGGTTGTCATCCGGTTGAAATTCAGCTGAATTTCCATGAGTTCCTTATTGGCCTTGATTTGAAGGAGTTCCCCTTGCTGCTCTTCAGATACTGCCGCCAGTCTACTCGAGACGGCCTGGAGTGGGAGCGTTATTTTTCTGGCGGTAATCCAGCTGTATAACCAGAGAATAAGACAAAATGCTGCGGCAAATACAACCAACCCAATGACTATCAGTCTGAAGAAATAGGCAGTCTGTTCCCGATCGGTCCTGACCATTCTGCTTTCCTTCAAGATCCCCCCTCCGGGGATCGAAACTAGCAAATGATACTTTTCTCCTGTTTTCGTAAATTGCGGTGCAATGGAGTAATAACCTGAATCAGAAGACTCATAGAACAGACTTAACAGTTCTTCTTCTGTGTAACTTTTAGGATATTCTGCATCTGTACGTCCTCGAGTAAAAACAACCTGGTTATTTTCATCCAGAACCTGAACATAACCACCAAAAGACGCTGCGGTTTCATAGGGGATTTCTTCCCATTGGTCCCGAACCAGATTGTCCGCCTCCACCATGGGCAGAGTTTGATTCATATATTCATCCCGGGCATCGTACATAACGCTGTACACCAGATAACAAATCAGAGCAAACATGATGGTAAACCATACATAATTGATCATCAGGCTCGAATGCATGCTGCGCGTTTTCATGTGCTGCTCACCTGGCTGATCCATTTATATCCCAATCCCTTGATCGTCTGAAGATAGCGAGGATGCTTTGCATCGTTCTCAATCTTATCTCGAAGTCTGCTGATTTGAACCATAACGGTGTTGCTATCCTCAAGGTACGGCTCGTTCCATACCGCTTCATAGATTTGTTTCTTGGTATAGATTCGTCCCGGTGAATTCATGAACAGGTTTAACAGCCTATATTCCAGGGGCCCAAGCACAATGCCCTCATTTTCTCGGTAAAGCATGCAGGAAGCATGATCCAACTGTAAAGAACCGCATACGCTTCGAGCAGGCTTTATTTCAGCGGCAGGTTGAGCACCAAGCAGGTCATAATATCTCCGCAGCTGTGCCTGGATTCGTGCCACAACCTCAATCGGGCTGAACGGTTTCGCTATAAAATCATCCGCACCAAGCCCGAGTCCTGTAACTTTGTCTACATCCCCGGTTTTAGCCGAAATGATGATGACTGGCAGTCTCAGCTTCTCGCGTATACGGCTGATTAACTGATAGCCATCCATTCCGGGCATCATAATATCCACGAGTGCCAGGTCTATATGTTCCCGCTGAAGAAGGGCCCAAGCTTCTTCCCCGTTACTCGCTTCCCTCACAGCATAATTTTCCTTTACAAGGAAAATCCTCAGCAGTTCCACAATCTCTTCTTCGTCATCGACGATCAGGACTGTGCGTGTCATGTTTAGGTTATGATTCATCTCTGCATTCCTCCAAGCTATCTCCTACCATTACTATACATGGTTATTATCGGTTGAGGTTCTCTGCAATCCAATTGTAAGGATGATGTAAGATTGGCTACAGGATCTTTACAGTTATGTGTAGTAATTTTTAAATTACAATACATATTCCAGGAGGCTTTATGCGAAATATTGAAATGGTGCTTTTCATTGTTAATATGATTTTGCTCTTCGTTTGTGCATTCCTGCCTCTCCCCAAAAAGGCCCTGCTGCAAACGATAGGTGCCGGAATTTCGATGATATGTGCAGGAATCCAAATTCTAGTTGAAGGCTATCGCTGGCAAAATATTGCTCTATACGGATCAGCTTTAATTATCGGTTTGATGGCTTTCCAGTCGTATAGGGTTCGAAAATCAGGACAACCGATACAAAAATCATCTATATCAAAAACAAGAACGTGGTTGAAACAAGTGTTCATCGTTCTGGCCCTGGCTGTTTATATCGGCGCTGCAGCCATCTTGCCAACAATTTTGCCGGTCTTTGCCTTCTCAGAACCGACAGGCTCCTTTCCAGTAGGAACAACTACACTCTTCATGGAAGACGTGACGAGAGGCGAACCGGCAACGGACGACCCCGATGATCATCGGAAGCTCATGGTTCAGATATGGTACCCTGCTGAAGTTTCTTCAGAGGTACCAGACGCAGATTATATCGAGAATGTACCTGTCATGTTATCCGGAATTCGGGAAGCCATGTCTCTGCCGCCCTTTTTACTTTCTCAACTTCGTTATGTAAAAACACATGCCTATACAGATGCCAAAATTTCATCTGCACAAGAGCGTTTTCCTTTATTGTTGTTTTCTCCGGGTTTAACCGGTTTTCGTAACCAAAACACATTTCAAGTGGAAGAGCTGGCCAGCCAGGGTTATATCGTGGTGGGAATTGACCATCCTTATGATGCGGCAGCTGTTATATATCCAGATCAAACAACGGCTTTGCTCAAATTGGAAGGTTTATCGGGCTTTGAAGATTATAAAACGAAAATGAGTTATTGGGTGGATGACACCCAATTCGTTCTCGATCAGATCGAGGCCATGTCCTCGTCAGCAAAGTCGGGAATTCTCTCGGGAAAAGTGGATATGAACCAAGTTGGGGTATTTGGCCATTCGTTCGGAGGTGCAGCGGCAGCTCAAATGCTGATGAAGGATTCTCGGATTCAAGCGGCTCTGAATATGGACGGAGTCCTTTACGGCGGTTCCGTTCCCGAGCGAGGTTTCAATAAACCGTATTTACAGATGAATGCAGCGCAGAGCATCGACTACGAATGGTTTACGCAATCTCTGGATCAAGCCGTTGAAGCTTCCGGGTATGACCGGAAACATTATGAGCGATTTTGGGCTGAGTCTCAGGCAAGACGCAAAAGAGCAGCTGTGGGAAAGGATGCTTACTTTGTCGTTTTTGACCATGCCAATCATATGAGTTTTACGGACTTTTATCTATTCTCCCCATTACTGCCGCCGGGCGGGGCCGAGCCAAGGCGTGTACAGACCTGTATTAATGAACTGTCGATTGCATTCTTTGATAAATACCTGAAAGGAAAGCAGGAAATCCATATGGAAGAATTCATCAAAGACAGGAACAATATCACTTTGCAAAAGCCATAAAAGGAAAGAAAGCATACATCTTCCATCGATGAATGCTTTCTTCCTTTTTTTTTATTTTGTATTGATTTCATCTATTCATCTATTCATCTGTTTCTTGTTATAATACGTCTCTATCACTTGATAAATAGATTCACTTTTGATGGGTTTACTAATGTAATCATCCATTCCTGCCTTCAAGCATCGAACCCTATCCCCTCTTAGAGCATTTGCAGTCACTGCAACAATATAAGGACATTTTTCAGAAGACAGATTCTCTTTGATTGCTCGAGTCGCTTCAAATCCATCCAAGTTTGGCATGTGCACATCCATAAACACAATATCATATGCATTCCGCTTGACTGCCTCAATAGCTTCTTTTCCGTCCACGACATGATCTACGAAGTGTCCCTTTTTTTCAATCATTTTACTAAGGACAAGCTGATTCATTTCATTATCCTCAGCAATCAGAATATGGAGAGGGGTGCCTCTGCTCATTTGTTGAGAGAACTCTATGCGTTGGTCAACTTCCCCACTGTTCATTTTAAAGCAGGCTGTGAATATAAACGTTGTGCCAGGTTCATCTGAATCCTCAATCCATATATCTCCATGCATGAGTTCTATCAATTTTTTGCTGATCGCCAGTCCCAATCCCGTTCCTTGCGTTTTGCGTGTCAGAAAGTTGTCCAATTGATAGAATGGCTCAAATAATTGCTGCCGTCTCTCTGCTGGAATCCCCACTCCCGTATCTTTGACCTTAAACTTGAGATACATGTTTTCCTCACATTGCTCTTTAACTTTTACTTCAATGTCTACGCTGCCTTCCGGAGTAAACTTCACAGCATTACCGATGATATTAGTAAGTACTTGTTTTAAACGAGATGCATCACCATACAGCGGAACTGGAAGCATCTCATCCATACAAATATGAATATCTAACTTCTTTTCGCGGATCAAAGGTTTTACGATTTGCACCGTTTCTGTCACAATTTCTTGAAGATCAAAAGGATCAACTGCTAAATCGGTTTTCCCGGACTCGATCTTGGAAAAATCAAGGATGTCATTGATAATCGTAAGCAAGGAATCTCCACTTTTTTGAATAATCTGTATATATTCCTCTTGCTCCTGGCTCAGTCCCGGGGTATCTAGAAGAAGATCTGTCATTCCGATCACACCATTCATAGGTGTTCGTATTTCATGGCTCATCATCGCCAAAAAATCGCTTTTCGCCTGATTCATCCTTTCAGCTGTTTCTTTGGCAACGAGAAGCTTTTTCTGTTCCGTAATGTCCTTAGCTATTAAATAGTAACCGACATTGACATTATTAATAATAATTGGAGCAAGAGTTGCCAATACTTCCGTTTCGCGGCCGTCCCTGTGCCAAACAGTGTTCATTTTCTTCTCAGCCAAATCATAGCGACTCCGCAGAATGAGGCCCAGATTACTGGCTCCAATAAATCTTCCTATACTTTTCCCAACCATTTCGTTTACTGTACAACCTGTCATCTTTACGGCTGCAGGATTAGCGTTAATAATATTTCCACTCATGTCGAATGAAATAATAGCGTCATGATTATATTTTTTGAGCGAGGTGTAACGTTCAATGGTTTCTTGAAGCCTGAATTCGACCTGCTTCTGTTCGGTAATATCCTGAAGTACACCTTTTAACTCTCTGGGCTGTTGGTGTTCGTTATAAATGATTAGCCCACGTAATTGAATATATTTTACTCTGTCTTTGGACCGAGCGTATTGAAATTCAAAAACAAACGGATCTCTTTGCTCTGCGTCTCTTATTTTTTCTCGCAAAGATGCTGCATCTGCAGTACTCATTACCTTATAGATATCTTTTGCGCAATAATATTGGTTTGTGCGGTCAAGTTCAAAGATTTCCAGTACCTGTTCAGAAATGGTGATCTGATCATGAACTACATCCCATTTCCAACTTCCAATCTTCGCCAAGCGTTCGGCATTTGCTCTAATGCGTTCACTGTGCGAAAGTTTCCGTTCAGCTCGGATGCGATCAGTGATATCTACAATAAAGCAAATGAAGTAATCGGGTTCAGACGTTTCTTCGTCACTGACTGGAGTTACATGAAATGAACACCATAATTCTTCGCCATTCTTTTTAATGCAGCGCCTTTCATATATGTTTTCTCTTACTTTGTTATCCAAAAGTCCAGCTTCTTCAGCATTATCCTTCAAGGAATCCTCCGGATGCGTTAAATCCTGACAGCGGAGCTCCATCAATTCTTCACAAGTGAAACCGGTCATATGGCAAAAAGCAGGATTCACTTTCAGCCAATTTCCTGCCGGAGCTATGAGAGCAACTCCAATCGGTGTTTGGTTGTATACTTGCTCGAAGAATTCGTGATGATTAACCCTCTGAACCGGCATTGAAAGCTCTCCCCTACACTTCATTTTATGATATAAAATCATTTTCCCAAAAACATTATTCTTTGTAAATCAAAATTAAACGGATAACACGTTTTTAGACTAGTACTTCGTTATCTCATATCCAATTTAATCTCCATTAATTGACAAGATGAAACTTAATTTAGCATTGGACTACATTCTACTTCTCCATTTTACGATAAATAGTATAGGTTTATATATAATTATGCTTTATTTACTTCCGAGGGGGAACAAAACGTGAAACACATGCGCAACAAAAGAATGGATTTACGCCTCAAACTCTACTTGATCATACTCGTTCCGTTGTTGGCTATGGGCGGTTTGATCCTGTGGGCCACGATCCACTCCAGTGAAAATGCCTCATTAATGACGATGCAGTATAACAACCAGCAGCTCGCAGTGAATATCGCTGCCCAACTGGGTGAGGAATCGACATCAATCAGGTCCTTATATACAACTTCTTCAGAGCAAAGTTCCGAATACAAAAAGTTAAGGGATCAACTCATTCAAGCTCGTCATCAATCAGGTGCTCTATATGTTTATATGTATAATAAAACATCCGATGGATGGATCTACACAGTGGACGGAGCAGATTGGGGAGATGCGGAATACAGTTCTTACGGGACAACATTTGAACTTGATTCCCAGATTCTAGAACGCTTGGCACGTGGCGAAGTAGTAACCACTGGCATTGTAGACGTCCCCATTTGGGGACAACTGATGTCCTCTTTTACATCCATTAAGGATTCGCAAGGTGTAATTACAGGGTATTTGGGCATTGATGTCTCTGCTGCTGAAGTTAATCACGTTTCCGCAACGACGCTGAACAATACGTATCGTAGTGTTATTCCTATTTTTGTAGTTGTTCTTGTTTTATCACTGTTAGTGATGCTCTTTGTCGTAAGAGGTATCCTCCGCCAAGTAAATGATATTAAGTTAAGTCTGGATCAGGTATCGAATGGAAATCTAAACATTGTATCCAGACATATGACGAATGATCAGCTTGGTGACATCAGTAACTTAATTAATGTTATGGTGAATCAATTAACGAACATTTTGAACGGAATACAACAAGGCTCCAGCATGCTGCAGCAATCCTCAAAAAAAATTGCAGGAGCAGCCCTGACAAACCATCGTCAGTCTGAGGAGCTTTCCAGAGCCATCGAGGAAATTGCCATAGGTTCCATGAAACAAGCTGAAGAGACAGAGCACTCCGTCCAGCATTCAGAGAATCTTGGCAATATTATGAATGAAGTCGGTTCTTATGTGGAACAGTTCACTGGTACATCCGAGCAGTTATCTGCATTGCAAGTACAAGTGACACGTCAACATGAGGTTCTGCTTGAAAAGAGCCGTGAGAACGCCAAACTTGTTGAGGATCAGCATAATATTTCCAAGTTGCTGACGACTCGTTCAGAACTCGCTGCTTCCATCAGTGGACAGATTTACAACATTTTAAAACAAACTCAAATCTTATCGTTAAATGCTTCAATTGAAGCGGCTCGTGCTGGTGAAGCGGGTAAAGGTTTTGGAGTTGTTGCTAATGAGATGGGACAGCTGGCTCAGCAATCCGAACGTTCGATTCAGGAGATTGATGGCATACTGAGTTCATTTGTTCAAGAAATCCACCGCATGGAAGCTCATCTTGATACCAATATGTTGGCTGTCAAGGAGCAGGAAGAACAAATCGCTGAATGTCTTCAAAGCTTCAGACAAGTAAGCCAGTTATCCACTGAAGTGCGCGAGCTTGCTCATCGTTTGGAAAGTCGCACGATCCATATGCAATCCATTCGCCAGGAGGTAGAGCAGCATTTGAGTTACATTGCTTCCGCCACCGAGGAAACTTCAGCCATGTCCGAGGAAGTGTCTGCCAGTGCCGTGGAACAGCAACGTTCCGCCAATGAGTTATCAGACATTTCAGGACAGCTGACCCTCCTTGCTGACAACCTCAAATCGTATTCAGATCAATTTCAGATTGCATCTCACAAATCAGATGCGGATTAGAAAGAAAAACCTGCAGCCTGTTGGAAAACAGGCCGCAGGTTTTTTTTTCGTGCGAGATAAGGGATATCGATCTTTCCTTATAAATTCAACTCTTAAGTTACGATTTAGAAGCCTGTTGAGCTATGATTGTTCGATTACGTCCTTCCTGCTTTGCCTGGTATAATGCATTGTCTGCTAATTGAAAAAGTTCAGTCGCTGACAACGAGTGAAGAGGAAACTCGGTGATGCCGGCGGATATTGTAACCAAATGATCAGTAACCAGAACACTCTCTTTTACCGATATGCGAATGTATTCTGCTATTAGATAAGCCATCATTGAATTGCTATCATGCAGCAATATAACGAACTCTTCACCACCAAAGCGGGAGCAGATATCTTCTGGTCTGACAGATGACTGAATTAACTGGGCTATCTTTTTTAGAACCTCGTCTCCAACGGAATGACCAAAAGTATCATTTATTATTTTAAAGTGATCAATATCGAGCACAATCATGGCAAAGGGAGCTTCATCCTGAATCCATTGCTGAATGACTTCTTCGAATGTTCTACGATTATTCAGGCCAGTTAACACATCCGTTCTCGCATCAATCACTAACTGATTTGTTTTGTTTCTGAAAATTTCCATAAATGCAAAAATTTTAAGATTGAGCATGTTTGCTTCTCTGTTCCAGTGTGGTTTCACAGGAGGCAGCTGCGTTTGCCCTGCGGCCACTTGGTTTATGAGATTAGTCAGAAATACAAAAGGTTGGGTTAGTTTTCGAGCGACCCTTAAAACAATCAAGATCAATATTATAAACGGGCCCAAGGTGTAGAGCAACAGCAACTCAATTTGGCGGTTTAACTGATCAAATACGGTTTGGGTCGGGGTAACGATAACGATGCCCCAATCGTTCGCTGGAACTTTGTAATAGCCAGCAAGCGAGTCGACATCTGATAGATTGACATATCGTTCTTTCCCGGACTGATCCTTTATTAATTTCTGCACGACTTTATTCTGGCTGATATCTTCCCCGATAAGGTTGATATTCGGATGAAAAAGCAATGTTCCTTTATGATCAACAATAAAAAAATAAGATCCATCGCTTCTTTTCAGTTGGTTTCCAAATGAAAGGTTCAATATGTTTTTTTGTTGCAAAAGTATGCTTCCACTTAAGATACCTTTATACTTCCCCTCCTTATCAAAGATGGGTTCACTGAGAAAGATAATTCTGTTTTTTGTATATGGTGTAATGTAAGCTTCCGATATGTAGGAGGCTCTGGCCTTAATTGCAGCTTTAGCATCTTCTGAACGAATATGTTTACCCACACTGACCAAAGAATACGGAGACATGCTTAATAGAAGTCCCGTCTCATCGGTCAAGGCTACGCTATTAAAATAGTCACTGCTATTCTGAATCAAACTGAGTGTGTTATTCAGCTTCAACTTGTGTGTGAAATCGGTATCTTGAAGATGAGAGGCACCGTACTTCAAACTTTGTTGCATCGACTGGAATAGTAAATCCAGGGTCTGACTCATCTGGACTGCGCTTTCATAGTTCAGCGCAAGAACGTTATTGATAAGGGACTGCTTCTGTGAAGTATATGAGGAGATAACCATGATCGTCAGGGTCATCAGAGTTGAAATGATAACCAGTCCACTAAGTAATGTGGTAAGGCTGATTTGTTTAAGATTATTGATCTCTGTACGCAACCTGTTTTTTTTGTTCTGTATAGTCATTTTGCTTCTCCCGGTTTACTAAAACGATTATATTTATAGTTTATAATATAATATTTCTTGTTGAACATGGATTAAAAAAGCATGCTAATCATACCATTTTTGAAGACTATAAAGATAGCCAAGTCACTGTTTCATGTTCGCTGTTCTTCCCGTAAGAGCAAACATCTACCCTCGATCAGCACGTTGACGTTGTGAAATACGTCCTTATAGGTGTCCTCCGTTTCGAAGCGTACCCGATGGTTTTTATGGTCAAGTTGTATTATTCCGTATTGAAGTCACCGTATTGAAAAACTTTTACCACGTCAAACGAGGAGTATAGCTCTAACGGGTCTTGTAGAAAAAACAGAACAGACTTAAGTCCAGTATCTCTTCCACCCGCAGCCCAGGGCTGCAATCCGTCCTTGGGCAGGTGTGTATTTGATCCTCAATTGGTATATTTTTTGAGGTAAAATATTATTTAGTTGGAAGGGGAACGGGTAAGTGAAAGTTTTACTGCGCATTTTTATGTATGTTTTTGTAGTTATCATTATTGTGGGAGGAGCAGGTGCGTTCGGTTTCATTCATACATCCAATGCTGGAATGTCCTTATATAATCAAAGTAATCCTCCTGCACTGGATCAGGTAAAGATACCTGCATATGATGCTAACAAGCCAACGGTAGCTGTTTTACTGTCTAATGAAGTAACGGAAGTTTTTGATTTTCTAGTCCCGTATGAGATGTTTGCTCTTACAGGAAAGTACAATGTATTCAGTGTTGCACCGGATTCGGGAATCAAATCATTAACCGGAGGCTTGGATGTCATTCCCCATTATTCTTTTGCTGATATGGACCAAATGCTTGGCAAAAGTCCAGATATTATCGTTATCCCTTATATGCCGATCCTGGATGAGAAAAAATATGCTCCCGTCCGTGAATGGATTCGCAAGCATTCGAGTGAACAAACGATTCTATTGTCCATATGTAATGGCGCAGAGAATCTCGCCGATACCGGATTGCTGAACGGTAAAAGTGCTGCGACACACTGGGGAGACATTCAACGTTTGATTAAAAGTTACCCGGAAATTCAGTGGGTAAAAGATCAGCGTTATGTTCCCCAAGGTAACATTGTCTCTTCAGCTGGTCTTACATCCGGAATGGATGCAACCCTCTATGTCATTTCGCAGCAGTTAGGTGAGGCAACCGCGAAGCAGGTAGCGAATGAACTCAATTATCCTTCCTACCATTATGTCATTGATCCGAAAATGGAACCTTTCACAGCAGGATTGAGTGATATTACGTACATTTTGAATCAATCCTATCAATGGAACAAGACCAAAGCAGGCGTACTGCTATATCCAGGTGCAGATGAATTAGATTTGTCCGCTGCCTTTGATACCTATGGAGCATCTGGAACAACGACGACTTTAACGATATCACGTGAAAATCAACCGATTGTAACCAAGCATGGCTTGAATTTGGTTGCGCGTTATCAGATGAACGAAGCTCCCTCTCTATCCAAGATGATTGTGGTTGGCTCTCAAGCTGAGACAACTGCTGCTAAGGATATCGGGCAATGGAAACAATTGAATAACGATACCGAACTGTTATTGTTACACAAAAATATGCAGGGAAGATTTGCAATGGATCCTGCGTTTGAAGATTTATCTAAACAAGAAGACGTCATGACTGCTCAATTTGCTGCCAAACGTCTCGAATATCGTGCGACAGACCATCTAAAACTGGAAGGAGCCCCTTTCTCTAAGGAATCGTTTGGGATACCCGTTTTACTTGTTGTGCTATCACTGTTGGCAGGTTATTTCCTGGATCGGCGATTATTTGTTAAAAAGCGAAAGTAGCTTGGGGAGTTCGCATCGCATATAGGTAGACCTTACAACTCAGAATGAAAGCTGTCTTCATATAATCCTTTTCTAGGTATTCAACCGGTACAAGTTCATGTTCTTGACTCTGGACACGAACTTGTACCGATAGATAAAAATGCCGCTGAAATAGCGACTTCAATGTGCATAAGGGCATTTTTCCTCTTAGTCAATTTTAAAAGCAATGTAAAAACTCCAATCCCTCATTTTCGATATCATGCCAGTGAGAAACACTCGTTTATTGACTTGTCTTCCCTCCTATATTCAATCACACCTTAAACAAATCACCGTTAGACGTAGTCACTATTTTCAGTTCTATATACTGCGTTTTTAAACTTTTATAGTGATATTAATATTTTAACATTACTTGACATGTGAATAGATTATCGGTATAGTGTGAATCAATTCTCAATACACCTTAAGGAGTAATCTATGCCAAAACATTCGTTCTTTCGTTTAGATGAAGCAAGGCGTGAAGAAATATCTAATAGTGCTATGTATCTTTTTGTTGATCATCTTTACGAGGATATAACGATGAAGATGGTTTTCGATCGTTTGTCTATGCACCCTGGAACATTTTATCGATATTTTGAAGACAAAGATGATCTTTATTGTCTCTTAATACGTAATGTTTCCCAGAAAAGAGCTGCCTATTTTAAGAACAATAATGGAGATTTCCTTAACCGGTTTTTCCTTACAAGCTTATTTGGTAACGCTAATGAGGTGGTGACCGAGCCGCTGAATGAGCTGGAAATCAAACTCACTGAAACATTTTTAAAAATTCCTGAGAACGTTTTGCTTAAAGTGTATCTGAATGTGCTAAAGGGCGAATCATTTCCCTTAATCAAGGACATTTTACGCCGAATGAGGGTTGATGGATATCTCCGACCTGATCTTGACGACGACCTGATTTCTTTTATGTTTGAGTCCATGCAGTTTAATTTAGTCATGTTTTTCAGAGAATTCGATATTAAGGATGCAACGCTGCAGCACAAGATTAGCAAATACTTTGCTGACTTTATGGGGCATGGGCTGCTTGAAGATCATAAATATGCTGAAATGGTTAGTGATCTCAAGAAAGCCAAGGAGTAGATAGGACTTTTATGAATCTAAGGGGGAACAAGAAAATGAAAACGTATGACTCATTTCCAGAACCCATTGGCAGCTATACGGTCGGTCGAACCCAGATGGATTTCGAGTATCTGGCATCCGATCACTCCAAAAGAGAACTGACGGCATTTGTGTACTATCCTTCTGACAGTAGTGAAGGTAAAACGACATCAACATATATGTTTCCTGAAGTGTACAAAATGTTTAATGAGCAGCCTCTTGTCACTGCATATCTTGAAGGGAAGGATTTTTTCTCTATAGATATCAGGACCCAATGTTATGACGACCTTGCTCTCTCCGAAAAACAGAAGCGTTATCCGGTTTTGTTCTATGTTTGCGGCGGTGGCGGTTCTCCGGAATGGGGTACCGTGCTCTGCACAGACCTGGCAAGCATAGGATATGTAGTGGTAAGCATCGGCCATCAAAATAGCACGATGTATAAGCGTAAAGATGGGCGCCTGTTTAATGTATCCAAGGATTTTTCGGATGTCATTATGGCGTTTTCTGAAGATCCGGAGATGCTGGCGTTAGCTGGCAAAATGGAGATGCGGCCTGATGACGAAACGGCCATTGCGATGTGCCGTAACGTGCTTGCACTGCCGATCCTTGCCAAGTTAACGGAGTATAGTAAATTACAGGCAGAAGATGTAAGAAACGTGGCCGATTATCTTTACAAACTGGACGCTGGAGAGTTCAATTCCATCTTTAAGGACAGATTGTTTCTAGACATTGGTATGGGCATCGTCGGACATTCATATGGAGGGCCTACGACGGCGATAGTTTGCCGGGACGACGACCGGTTCGTTTGCGGCATTGGCCTGGATAGTGGTGCGTTTGGACTTCTTGACAGCGACCTTAAAAAAACCTTCTTGCTCCTGTTTTGTGAACCGAACTATAACATGAATGCGATTATTGGTGCTAACAACAGCATGGAAACCTATTATTTCTCTATTGATCGTGTTGCACATTTAGATTACTGCGACATCGTGTTTACCCATGTTAATTCGGAGCTCAGAGGCGAACGGGATGCTATGGAGATGCGAAATCTTGTTACAGATTATACAAAGATTTTTTTTAATCAGTACATACTGCAGAAGGCTGCAAATGTTGAAAGCCTGGCATATGATGGCGTGAACTTGATCAAGAAGACCAGCAAGAAGTAACATAACTGAGAGATTGCTGATAAACTCAAGTAATTATATTTTTTGAAGCTACAACAAATAAAGGCAGCCGATCATGGTGATCATCACTGCCTTTTTTGGTTTGTATTCTTTGTTTTTTTATTCTATTTTTCCCTTTGAAAAAGGCTTCTATTAATCAAAAGGTAGTGCAGGTAATTCATCTATTTTCAAACGTAATAAACTATAAGGTTTTTTGCGCAGGTCTTTTCCATAATGAAATCTTGCCTGTCTATGTAATTAGTTCACAATTACATATAAGTATTGATCCGGCCCAATAGAAAACGTATCTGGCCATAAAATTCGGGGATCATGGGCAATGGTTTCCATGACTCCATTTGGCAATATCTTTCGAATGCTATCGTTCTCATAATCTCCAGCATAAACATTTCCTTTCGCATCCGTGATCATGCCATCCGATGCACCCTTCTCTCCCCAATACTGCACAAAATCACTTAACTTGAAATCCGGTATTGCTCTGTCTCTTAAAGATTCTGTTGAGATCGAGTATAACTGGCGGCTGCTTAACGGACAATAGAATAACGTTTTTCCATCAGGGGAAATGGCTATACCATCAGAGGCCAATCGAAAGGGAGATGTCGAACCATCTGCGTTTCGATTCATCAAAATTCTACCTTCCACTTTCGGTATAAAATACGGATCAGGTGAGGTTGAGCTTGCTCCATTCAACCGTCTATACGCATTTCCGTTTTCTAAATCCACAACGATAATAGCGCCTGGACCGTTGGAAGAAGAATCGGTTATATATGCGTAACCTGCTTTACCTACACGAAAGTCAAATCGGACATCATTCAGATACGTTGTCGGCAAGACTACATCCTCTGCAAATGTATATACCTTTCTTATCGTATTTGTTTTTAGATCTAAAGCAACTAATTTTGCCCCTCCCTTAATAGGCTCAGAAAAATTTGGTGCAGCCGGATCCAGGACCCACAGGGTTCCCCTTCCATCTGCAACTACACTTTGCACACTGATGAAGGACATCGTGATATTCGAAGGATTGAACAAATTCGTTTCTAAATCAGGATAAGGCTGCAACTGCCCCTCAACAATTTCCGCTACCGTAAATCTGACATCATCTCCCCATTTCGGAAAACAGATAAAAATACGTCCGGTTTCGGATACACTAACGCCTGTGGGCATAGCCCCATAAAATGAATGAACGAGTTCCAACTTACCAAAATATTCTTCCATAGGTAACATAGGTTTTATGATGTCCTCCTTAACCATAGTTGAATAGATATTACCTATAATATGTTCAAGACTTTTTCTAATACCTGGCCTTTAATCATTCTTTTTCTGTGTGTTTATGTAACGGTCCGAGACATCAAAAAAACAAAAAAACTTCGGCGCAAGCCGAAGCATTTTGACTGTGACTCTTTGTATCCTGGGACCCAGTATAACACCGGCGCCGTTTTATTGTTGGTCCGGCAGACGTAATGCGTTTGCTGAAGTTTGTGCTTGGTCTAAAAATTCTTCTGCTCGGGTTAATTGCTGCCGGGCTTTCTCCAACGCTTGTGAATCTGTAGCCGCATTGGATTCATTGACCGAGCTTATGGCCTGATTTAAAGCCGTTTGCACCTCAGAAACTGCGTTAGATGCATGCTGCTCCAGTGCATTTCCACTCGAGTTTAGTGCACCTTCTGCCGGTTTTTTTGCGTTTTCGGTGGCTAGATCAATCTTGTTTTGATTTGGCACAGTGAGCCCTCCTCCCTTTTGTAAACAACAATAAGTATCGGGTTAACAATTTGTTTATATTCCTGTGACTGTATGGGAAAAATCGGTCTTGCATCTACTTAAATCCATTACAGTATAAGAACCGATTGGATGGAAAGTCTAACGTTGATGAGAAAAGGAGGTGATCATTTCTCAATGAATAATCCAACGCTAGCGCCGCACGAATCGATGGAACTGCATGAAGCATTAAACTTTAAAACGCTGTGCCTCGCTAAATCAAAACTGATGCAAGGCCTGGTCTTTGACCAAGAGCTTAAAGCCTTAATGCAGAAAGACGTAACTCAATCCATACAACAGATCGCCGAGCTGCAAGCCATTTACGCGAAAGCTCCTTTCCAAGCGCCTGTTCCGAATAGTCCGACACCTATAACACATTAAGGGGAGTTCAAATGAATACCGATTATTTAGACCCGATTAATTCATTAAATATGCCGGAAATGGCAGATATGACTTTTGCCATGGACTTCCTTGTTCGTGCCAAGGAGGGTGTGCGTAATTTGTCCATCGCCCTTACGGAAGCGGCTTCACCAGATGTAAGAGCCCTGCTGCGCAATCACCTCAAGCAGGGGATTGCAATGCACCAGGAAATCACGGAGCTCATGATTCGTAAAAAATGGTTCCATCCTTACGAGCTGAACGAACAATATCAACTCGACCAGCTTTCAGCTAACAATACGGTGATGATCGGGCAGATGAATCTGTTCCCGGGTGATACGTCACGTAAAGGAATGTTTGATCGGACCCCAGATGAACATATTGGAGGACACCAAGCATGAAGGCGGTAACGTATCAAGGAATTAAAAATGTCGTGGTCAAAGAGGTTCCGGATGCAAAGATTGTGAAACCGGACGATATGATCGTAAAGATCACCAGTACCGCCATCTGCGGTTCTGACCTCCATCTTATTCACGGGATGATCCCCAACCTTCAGGAGAACTATGTCATCGGACATGAGCCGATGGGGATCGTAGAAGAAGTAGGCCCCGGCGTGACAAAGGTAAAAAAAGGTGACCGTGTAATCATCCCGTTCAACATCGCATGCGGAGAATGCTTTTTCTGCAAAAATCAACTGGAAAGTCAATGTGACAATTCCAACGAGCACGGGGATATGGGCGCATATTTCGGCTACTCGGGAACGACCGGCGGATATCCTGGGGGACAAGCCGAGTATTTACGGGTTCCGTTTGCAAACTTTACCCATTTCAAGATTCCCGAAAGCTGCGAACAACCGGACGAAAAGCTAAGCTTGATCGCTGACGCCATGACTACGGCATTCTGGAGCGTAGATAATGCTGGCGTAAAAAATGGAGATACGGTCATTGTTCTCGGATGCGGCCCTGTTGGACTCCTCGCTCAGAAATTCTGCTGGCTGAAAGGAGCCAAGCGGGTCATAGCCGTAGATTATGTCGATTACCGCTTACAGCATGCGAAGCGAACGAACAATGTCGAAATTGTAAACTTCGAACAAGATAATAACATCGGCAACAATCTCAAGGAGATGACCAAAGGCGGCGCCGATGTCGTGATTGATGCGGTAGGCATGGACGGCAAGATGAGCGATCTTGAATATTTAGCCAGCGGTTTGAAACTTCAGGGCGGCACCATGAGTGCATTTATCATTGCGTCTCAGGCTGTTCGCAAAGGCGGCACCATCCAGGTCACTGGAGTATACGGCGGACGTTATAACGGATTCCCGCTTGGTGACATCATGCAGCGAAACGTGAATATCCGTTCTGGACAAGCTCCCGTTATTCACTACATGCCGTATATGTACGAATTGGTTACGTCTGGCAAAGTAGACCCCGGCGATATTGTTACGCACGTCATTCCACTCAGCGAGGCCAAGCGGGGTTATGAAGTGTTCGATACGAAAACGGACAATTGCATTAAAGTTATCTTAAAGCCTTAAATATGGAGATACGTGGGAGGACAATCCGAATGAATTCCAATTACGCATTGCATGAGATGCTCGAGGTACATGAAATAGCTGCATTCAAGACGGTTTGTATGACGAAATCCATGACCATGCAAGCTCTGGTAACCGCCCCCGAACTGATGCAAATTTTGCAGCAAGATGTGACATTATCACAACAGCAGCTTCAGGAACTCGGTGGAGTGCTGTCTAAAGCGACTGTATAGGAGATAAAAAAATGAACCCAATACTAGAATACATGTCAGGCCTTCATACGATGACTGATGACGTGATTGCAATGGACTTTTTGATAAACGCCAAGAGTGCAGTCAGAAATTACGCGATGGCTGTGACCGAATGTGCTACCCCCGAAATCAAGCAAATTTTGATGAAACAGCTCGATGAAGCCATAGACTCTCATGAAAAGATTTCAAATTACATGATGCAAAATGGCCTATACCACCCTTACCATATTTCAGAGCAAATTCAACTCGATCTGAAAAACATTCAAACGGCTATGGACATACAGTCCTGATCCCGCTTAACTTAGATATTCGCCGAATCGGCAATCTCACGATGTTACTGACTATTCTGGCAATCGGTATAAGTTCTTGTCCTTTGCTGAGGATAAGAACTTGTACCGAGAAAATAAAAAAGCCGCTGAAAAAGCGGCATTCAAGGAAATATGTTCTTGTCCCAGAAGAGCCTGTATAGTTCAATACTCCCCTTTTATCACAAAGTACGTACCTCGAATTGTTCCAGCCAGTTTGGACTTTTGTCTGGCGAATTTAAACTTCTTTTCTTCCAGATCCTGAGGCACGTCCATTCTCTCTGAAAGCTTAAAACCAACGGCACGTTTTTTGGGGTCATCCACCGTATACAAGACATTGACTGCTAGACCATCCTCATAAAAGACAAAGGCCCACCTGATATTTTCCACTTGAAAGCGGGATGTCTCCAATGGTCTGGCCGCAAACTCAATACCACGTTCTTCTTTCAAAATTCGACTTACATATTCCAGCGTCTCTTGGCTCTCGCTGGCGGGTACGACCGTAAATTCATGCTTATATTTGTTCATAAAATAACGAGCTTCATTTGCTCGCAGGCCAGCAAGCTCTTCTGCAACAGGTGAAGATTCAAGACCAACGGTGGACACATTTTTAAAATCTACGCTATCGGACATGCTCGCTCCTCCTTTAATTTCATTTATTTCTTCACAACCGGAATCCACATTTCACCGAATACAAGGCCGTCTCGATGTTCCATCTCAACAGTTGTATTGGGCCCGCCAACATAGGCAAAATCGTCAGCTGCTGGCAAGACTTGACCAAAAGCGATACCGGTCAGCTTGTTACTCAACTCATCAGCCGTCTTCCCTTCCCCTTTAACGACGAGATATTGTCCCTTGGGGAATTGAATTACTCTGTGTTCTTCTTGTAATGATGCTTCTGTCATAACACCTGCATAATACATCATCTTATGATTTACTGCCTCGCTCACGGCAAAGATATAGTCGTTTGTTGCGATAGCCTTTAATTTGTCCAGCGTTCCATCCTGCGTCACAGTCTGCCAAAACGCCATCTTTTCTTTGTTTATACCCACGTAGTCCGTGTAATCGCTCTTCAGCTCCGTTCCGATACCTAACACAATGAAGCCGTCTTTTTCCTCAAGAGTGTATGCTGACATTATTCAAGCTCCTTTTATGAAATGGATTTTTCAAGGGATGCACATTGTCATGTTTCTTTAAAGATTTGTTTTTCCGCTTGATACGTTTATAATAGCCATAAATCATGTCAAAATATGATACTGTTTAGAGGGTCCCTATGAAAAAAGTGGAACGGATTAACATAATCATGCGGTATATCAATAACCGTGCTCATTTTACCATTTCGGAGATCATGCGAGAATTTAACATCTCTCGATCAACGGCTATTAGAGATATTCGGGAAATTGAAGCCATGGGCATGCCTCTTGTGGCCGAAGTAGGAAGAGACGGGGGATATTTTGTCATGAACAACTCTGTCCTCCCGACTGTCCGCTTTACGGATAATGAGATTAAAGCGCTGATTATTGCATTCATGGCTACCAAAAATCAACAACTCCCTTACCTCAAAAGTCGTCATTCTTTAGCAGAAAAATTATTAGGTCTCATCTCGGAAAGTCAGCAGGATGATCTCGTTTTGTTAAATCAGGTTCTTTTGTTTGAGGGGACCAACCCCCACAATCCTGATCTGCTTGATTTGTCTGATTTGCCCCATCCTATGTTGGAACAACTGATTCAAATTATTCTTGCAGACCGCTATTTATTGCTTTCCACGGAGGAAGCCGATGAAGTAAAGTCATATCCCATCTATTTGTTACATCTTTATCGTGAAAAAAACGCATGGCAAATCGAAGGCTTTGATCTTGAACAGCACCAGAGGCGCATTATTCCAGTCGACCTTCTCACAGATGTCAAACCCTATCCGGGGAAAAAAAGAATCCATCCAAAGAAGATTGCAGAGCGATTAAACAAACGGGAAGAAGCCATCAACCTTGTCTTAGAACTCGGGCCAATGGCGATTGCGCAGTTTAAAAAATACCATCCCTTAAAAATTTCAATGGCATACACCAACCCTTTTCAGACTACGGCAATTTTAAAGACTTTCATCAATGTTCAGCATAAGGATGAGTTAGCCGAAATTACAAATTGGCTGCTTTTCCTGGGTCGGGATATCCGGATCAGGGAAATGCCCAAAGAAGTTATGGAAAGTATTCATGCAACGATGTTTTTCTTATTCGGGGAATCTTAAAGCTCTTGATCCGTAGCACTACGGCTGCGCCTTTCATATTATTTAAATGGTACCCAAACGGATCGTGTCCAGGCAATTTGCATGCCGACTCGTTCCATATTGTTTTGACTGGAGCTGCCAAAACTTGCTTGAGCAACGACCAGTTCACAGTTCGCTTTATATGCTTCGTACATTCGCCACATCAGCAGGGCGGTTTGTAAACCTTTTTGTCTATACTCAGGAGCGGTTGCGGCTAATGTGAAAGAGGCAATATTGCTGCCGCTGCCGATATGCATAACAGCAACAGCGGCTGGTACGTCATCCCATGAGGCTAAGAATAATTTCCAACCGGGGCGATGAAGCAAACCGATATTGTTATTTACAAAATGATGTTTATGTATGATATCCATCCCGGACCCGACACAATGTATGCCTGCAAAGAGATCAAAATCCGCCTCATCTTCAATTGCACGAATGGTTATATTGGAAGGCAGCTTTGGTAATTCGCCTCTTGGCAAACCATACAGAACGGAATGAAAGCTGTCTTGATATAATCCTTTTTCAGCTAGTCGCCTTAACATTGCAGGATTAGTGGCCGCAGGATTGACATCTAGCTGAAATGCTCTATTTCTTTGATCATAGAATTCAATGATTTCTTCCAGCTTGTCAGTATCGTCCTGCGTGAAGCCCTTTACTGAATTGAATAAACCCCAAGGCATCGTTTGGATATAAAAAGCAGTCGTATCTCCGAGTTGCTTAATCTCCACTCCTTCCGGATTGCCGCTTCGTTCGCCAATGGATCTGATCCTTGAGGTCAAGTAATCGGTTTCACAATTCACAATACGTTTAGCGAGTTGTTCGTTAATAATGGGCAATTTCACTATTGCTCACATCCTCTTCATGTATTCATTCCAGCTTAAAATGATCAGCACTATGCTTAATAGGCATTTTGGCTATCTCTACCAATGTCATATTACTATTAAATTGAAACGAATGTCCAAAGATTCTTCACGGTGTTCCGTTGCTTGGGAAGCATATGTTCATATTGAAATCAAAAAAGAGGCAGCTTTTGTCAATAAAGCTGCCTCTCCTGTTCATCCATCCAACATAAAATAGGGTTCTCCGGAATGTAGAAACCCTATATGATCACTGCATTCCGGCGAGCTGCAAAACATCTTCCAGCTTCAATGTTCCAACAACTTGATACCCTTTATGATCTCCCAGTGGTTTAATAATGACTGTTTCCATACTCGCAAGTTCCCCTAAACCCACACCTGAAGGAAAAGAGTGAGCTACAATCAACCGGTTAGAACCCGCTTGAGGTGTTTGTCCAACTTCATTTGTAAATGCTTGAAGTGTACTGTTTACACTTTCAGTGTTTTGCATCTGACTGAGTTTATATATATTTAACCAGAATGCATTTACCTTTACGTCTTGTGTGCCAAAAGCAATCTGGGCGGTTTGGATCGTTCTACATAGGGGGCTTGCCTCTACGGGAAAAAGGACGGGGATATTCAGTTTTCGAATAGCATTACCATACTTCTCTGCCTGTTCCCTTCCAAGTGCACTTAAATTTCGCTGTGTGGAGCAATCTGCCAGACTGAAATTTTGCTGATCTTCCCCCACGGTTGCATCCCCGTGTCGAACATAAAGGATGTAACCACCTTTTTGGAGATCATTTATGAGAGAAGCTCCGGAAATTTCGGAGGCATCAGCTGTATAAGATGCTCCAACGATCAGAAAAAGACTCATGAACAAAACGCATAAACGGTACATGGAATTCCACCTTTTTTCTTCCTACGTTCCCCCTTATTATCCATTTTTATTCCAGCATTCCGATTTCTTATTGATTGCTCATCACGTGCAAATAAAAGTTCAGATCGTTTTCTAAATGTTTTTTCATCAATGCTTCTGCTTTCTCTCCATCTCTGGACTTAATTGCACTATAAATTTCCTCGTGTTCATCAATAAGATGAGGACGATTATAAATCACAACTGTTTTACGGAACAGATAAATAATAGCCTGCATCCGATCTATAATATCAATCATGAGTGGATTATTACTCGCTTTTACAATATCGTTATGAAAACTTTCGTTGGCTGACATGATCTCGTCCTTGGTCCCCGATCTCCCGATCTCCACATACTTGTACAGTTCCTCAATCTCATTGTCTTTCAGGAAATTCGCCGCGCATTTGGCCGAGTACCCTTCTAACAGTATACGAACATTAAATAAATTACGTAAATCCTTCTCGGTAGGCTTGACTACTCTCTTCTGAAGAATTAATCCTTCGTTCTCAAGCTTGCGTATCGAATCCCTGATGGGTGTTCTGCTCACTCCGAGCTCGGCAGCCAGCTTCTCTTCAACGATCTTCGTACCGCTAGGAAGATCACCATTCAAAATCTTGTCTCGAAGAATTTCGTAACACTGGTGATACGCCGGTCGCGAACTATTATTTTCATGCACTAACTTCACCTCAGTTTCATTTCTCATATCAATATAGTACCAAATTATGTTCATAAAAGCATTCCAATATACGAGGCTTCGCAATAAAAATATACGAAAACTCAAAAATTGTATACAAAATAAGATTTTAATGTATACAATTTTATATTTTTAGTATACAATGAAAACGCAAACAGCGATGTAAGCGGTTGCTGACAGGGTTTCAGGCTCTAGTTTAGAAAAGGTTTAGGAGGACAACATTATGGCTAAAAAAGTAGGTTTTATCGGACTGGGGATCATGGGCAAACCAATGGCTCTAAATCTTAGAAAAGCAGGACATGAATTAACCGTGAACGATCTTAATCAGGAAGCGGTTCAGATATTAATAGACTCTGGTGCTGCTGCAGCTTCTACGCCAAGAGAAGTCGCTGAAAACTGTGAAATTATTATTACGATGCTCCCTGCTTCTCAGCATGTGCAGGCTGTTGTTTTGGGTGAGCATGGCATTTTATCTGGAGCAAAAGAAGGCTCTATTATTATCGACATGAGCTCCATCACTCCTGCTGTATCCATCGCTCTGGCAGAAGAAGCGGCCAAAAAAGGAGTTGGCTTTCTGGATGCGCCAGTTAGCGGCGGGGAACCTAAAGCTATTGATGGAACTTTGGCAATTATGGTGGGCGGTAAAGAAAGCGTATTCGAGCAAGCCAAGTCAGTATTGTTTGATATGGGGACGGCAGTCACTCTCGTTGGGGATAGCGGATGCGGAGTTACAGCGAAGCTCGCAAACCAGATCATCGTTAACTTGAACATTGCTGCCATGTCCGAAGCGCTCGTCCTTGCAGCGAAAGCGGGTATAGATATCGAGAAAATGTACCAGGCCATCCGAGGCGGTTTGGCAGGCAGTGCAGTTCTGGATGCCAAAGTTCCGCTGATTCTGGAAAGAAACTTTGCTCCAGGGGGCACGATCGCGATTAATATGAAAGATATCACTAATGTCATGGAGACAGCACACGAGATTGGTGTACCTCTTCCCCTATCCAGTCATCTGTTAGAGATGTTCCATGCACTGAAGGTTGACGGGAAATTGATGCATGACCACGGCGGGATCGTGCAGTATTATGAAAAATTAGCGAATGTTGAAGTAAGGGGTCTTGATCATGCAAAACAATAATCGATCTGTTGAGGAAGTGTTCAATAACATACCTTCTGTAGATACCTCCCTTGTTCAGCAAATGATTGAAAAGGAACTTCAACAATTCGATCACAAAATTATCGTGCTCGATGATGATCCAACGGGTGTGCAAACGGTACATGGTGTATCGGTCTATACGGATTGGTCACTGGAAAGCATCGACAGAGGTTTTAAGGAAGAGCATCCCATGTTCTTCATTCTTACCAACTCACGCGGATTTACAGCTGCCGAGACAACAAAGGCACACCAGGAGATTGGTGCAAATATCGTTGAAGCTGCAAGGAGAAATAATCGCAAGTTTACGATTATTAGTCGTGGAGATTCCACATTAAGAGGTCACTACCCATTAGAGACGGAAGTGTTGAAGGATACAGTTGAAGCCAAGTCAGATATGCAATTTGACGGTGAGATCATCCTCCCCTTTTTCAAAGAAGGCGGACGCTTCACCATTGATAATGTTCACTATGTTCAATATGGTACGGAACTGGTGCCTGCTGGAGAAACCGAGTTTGCTAAAGATCGCACCTTTGGTTACTCCCGATCACACTTAGGCGAATGGGCTGAAGAAAAGTCGAATGGCCAGTATTCAGCAGAACATATGACTTACATCTCTCTTGAAAGTCTGCGCAGCATGAACATTGACCTGATCGAAAATCAGTTGTTGAGTGTTAAGGATTTTAATAAAGTCATTGTCAATGCGGTTGATTATACCGACGTACAGATCTTCACCATCGCTTTCATTCGAGCGATCCATAAAGGTAAGCATTTTATGTTTAGAAGTGCTGCTGCACTGACCAAGGTCATTGGAGGCATTAGTGACCGAAGTCTGCTAACGCGTGCAGAGATGATGAGTGACTACACCAATCATGGCGGATTAGTTATCATTGGGTCACACGTCCAAAAAACAACAGAACAGTTCGAAGAGCTGAAGAAGTCGAATGCAGTTGAGTTTGTTGAGTTTAACGTACATCTTGTTCTGGAACCTGATCAATTTGAGAACGAACTGAACAGAGTTGTTGAAACGACTAATAAATGGATTCTTGAGGGTAAAAATGTCGCTGTTTACACCAAACGGGAGCGATTAGATCTTGGAGAGGACAGAAAAGAAGATGAATTAAAGCTGTCCGTTCAAATTTCCGATGCCGTTACGAGTATTGTGAAACGTTTGGAAGTTCGACCGGCCTACATCATTGCTAAAGGCGGCATTACTTCAAGCGATATTGGAACCAACGGTCTTGAAGTCAAAAGAGCTACCGTTGCGGGGCAAATTCGTCCAGGAATACCCGTGTGGACCACAGGTAATGAAAGCAAGTTCCCGGGCATTTCCTATGTCATCTTCCCTGGTAACGTGGGTACCAAAACGGATTTAAGAGAAGTCGTTGAAATGTTAAGTGCCAAGTGATTCAAGTACATGCTTAATATGACCCTTATGTATGGAGCAGCACTGGACTGTCTATTAGTATGAAAACAGTGCCCTCCCTGCATGCGGTCTTTTGGATCAAGACCAATCAGAAAAGAGGAAAACATATGCCAATTATCTCCGTTACCATTGGAGTTGTTCTACTACTCATCTTAATGATGGCCTTTAAGTTAAACGCTTTCATATCATTGATTATTGTCTCTCTGGCTGTTGGAGTGCTGGAAGGAATGACACCGATTCAGGCTGTTGAGTCCATCGAATCCGGTTTAGGTGGAACACTTGGTCATTTAACGATGATTATCATCTTTGGAGGTATTCTCGGTAAATTAATGACCGATTCCGGCGGCGCACAGCGAATTGCAACAACGATGATCAGCGCTTTTGGCCAGAAACGAACGCAGCTGGCAGCCGTTATTACAGCAGCTATTGTTGGAATCGCTTTATTTTTCGAAACTGGGGTAGTTGTTTTGATCCCGTTGGTATTTACCATCGCCAGAGCTGCACGTGTGCCTGTTCTGTATCTTGGAATGCCTGTCATTGCAGCCCTTATAACGATGCACGGATTTGTGCCTCCGCACCCGGGTCCAACAGCTGTTGCTAATGTTTTTGGAGCGAATATCGGATTAACGATGATCCTGGGCATCCTGATTGCAATCCCTGCATTTATCCTTGCAGGTCCTGTGTACACCAAGCTGTTTAAAAAAGAAGCCTTGCAGATTGAAATCCCCAAAGGGTTATTTGATCCAAAGGAATTCAAGGAAGAAGAGCTGCCTAAATTCGGAATCAGTCTTTTCACGGCACTTCTACCCGTCATTTTGATTGCGCTGCAAACGATTGTGCATATTTTTGCACCTGGATCGGTAATCTCACCAGTGACTGATTTTATCGGTAATGCTAATGTGGCTTTGTTGATCTCTGTCATTGTTGCCATCTTCACGTTTGGATTGAATCTGGGCAAAAAAATGCCGGAAATCATGAAATCGCT
Organism: Paenibacillus sp. TC-CSREp1; assembly: GCF_050171015.1. Classification (NCBI taxonomy): domain Bacteria; kingdom Bacillati; phylum Bacillota; class Bacilli; order Caryophanales; family Paenibacillaceae; genus Paenibacillus; species Paenibacillus sp. TC-CSREp1. The sequence goes on along the minus strand of NZ_JBNOKM010000017.1, from coordinate 97,175 downwards.
GAGTGAGTCAGTAAGCGGCATCGGTATGATTCTTCTCATCATTGCTGGTGGCGGTGCGTTCAAGCAAGTATTGATTGACAGTCATATTGACCAATATATTTCCGATCTTATGGCAGGCTCCACTCTTTCTCCCCTCGTACTGACATGGTTGATTGCAGCCATCTTGAGAATTGCTGTTGGTTCTGCAACGGTAGCTGGTATGACAGCAGCTGGTATTGCCGCACCGCTAGTTGCCGCAACGGGGGTCAGTCCGGAACTGATGGTTCTGGCAGCTGGTGCAGGTAGTGTGACGTTCTCCCATGTAAATGATGCAGGCTTCTGGATTTACAAAGAGTATTTTAATCTGAGTATAGGCAAAACGATAAAAACCTGGTCCGTCATGGTAACGATTATATCCTTGGTAGGACTTGCGGGTGTTCTGATTTTGGATATGTTTATGTGATGTATTACCTAACCTAGAAGTGCAGAAAGAGTCGAAGCAGAGATCATCTCGCTTCGGCTCTTTCGTGTTTTCGGTCAATTCCCGCTCGTATTTCGGTTGTCAGGAGCAGCTTACTCTTCATGACCCTTCATATAATCATCATATAGCTGCTCAAAGGTTGCAAAACGTTTAACTTCCCTGCCGACCTTATGATACTGATCCAGATATTGATCCATTACTTCAAGGAATCTCTCTTCCATGACAGGAAGATCACTTGCATTAAAGTATTGCATCAGATCAAATCTCTTCGTGCCTTTTGTCATAGCCATTTCATCAAGATACTCTTGTGCTCCAAAAGCTGAAAGAAAGACGTAGGCGGCATCATTCGTTGTAACACTGTTTACGATTTTGTTACGATAGTTGCACCATAATTCCTCGTACGTTCCTCCCAGATTATCAAAGCTTGGAGCGGGTTTAACGATAAACATATCACACAGAGTGCGATGTAACATCTCAACGCTTTTCAACATATTAAAGGATGCCATTCGGATTTCTTCAATAGTGTGAGCTTCAATAATTGACATGTATAAGGATTCAAGATCATTCGGTACATAACGAAGCGATTGGATTTCCTCCAGATATCGCTTGATGCCTCGCTGGATACATGTATTATTCATGCTAACCAGGGCATGAACCAGATTGTACAGAACATTGGCAGAAGCCTGACGCACTGAACCGATCTCTTCACCCAGCATGGTGTCGCTGTATGCTTGCTTGGCCTGGTCGATCCATTCCTTTGCCCGGTTAAGACATGTTTCTCCAATCGGGGCTGCAAGTGCATCAAGAGCTTTTAGCCGGAAATCGTTCAATCTCTCCAAGTCTTCTGGCGCTGCATAATAGAGAATTTTTAAGTTGGTCAAGCTCGATACCGCGGGACTTTCCAAGGTGGATTGCGCTCGTATTCTTGTATCCCATGGTGTGCAATAGATGTCATATCCAACGTCCTCCAGAATGAAGCAATCGGATATTCCCCATCCCCGATCTGTATGATTAATAATAATCAGATCAAGATCACTCTTCTCATGAAAATCCCCCGTGCTAAATGAACCCGTAAGCCCAATAATGGCGATATCATCGGGAAAATCTCTTTTTGCGCGTTCAATTACCATGTTAATCAGCTGTTCATTTTTGTTCTGCAGCTTCTTCTTTATCATTTCGTTCATTCGTTACACCCCTTTTATAAAAGCTGCCCGTTTCTCTTCCCGGCAACCTTAACTTGAGTCTAACGATGCAGCAGTGTGGTGACTATGTATAAGTTGATTTAATCCATCTTTGCACAAAAAACCGCTAAACCGTCGATACGACCATTTAGCGGATGACATTAGCTCTTTTTATAAACAATTTTCTTAATGCTTTCGTAGGATAAAAAATACTGACTCGCCAATTCTTCTATGCTGAGCCCATTGCGAAATAACGATTGAATCTCCGCATTTCGAGCAGATACCCTGCTCTTGCTATGTGTTTTCTCGCCCCATTTCAGATGGGCCTCTTTGGGTTTCGGGATATAAATAAGTTCACCTTGAACGTATTCTTGAATAGTTCGCAGCAGTTCTTCAGGAAGAATAGATTCGGCATTGGAATATTTCATGGGCCTCACTCCTTATTTAATGGATCAATAAGGTGCAAAGCCAGTTATTTGAATACTAGGATTCAACGTTGGCAATATGGGTTGTTACTCAGCTCTACACAAAGCATTGCCATATCGTTCACTGGCTTTGCATAGAGCCAAGCATGTAAGAACCCCACTCCGATTTCTTTCACCAGACTCACCTCCCAGATTAATGAAAACTTCTTGCTATATAAGTTGAACTAAAATTTTACACCATCCACTCCAATTTGCTCATCAATCCAGACACATTAGTCAGATATCGTCTATCGCTCATGGCAAGTGGAAAGTGCAAGTCTGCCACCCTCTACTGCGAGCGCTAACGATCAGGAGAAGCCTTATTTCGGCATATTTGGGCTTTGGAAAATTCTAACGATCCCCAGAGACGCTATTCTGCTGAAATCAGCTTGATCAGGCTCATTTTTCAGGATTTCGAATGGAATAAGCTTCCTGGAGATCGTTAGAATTCAAATGTCCCCGATTCAGGGAAAATAAGCTCTATGGAGATCGTTAGCCTTCCCTCTTCGACTTAAACAGCCTACCAAGGCTGGTATCTTGCCCCATTACAGCGATCTTTGACGATCATGGATCGTTAAGCGGCATAATGTCGTTTCTTTAATTCAATTTATATAGCAAAATGAAAAACCTCAGCTCGGTTAAACCAGCTGAGGTAGCGTTCTAATTCCGTTAATAACGTATCAGGCGCTTTGAATAGCCTTGATGACTTCCACCTTTTTTTCCCCTGCTGTTTTCGCTATCTCTAATGTTGGATTATCCTGGATAAACACGATCGCACCAGCAGCCAGCATGGATACGGCTAAGACTGCGCTGAGGGCTATGGACATTTTCTTTTTGACCATAACGATTACCTCCAATGTAGATAAGATTTTCATTTTCCGGTTCAATAACATGAATCCGCAAGCAAGTTTCTTACACTAAATAACAGCATTTCTCTTTTATTGTTGGATAATGCACTTGTTTACTGCATTATATCGTAATACCAATGATTGTAAAAGGATTTTTATTCCTGCGGGATCAATTGAGAACAAGCCATGCATTGCAGTGTGTATTTCCATTAAATCTTACTAGCGAATTCACCATATAAAGTGGTTGTCCAGTTTCAGTAGTTTTTCAGAAAAAACTTCGTTGGCTCGGGTAGGTATTTGATCCTTTCGTCGAACGAGAGAAAAGTTTCTCTCCATCAGAATACCCGGAATAGAAATTTCTTTAAGCACTCCTGCGGACAGCTCCCTTTTTACAACCCAGCGAGACAACATCGCGATGCCTAAACCAGAGAACACGGCTTCCTTCACGCTCTGACTGCTGTTAAACACATATGAACGGCTTATGCGTAGTCCCGTCTGAGCCAGAAATCGGTCACTAACAGATCTGGTTCCCGAACCTGTCTCGCGAAGTACCCATACTTGATGCTGCAGCTGCTCCAGATCGATATTCATAGACAAGCTTAGCGGATGTGCTTCCGCAGCCACGATAATCAATTCATCCTGCATAAATGTTGTCACATTCAAGTCAGGAGCTTCAACGTCTTCCTCAACCAAACCAAAATCGATATCACTACGTCGAACAGCTTCAATAACCTGGGACGAATTTCGGATGAACACTTCCATGGAAACGTCGGGGTACTGCTTGGCAAAGGATGAGAACAGGCGAGGAAGCACATATTCTCCAATAGTAAAGCTTGCTCCGATCTGTAGTGACCCACTTACGTTATCTTGTAACCTGGCTATATCCAATTTCACCGATTCATACAGATTCAGCATTTCCTTGGCACGCACATAGAGTAGCTCTCCTGCTTCCGTCAATTTGACCCACTTGGGCGAACGATGCATTAACTTCACATTAAATTCCTTCTCCAATTTCCGAATCTGCGAACTAACACCAGGCTGTGACATGTGCAATATTTCTGCTGCTTTTGAAAAATTACGCTGTTCAACCACAGTGACGTATAACTTCAAGCTTTCAACAATCATGGTGAAGGTCTCCTTTTCTCGTTTAGATAGCTCTAATTCATTTTCTATTTCATACGGCTTCAATTCATTTAATAATTAGTTTTTATTATGATAAGCATTTCATTCCTGTATTTCTCTTCTGAATCATAACTAATTATAGTTATACATGAGCACGAAATAAAGGAATCGGATGTGATCTGCATGAGTCAAATTTACGTTTTACAGCAGGAGAACCACAAGGAAAAACGAGGCTTCCTGTCAGGCATTGCCTTAACACTCATCCTGGCGCTGGTTGCCAAATATGCAGCCAGCTTCCCATTGCTAAACATGATGGGTCAGCTCGTGCTCGCGATCCTGCTTGGTATGATCTGGCGGGCCATTCGCAATGTGCCTGAGCATATGGTAAGCGGCATTTCTTTTTCCTCCAAAAAGCTTCTACGATATGGAATTATTCTGCTTGGCATGCGATTGAACTTACGTGATATCCTCCATGCAGGTCCTAAGGTTGTTGTAATCTCCATTCTAAATGTTGCGATAACGATATTTGTTGTGTACGGCATTGCAAAATGGTTCAAGGTTGAAAAAAACTTGGGGCTGTTAACGGCATGTGGAACAGGCATCTGCGGCGCGGCAGCGGTTGTTGCCATTGCCCCTCAAATTAAAGCCAAGGATGAAGAAGCAACAATCGGTGCGGCTACCGTAGCCATTCTAGGAACTGTTTTTACAATCGCCTATACGCTTCTATATCCCTTTCTGCACTTGTCTTCATCAGGATATGGCATCTTTGCAGGAGCGACGCTGCACGAAATCGCTCATGTCATTGCAGCTGCGGAACCTGTGAATAAAGAGGCTGTGGATCTGGCAGTCATGGTAAAATTAACACGTGTTGCCCTTCTGGTTCCGGTTGCTATGTTGATGGGATTCTGGTCCAATCGTCAGTCTCATTCTAACGATACGGGGAACAGCAGGTTGAATACGAGAAGAAGTTGGAAAGCTCTGCCGATTCCTTGGTTTATATTGGGTTTCCTCATAATGAGCGCAGTGAATACGATGCATATTATCCCACATGATCTAACCAATCTCATCATTGTTACTGCATATTTGCTTATTGCTATGGCGATGGCTGGTCTGGGTCTTACTGTAGATACAGCCTCGTTCCGACAGAAGGGTTTAAAGGCTTTTGCGGCCGGTTTTATTGGCTCTGTGATTCTTTCCCTTATGGGGTATGCATTGATCCGAATGTTTGGGCTTGGCTGATGAGGGCGATTAATCTGTCAATTCCAGTGCCTGAATGCTAAAAAACCGTTGATCCGAAAGGGATAAACGGTTTTATCAAAGCGACTCGATTCTCTGTCTATTTTAATCTAAAACGGTTATGCGCATATTTTTTTACGAGAAGAACAGCGCTAGATAGATAGGCCGCAGTCAGGATTGTTAAAACAACGGTTAATGCCCATAGTGGAGGTGCCCAATACATCGTCACAATAAACCCCAAAGTAATGAAGCCGTTTGCCAATGAGAATAAAGGACTATTTGTCTCTAACTCCACTGTATAAGGTTGAAACAGATAATATAACAATAGATGGTGTACTGAGAAAAATGCAGCAAGTGCAGCGGTTATAACCCAAATGGGAAGTAGTGCACTTATGTTTGCCCCTTCAGTTAGTATGAGTACAGGTATACTTAGCACAGCTGCTAAACATAAACCTAATTTTAGATTTAACTTTAATATATTTCTCAATCTTAACAGAAAATGCTGTTGCGCATGCTCACGGTAAAATGGATAACGCATCAAGGGTCTATCACAATGGTAGAAGAAAGCTCTGCAAATCTGGCTTCCTACAGTTAGATGCAGCATAACTACAATGAATAAAGGAGAAAATCTTGCAATGAATTCAACAGAAATATGATCTTTGAAGATCAGTGCCAGGAAAGATAATATGAAACCAATGACCATAATCGCGATTAAACGTCTGCGGAACGGTGCCCGAAAGAGATTAGCGTGCCTCTTAACAAACAGCGCGTGCATTTGCTCGTATCCCTTGTTGCTTAGGGTGCTCTGTTCACCGACATAAAGGTTGGCCAGATCATTGTCTTTGGACTGAACCAATCTTTGCTGAAGATCGGCCATCATAATTTCTGTGTTCAACAATGGATCAGCATAATTTGTTACTGCACGCACTGCGGTTGCATAATCCGTATGTTTTAGCAGCGCATACCCAGCGACAATCCCTGACAGCAATATCAATATTACAAGCCATCGTTGATCAAATACCGCAGCTCCAAATGGAGGAATGCTCCATTGCGTTAAGGGAAGATAAGCAGCAGTCAGTGTAAGTAACATGGTCAAACTCATAAGCCATGTTTTTCGGACAAGAACGATGCCTTTCCATTGAAACAGCTGCAAATGAAAGAATTCGCACAGCACTCGCCAAAACGTCATGATTCCTACGACCATCCATGCGTGAATGATCGAAAAGTTAAAAAATACCGAAATAAGGGTAAATACAAAGCCATGATACAAGAAAAACGTTGTATACCTGTTTAAGAGTACAGCCCGTATAAACCGGTTTGGATTCATTCGCATAAGTCGAACAGCAGTATACTTCATCTTGTTGGATTCCAACACTTTTGCACCAGTTACCCCGCCCATTATGCCACTGATGCATAAATACATATGAAGAAGAAGTGTAAACCGCTCCGTATCCGGCCCTTCCGTCCATAACAGTATGGGCCATACGAGTAATACCCCAAAGTAGAGTATACTTTCGAACAAACCAGCACCAAGTCTTAAAATTACGGCGATTGCACCTAATATACGTTTCGTGCGAAAAGCAGCATACGTTTGATCACGGATTAACGAGCCTATAACCGGTAAGCTTTGCATGAAATATATTAAACGGTTGACTAGCGAAATCACCTGTAGCTGCCACATGCGAGAAATCGTACTAAAGATTCCCTGCATCGGCATTCTCCTTCTGAACATATTGCCCGTTGTCATCTCGCAATAACTCAATAATTTGTTCTTCAAAGTCGGGTTGCGTAAGGATTTCAGGTGAAATTGGAGTCAAACTGCCATGATTTAAAATAACTAATTCATCACACAGATCCGTTGCCAATTGTAAGATGTGCGTGGAGAAGATGAGAATATGATCCTTTTTCATATCACGCAGCAATTGTTTCATCTCGCTTGCAACGATGACGTCGAAGGAGGTCAATGGTTCGTCCAACAGAATCACCGTAGGTTTTATGAGTAAAAATAACAGCATTTGAACTTTATTTTTCATTCCGTGCGAGTAATACTTAATGAGCTTGTGTCGGTCATCCTCCGCAATGTGCATCATATCGAACAAGGCATCTAGATCCGTTCCTCGCTCTTCGATGACATCAGCATTAACCTCAATAAAAAAACGTACAAACTCATATCCCGTCAGAAATTCTGGCAGCATAGGCAGAGAATATACGTAACCTACGTCATGCATCTCTAAATTACGGGTTGTCGCTTCATGAACAAGTTTCATCGTACCGTTATCTGTTGGAAGCTCACCACTTAAACAATTAAACAATGTTGTTTTTCCAGTGCCATTTCGTCCGAGCAGACCATAAATCTTACCCTTTTCAAATTATAATCATTAATGAAAAAATAATACAACAAATCTTATTTGTATTCTTTTTCGAACAATGTAATTCCTTGTATTCACACAAAAAAGAATACCTGGCATAGCAAAAAAAGTCGCTAAAATAGCGACTTCAATGAGGATTTTGCGTGTGTCCTTCAATACGTATGATCGGATTCCAGTTTAATACAAATACCCTAATAAATCTAAAGCTCCTTTATTCCACTCTTTATTCCCAACGTTCTTTACCATTAATTCGTTCAGTGATTCGCAGCCTATTCCTGTGGTGGTCTGAGATTCATGATCAATTTTCATCCATGTACACTGGTTTTCAACCGTTGTATACCCATTTTTCTCATATAAAGCCATGTGATCTGCAAATAATAAAATAAAATCGATATTCCTCTCTACTGAGAATTTATCAACCTCTAACAATAATGAGGTGCCTATTCCCGCAGAGCGAGCTTGATGTGAAACACATAAATCAATGATACCTAATATTCTCACAGGTTCTCCACCTAGATTCATCACTCTGTAGTCTAAACCAACCTGCCCCACAAGCTGATTATCGTGATTAAACGCAAGAAATCTGAAATGAGGCAGCTGTTTAAAATAAATTCGATCTGAAGGATAAACTTTGGGAAAACAGCTACTTAATAAATCTTGGAGCTTTGTTTCTAATTCCTTATCAATATCATATTCAAATACTTGTTCTATCTTCAAACGACCACTCCTTGCAATTTACAACTTTTGTACAACATAGATAAGATTCATGCCTGCATCAAGAGTGCCCGGTAATTTGGTGAATTCAATTTCCCTTTCAACAATCAGCTTCCAAAATTCCGGATCATTACGCGCATTCTCCAGGGCAGCATCTCCAGCTTGCGTGTATAGTCCGGCAGAGCTTCTCTCCAGAACCCTAACTGGAAACGGAGCAAGTAATGCATCCAATTCGGTGCTTCTCATCATATGAATGTAATGCTTGCTTGAAACGGGATAATGCTCTTCATCTTGAACCCCTGTGCCCATAAGCCACGTTGTTGCTTCCATCCCGAACTGGTCTTTTTCAAGACGTGTCCATTCACGGTCACCATAGTTATCATATCGGTTTCTTGGAATTTCGGGGTTGTAACTCATGAAAGCATCTCCCTCTACTATTTAGTTTTAAAATCGGAGCAATATCACTAATATCGCTTTCACTCATACAACCACCTCCTCCCAATCCGCTTGCACCTATTATACTGCGACCTGAGCTGATTATCATACTAAATTTTCCAAGACATGGTCGAATGGAATTAATTTGATTTACATGCTATAGCATGTTTTAGCTATACTGCATTGCCTTTTCTAAAGTCTGGTTAATCTTCTTGATTTAGAAGAAATGATACACAGATACAATCAAACTGAGTACAAACAAAACCAGTGCAGGAATCGCTTTTTGTATCGGATCCTTAGCCAGAACAATCAAGGTGAACGCTCCGGCAAGCATGGTTCCGCCTAACAGTACACCAGCCAATATCGCCGTGACGGGCATCCATATTCCCACGATCATGCCAACGGCCCCCACAATCTCAAACGAACCAGTCATAACGTTAAAAAATGATGGCAGTCCAAAACGTTTAAATTCATCCGCCATTTTACCTGAAATGATTTTGCTTCCTGTAAAAAGGAAAAAGATACCCAATAAAACTTGTAGAACTGTGATAAAAATGCTCATTGCTATCCTTCTTTCATCCAGTTGTACATATACAAGTTAAATATGCTGTAGCATATTTAGTAATCAACAATCATATTTAACAACTATATGCCATAGCATGTATTTTGTTATATTTCGTTCTAAAAGTCAAGACACGCCCTAGTAAAATGACGTAAAAAAAAGCCGCTATCATAGCGACTTCAGAGACAAATGTTTTAAAATGTTTCTCCAGCATTTCCGAATCCATTAGCGACCCGCCACCATATCCAAATACCCTCTCAGCTGATCTTTGGCATTCGACTGAGTAGTCCAAGCTCCCAGATTCCAGGTCATATATCGAAGCCCCAGGTAACGGGAAGCGATGGTGTACAATTGATTCCAATGATGATCTGTAAATTCTATGCTCTTAGCAGATAGTAAATCCCTATAGTCATTCATCTGTTCAGGAGTTCTACAGCGCATAGCGATGTCGAGGAACAATGAGCCGTATTTAGCCTCTTCCCAATCAATAAAGATGACCTCCGTATTTTGGCGAACCAGAACGTTGCCTGGGTTAAGATCGTTATGAATCAAGGTTTGACTGCTCTGATCGTTTAATACATGCTGTATGTCCTTTAAAATGGCATCTGCTGCTGATTCCACTATGGGTATATAGTCGCCAAAAAGCGCAATAAAATGTTCATATTGTTTAGCTGCTTGCCACTGCGGCTTCCAATACTCGCCAATCATTTTTTCAACATAGCGAGTGTCTATCTCGGGCAGCCAGGATAGTGCTTTTTTTTGACCGAAATTTGAGATATGAATGTGTGATAAGGCTTTTATCTCACTTTTTTGAAGCAATCCAATGTCTAAGTTTGTATAGTCTGTTTGGTAATCCACATCCTCTATACAGAGAAGAGATCGTTCCTCTGCTTCCAAGTGATCAGAAACAGACCAAGATGACAAAGAAAAAGGTACATTTGCTTTTTGTGAGTAAAGCCATGTCAGCACCTGCTGTTCGATCCGGGCAGCTTGTTTTGAAACAAGAGATATACTTGATATTTGATCGGGTATCTTGAATTGTACATGATGACGCATCAAACGCACGGCCTGTGTACCCGAATGTATAGGCGTGGTTTCGATGTTTAGAATTTCTGCTGCAGGATGTATATATTCTTTTATTGTGCGCTGCAAAAGATTTTGAAGCTCATGATTTATTTCCATCTATTGCCCTCATCCATTCATAAAGTCAGCTCACTAGAAATATACCTGATTCAGGAAAATATATCTACTCCACGTCAACCGGGTGCTTTAATTGATCTTTATAGTAATCGATATAAAGCTTACCGTTACTCCCTATAACTGCATAGAAAACATCACTGATCTGTTTCTGATGTGACCTGAGCTGCTTCGTTAACTGGTCTTGGGAAACCTGACTTAAGCTCATATTATCTTTCAGTAATTGTCCGTCCATAATGATTTCGATGGGTAGTTGTTCCTTTGTTTTGTCTTTTTTGTGGATATCCTGCATCGTCACTGTCCTGAATTGCTTTTTCTTCATGACTGAAATTTGGCCGTTAACTTCTAATAAGGCGTATTCGACCTCGTTAATATCAAAAACCTCTTTTTGCCTGAGTGCCTGGTTAAGGGAATCCATAGTCATTTTGTTTTTGGACAGATTATGCTCCAATATCTTTCCGCCTTCAATTAACACTGTAGGAGATCCTTCTGCTAACAAACGGATTTTTCGACTTCGGAGGTTTAATTTAGACAGTAAATACGATGTCCCGGTAAAAACAACAAGGGAAATGATGAGATGGATCACCTCCATTTTTTCGTTAAATGCCAGATTCGCTGCAATGGCCCCCATAATCACAGCCGTAACGAAGTCATGAAAATTCATATTGGATAATGTTTGTTTACCAAGTATTCGTGCAATGACCAATAAGAGTAGAAATGCTGAAATACTTCGGATCAAAATAATGAAATGATCGTACAAAAGGATCACCCTTTCCTTGAAACTCAACTTCGGATTTTCCTAAAAGTATGTACATACCAGATTCAAAATATAATGTGTACACATGATTCTCAATTAAACTCAATAGTCAGTACACCATAGCTTTGCTGAAAATCATTTTTAAATGTGCTTGACACCGTACACGGGCGGCATCTGACGATGCTGCTTTTTTGCCTTTAAAATCATGAATTTTCTATAGAAATAAAAGCAAGTTCCTCTTTTTTCGCTGTATCTGCCTTTATTCATCTATGTAGCTTCGTGTTTGATTTATATATGCTTATATGGAGGCTGAATTTTCTATAGCGGCCAAAATAAATAAAGGAGAATTTTTTCGTGAACTCAAATATTGCTCTTGTAAGGAAGGATAACGCTGAGTTATCGTCTTCCAAACGTTTTCCGTGGATTGAGCTGCTGGCCTTGGCCATGGCCGTATTCATCTGCATTCTTACAGAAAGCCTGCCTGCTGGATTGCTGCCGCAAATCGCAAAAGATCTCGGAGTCACAGAAGCACTCGCTGGACAATGGATTACGCTCTATGCGGTTGGATCACTTCTGGCAGCCATTCCTTTAACAACAGCTACCCGAGGCTGGAGACGTCGCCCGCTTCTGCTGCTGTGTATCGTTGGCTTTCTTGTATTTAATACGATCACCGCACTATCTTCCGTTTATATGCTTACACTCGTGGCGCGTTTCTTTGCAGGTGTCTCGGCAGGAGTTCTGTGGGGAATGACAGCTGGTTATGCACGGCGCATGGTGCCTGATGCGCAGAAGGGTAAAGCGATGGCTGTAGCGATGATGGGCACCCCGTTGGCGTTGGCGCTGGGCGTTCCCTTAGGCACTTTTTTAGGTGCTTATACAGGATGGCGTCTTATATTTGGAGCAGTATCGTTGTTAACGGTAGTCCTTATTGGCTGGTTACTCTGGAAGGTACCGGATTTTAAAGGAGAGACTGCAGGTGAACAGCTCCCGATTCACAAGGTGTTCCTGATGCCGGGTGTACGACCGATTCTGTTTGTCGTGCTTGCATGGGTGTTAGCTCATAATATTCTATACACTTATATTGCACCGTATCTTGCGGAAACTGCGTTATCTCAACGCGTGGATTTGGTTCTTCTTATTTTTGGAATAACCTCGGTTGCTGGCATTTGGGTGATAGGTCTGCTGATTGACCGCTTTCTAAGAATACTGGTTCTAATCAGCATCACGGGCTTTGCTTTGGCTTCTCTATCCTTGGGCCTGGGAATGAATCAACCGGCTATCATCATTATCGGGGTTTCTGTATGGGGACTCACATTTGGCGGAGTTGCCACTTTGCTGCAAACAGCCATTGCACAAGCCGGGAGGGAAAATGCAGATATAGCCCAATCCATGCTGGTTACAACATGGAATGTGGCCATCGGCGGGGGAGGTATGATTGGCGGCTTATTTCTCGAATGGCTTGGAGCCGGCTTTCTTCCAGGCACATTACTGCTCCTCTTGATTCCCTCTTTGCTTGCGGTATGGCTAACAAGAAAGCATGGCTTTCCTTCCTGAAGGAGCCTTATGTGAGTAAATTCGCTTCTTCAATCAGGTTTTTGTAAGCAATCGGTGAAGACATCACAATTAGCGTAGTATAGGTGCCGAATTGATCGCAACGATTTTCAAACTCCTCCAGTTCCTGTGTTGTTTCTGTGAGGACCTTCAATAAATAGTTATGCTCTCCACTGATGCGGGAACATTCTATGACTTCTGGTGAAGAACGACAAAAATCAAGAAAAGGATAACAATTCCGAGTCCGAACAAGCATATAGGCTGTGCATTGCTTTCCCAATTTTTGCGAAGATATGACGGTTCGGTATTCCTCGATAACTCCCTTTTCTTCCATGCGTTTTACACGTTCAGTGACGGCTGGCTGAGACAGCCCCACCAGCTTTCCTAAATCTGTCATCGATAATCTGGCCTGATTCTGCAGATGGAGCAGTATATTTTTATCAATTTCGTCCAAGGTGATCGCCATCCTTCTTTTATAAAGTAATTTCTTTAGAATACCTTTGTAATCAATGCAAATCAATTTGTTTGCCTTGTTTGTCTTATGTAAGACGTTAGAAATTATTTATATAATAAACACACTTGCTATAAATAATCAAGTAAATCACTGTAGAAAAGGAGTAAGACGATGAGAAAAATGGATATTGAATTACTGCATAATGAAGTTAATGAAGTCATTAATCGCACACTTGAGGAAAAAAGAATTGTAGGTGCTGTCGTGCAAATCTCAAAAGGCGGGGAGCTAGTTTACAGCAGGCCTGCCGGCTGGGCCGACCGCGAGCAGCAACGACTGATGCAGGAGGATGCTTTGTTCAGATATGCTTCGGTAACCAAACCGGTTGTATCCACGGCAGCTTTAGTATTAATTTCGAAAGGAAAACTGCAGTTGGATGATCTTGTGGAGAAATGGCTGCCTGGATTTTGTCCCAAGCTGCCAAACGGACAACATACCTCTATAACGATCCAACAATTGATGACACATACTGCTGGCTTAACCTATCGATTCTTTCAGGAGGAAGGGGGAACTTATGCGCTGGCAGGGGTATCGGACGGCATGGATCTGGCGGGAATTACTTTGGAAGAGAATCTACGGAGGCTTTCTTCTGCCCCGCTTCTGTATAAACCGGGAACCATGTGGAGGTATTCTATCGCAACAGATGTACTTGGTGCAGTCATTGAAAAGGTTACGGCCATGCCGCTGCGTGAAGCGGTTCAGCTGCTTGTAACACATCCCCTCTCTATGATGGACACCGATTTCAGCCCTGTGGATATAGACAGATTGACCACGGCATACGCAGACGGAGAGGACGAACCGCGGCGATTGCATGAATTGGATTCGGTACCTTTTCTGGAGGGAACTGCGGGCTTCCTCCTTTCACCTGACAGGTTTGCTGATCAGTCAGCATATCCTTCCGGGGGAGCCGGTATGATTGGCAGCGCGGGAGATTTTCTTAAACTCCTGGAAGTTTTGCGGCAAGGAGGACATCCGATTCTGCCGAGGAATCTGGTCACAGAAATGATAACCAATCAGATTGGTGATCTTCCAATGCCCTATTGGCCTGGGCGAGGTTTTGGACTTGGATTTACGCTGTTAAAAGACCCGGTTGCTGCCAATACACCGGAATCTCCGGGAACATGGCGCATGGGTGGTACCTATGGTCACTCCTGGTTTGTTGATCCGAGTGAAGAGCTTAGTGTTGTAGCATTTACCAATACAGCGCTTGAGGGCATGTCAGGCAGATTTACCACGGAGCTGTGTGAATCTGTGTACAAAGCTTTGTTTTAGATGTTTACTTAGACGCATAAATAGGTCGTTACACCAGTCACAGTCCAAGACTTTATTTTTTCAAGTCTGTCGCTGTGGCTTTTTTTTTGCAATGGTTCTTCTATCACCCATACCCCCAGTTTATAGAATCCAGGCTTAATATTACGAGATATTGTTAAAGTGAATATACAAATTCAGATTGACAACAAACATAAATGTAACTATTATAGTTGCATGTTGTGTGATCTATGAGAAATTTCATATATGTTCTTTTTGCAAGTCAAAAAAATGGATGAGAAAGGTGTTATTATGAATTCTGAAAAAGAGCTTATCTATGTATGGGACGCTTATTGTGGCTGGTGTTACGGGTTTTCAAGTACAATTCGCAGTTTGCACGAAAATCATCCCGAATGGCCACTTACTATTTTGAGCGGCGGCCTGTTTGTTGGTGATCGCAGTCATTCAATCGCAGCATTCCCTCATATTCCCGAAGCCAATAAACGCATTAGTCAAATTACGGGAGCAAAATTTGGTCTTGCATATCAGGAGCTTCTAAACGAAGGAAGTTTTGTTCTGGATTCTGAGTCCGCAGCTATCGGATTTTATGCTTTGCGTTCACTGGCACCTGATCGTGCAATGGATCTTGCCTCTGCGATGCAAAAAGCTTTCTATTATGATGGCTTGAGTCTTAGCGCCCCACAAACTTATTATAAAATTGCCGTGGATCATCATATGGATGCAGACACAGTGATGAAGCTTTTAAGCAATCAAGAGACGGTTGCTGAGGTACACAAGGAATTTGACAAGGTTCAACGTCTTGGCGTAAACAGCTATCCAACCCTGCTTCTTCGTGATGGTGCTAACTTTGTTTCGTTAGGTGCGACGATGGATATCGATGAACTTGAAAAGCGTCTTGCGAGTACGATTGTTGCGCAGCCAACTAAAGAGGATCAATGTGCAGTGGATAATAAAACAGGCTGTTAAATTGAATCAAGCAAAAAGGGGTTAGTGGTAATTTGGGATGCCAATATTCCAGAAATCTCTCTGCTTCAGCATGCCCTGATGAGAGTAAAAAACAGCAGCTTAAGGCGCTGCTGTTAGAATTAATAATCAAATTTTCCCCTTTGAAAAAGGGAATCCAGAAAATCTGGGGATAACCGCTACTCTCCAGGTTGTTCTGTTATCGGAGTGGATTGTGTAAAGATTTTTAGTTCAACTTATATAGTCGCTTGCCATTTCAACCTGTTAACCTTTGCACTGAGCTGTTCTCACAATTCCGTCAATGACCTTCTCAAACAGCTGTTCCGGCAAATCATGCCCCATGCCTTCAAGCAGCATAAACTCAGCACCCGAGATAGCTTTCACTGTGTCTTCACCACATGCTGGCACAAACATGGGATCTTCCGCTCCATGGATGACTAGCGTAGGCGCAACTACTTTTGCGAGTTGCGGACGACGGTCGCCGGATACGGCAATAGCTGCAATTTGCCTTCCGATACTACCCGGATCATAAGCTCGCTGCAATTCCTCACGAATCATCGAGTGATACTCGTTCTCGTTAAACGGATAGCCTGTACCTGCAATTCGTCTGGCAAAAGCTGTGCTTTGAGCCAGGTACCCTGCTTCATCTTCTCTCGGGTTTGGAGCTGGACGAGTCATTAAAGCCATCACTTCTGGCGAGGTTGGCGGAAGTTCGGGATTACCTGTGGTTGACATGATTGAAGTCAGCGAAAGCACACGCTCAGGATAACGAATAGCAGTAAGCTGGGCAATCATGCCGCCCATGGAACGTCCGACGATATGTGCTTTCGCGATGCCCAGTGCATCTAACAATGCAATTGTATCATCAGACATATCCTCAAGCGTGTAAGGAATATTCGGGCGTTGTCCTGACATCAGCGTTCTGGCAAGTGCTTCAAAATCCAGTGTTTCGTGATCACTAAAATGGGTAGATAACCCGGTGTCCCGATTATCAAAACGAATCACCCTGTATCCTTTCGCCGCCAACATTTCACAAAATGGAACAGTCCATCGGATCATTTGTGTTCCCAGTCCGGCAATCAAGAGAATGGCTTCATTCTTTTCATCGCCATAACTGTCATAAGCAAGATCAATACCGTTAACGTTTAACATATTCATTGTTATGTTCTCCTTATCATTCATATCTCGGTAACTCTGTAATAGGCAAAAGCCGTGAATCTTCGATGGCGGCAGTTTGATGTCCGATCCCTTCCAGGTAAGATGTATGATCCGAAAAAGCCACGAATGACTCTATGCTGCTCTGACGGATCAACATGACAAAATCCCATTGCTCAGCCTCGGGACCAATCAGAAATTCTCCGCCTTTGCCCATAAAAACAATCTCGCCTCCGCTTTCTTCTAAAAACGGAAGTGTGTGCTGAATGTAACGCTGAAATGCTTCCTCTCCGCTAATCGGCTGCTCAGGGGTTAGATCAGGATGAGAGGAATAGTCAGCGATTTCACGAAAATGCAACAGATTCAACATGAATATACTGCCTTTAATATTTCGTCGCATCAGCTTCATGCCGCTAGTTTGAGTCGGTTCAATGTAACGAGTTGCTTCAGTCAAGTTGCTCTCCTCACTTTCCTTCTTTATCTGTTTTGCTTTTGTACACAGGATTAGTGCTGCATTAATTGTCTTCCTGCATGAACGCACCCTTGGCTAAATACTTGACATAGTCTCGGATATCTGGTGTCCAATCATCAATTAATTCGTTAAAGAGAGCTTCATTTCCCGCATACAGCGCTCTCAGAGCCTCTTCATATTGATTAAGATCCCCTGCCATTGCAGTCATAAAATGATACGCTGCTTCTTGAGCTGCGCGAACTTTACTTTCGCTTTCTCCCACACGGCGGGCCTCGTCAATCAGTTTTCGCAGTGTTACAGAAGCGCCCCCGGGTTGAGCCTTAAGCCATTCCCATTGTCTGGGGAGCAGCGTAACTTCACCCGATACGACGCCCAGCTTGGGACGACCAACCTTGCGAGCGGGCTGCTCATTTTCTTTTTCTTTTGTAACCGCAGCATGCCCTTCCCCACTCTCACTACTTAACCGGTCAAGCACTTCAGCTGTGCTCCCGCGAAAATCAACGTCGATTGGCTTACCTGTCCCATCATTGAAAATAAGGATTTGTGCAAGTTTGCTGTCCTCCAGAGAATCCTTCACGGTGGTCACCACATGCTGTAATGAGCCTTTGGCGAAGCATGCTCGATCTAGAAAAGCAGTGCAGCTGATTGGAATTAATGAAGCTTGCATATCATGCCTCCTTTTTTGATGCTTCACTAATATTACCCGGATAAAAACATAAAGTCAATATTACCCGGGTATAATTATTTTTAGCTAAAACAAAACAGCAGCCCGAGGGATGGACCGCTGTTATCAATCATAGTCAAGTTTGTAGTTTGTACTTTTTTAGTTTATACGCTGAGCTTTCGAACAGGACTTCCCTCAAGAAATGCTGCGATATCTTCCAATGCATGTTGATAATAGGTTTGGTAATTGTTCTGAGAAACATACCCCAAATGCGGAGTAGCAAGTAGATTGGGAGTGGAACGCAGTGGGTGTGAATCAGGGAGTGGTTCAACGTCAAATACATCAACGCCTGCTCCGGCTATCCAGTGATTGTGCAGCGCTTTAACCAGCATGTCCTGATCCACAATGGAAGCGCGTGAGGTGTTGATGAGATAAGCAGTCTTCTTCATTGACTTCAGTTCCGTCTCACCGATTAAATGTCGCGTCCGTTCGCTCAGAATGAGGTGGATGGAAACAATGTCACTTTGAGACAGGAGCTGCTCCTTCGTTGCAGCAAACTGAGCACCGGCAGCTTCTGCACGTTCAGAGGTTAGATTCTGACTCCAGGCGAGGACATTCATACCAAAAGCTCTGCCAATCTGAGCCATGGTTGTACCGATTTTTCCTAATCCAACCAGTCCAAGCGTTTTACCGCTCAGATCCGAGCAGACAGTGCTCTGCCAAGGGCCACCGCTTTGAAATGATTGATTTTCCGCAATAAGATTTTTGGTCAGACCCAAAATCAGAGCCCATGTTAATTCGGTTGGAGGCGCTGAACTGCTGGCTGTACCACATACTGTGATTCCCATGCTTTCAGCATACTTGATATCAATGGAAGCATTCCGCATCCCGGTTGTAATCAGCAGTTTTAATTTGGGTAATTGCGACAGCAGTGACGCTCTGAAAGGTGTTCGTTCCCTCATGAGTATGATGATTTCATAATCGCCTAATTCGGCTGCTGCCTCAGCTTCACTTGCAAAATGTGTTTGAAAGGATTTAACGTCTACCCTGTCGGATATCTTCGTCCAGTCTGCCATATTTAATGCGATATTCTGATAATCGTCCAAAATTGCACATCGAAGTCTCATCTCATGCTCCCCCAGTTCATTGATTCTTATCGTCCGTAATTAACTACATTATATATTATTATGTTTCCATGTGTTGGAAAATCTTCGCCAGACAACAAAAAGAAACATAACTCAATAGAGCCATGTCTTCTTCTCATTTTCATTAAGTTGTAAACAAGGTTTGAACGTTGCCTAAAGATGTTTCACCTTTGCAGCCTTGCATTATTTGGAAATCAACCTGTCCCTCCATGCAATTACGCCGCCTTGAAAATTAGAATGCCGATATTAATAACAGCATTTACGCTCACAGGAATCTTCCTTTCCATTCCTAGCAAAATAACAGCTCTTAACGGCATACAAACGTTTGAAGCCACGACGCGCCAGCATGCGTGCAGCTTTTTGACGGGAAAGCCAATTCCGTGAGAAGATCATGACTTCCTGATCCGGTGACAGCTCCTTCATCCAGACTGCGGACAATCGGCCAATGGATATATTGATTGAACCCGGGATATGATTTTCCCAAAACTCGCTTGAGTCCCTGACATCCAGCATTCTGACGTCAGACCACCGTTTGTGTGACGGGTCCCACTCCTCGCTGTTCACATAGGTTAGTGAGGAGACTGGCCACAGCTGAATAATAAGCCATATGATACCGATTGCGACTGCGATAAATACCAGTGTCATTCATGACATCCTTTCTTCACACGTGCTTGGGTTACAACAGTTCACAATCTTCATCGAACCAATTGATCGTAGTCCGTCCAGCTGCCAAGACCACCTGTCATATTCACAATCTGTAGACCTTTCTCATGCAAAAGCTCACAGGCAAGACCACTGCGGTTGCCGCTTCGACACATCACGATGATCTCCCCGGAGTCAGGCAACTCTTCTACCCGTTCCATTAACTGTCCTAACGGAATATGTTTTGCCCCCTGCACATGTCCTTCAATCCACTCCGCATCCTCCCGAACATCCAGCAGAAATAGCTGTTTTCCTTGTTTTAACTGTGCTGCTACCTCTTGCGGTGTAATTGCCTTTGGAATCTGAAACGCCATCTCAATCTGTCTCCAATCTGTTTTGGTTTGAAACGCAGCTAATCACGCAATAAACATATACCCCTATGGGTATTATAGCGTGAGATTAGAGCCTTCTCAAGCTCTGAATGGAAATGTGTTCAGCTATCTGCATTTCACAAGCAGTTCAATTGCTTCTTTCACCAGCTTGTCTGTATCCTTGTTGCCTGCTTCCTGCTCTGCCATGATACACTGCTGGAGATTCTCGGCAACCATCTGAGCCAGTGCTTTGTCAGATGCATTACGCACCGCAGACAGCTGAGCCACGACTTCTTTACATGGTTTTCCTTCATCCATTAAACGCAAAACGCCCCGAACCTGACCTTCAATTCTCCGTAAACGTGTTTTCAAGCTATCTGTGTAGTTATATTCCATCTGTGATCCGCTCCTTATGCATACCTGTATGGGTATATTATAAATGAAAATTCGCCATTGTACCATTTTACACACAAAGCGCTGGTTCATATTCGAACCAGCGCTTCCTTCGTTCATTTTACATTTCATCATCACATAGACCAATACGGGCTTCATACGGCTGCAATCGACCAGAAACCGGTTTCTCGTAGTTGTTCAGCCACATTTCTGATAACCGAATACCAAGCGCATCCTCCCCGATCTCCACGGTGTGTCCACTCAGGTTGATCAGCACCAGCACCTGTTTACTTTCTAATGTACGTGTGTATGCGAAAACTTCAGGATGTTCAGGCAATAAAAGCTCATACGTGCCGTAGATTAACGTGTCATGCTGTTTCCGTAGCCGAATCATCTGTTTATAGAATTGCAGGACAGAGTGAGGCTCCTGCAGCTGCTTTTCCACGTTAATATCGAGATAATTATCATTCACCCTTAACCAGGGAATACCTGTCGTGAACCCACCCTGGTTCCCTGCCGACCACTGCATCGGTGTTCTGGAATTATCCCGGCTGGATGCCCAGATAATATTCATAATCTGCTCGTGTGACATGCCTTCTTCCCGTTTGATCCGATACAGGTTATGGTCAGCGATGTCGTTGTAATCCTCAATTGAAGGATAAGACACGTTGGTCATTCCAATTTCCTGTCCCTGATAGATAAATGGCGTGCCCTGCATGAAAAAGTACATGGCACCAAGCGCTGTAGCACTTTCATACCAATATTGCGTATCGTTTCCCCAGGAGGAAACCTTGCGCGGTTGGTCGTGGTTTTCAATAAACAGTGCATTCCAGCCGATGCCTTCCAGTGCTTTCTGCCATTTGGTCATCACATTTTTCAGCTTGGAAACATCCAGCTGCCTGTCTGTGCTGTTGTTCCACAAGTCAAGGTGCTCGAATTGAAATACCATATTAAATTTGCCTCTGACTTCACAGATCCAGTCAAGTAAATCCTCGGAATCCTCTACTTTTACCCCATTTGCTTCGCCAACAGTGACAACATTATATTTGGACAGCGTTTCTTCCTTCATTTCCTGCAGATAACGTTGAATGCCTTTCACATTCATGTGCTTCTCAAATGAAGAAATGTATCTGACGCCTTCCTTGGCCGGCATATCCAGCAACCCCTCTTCTTTGTGGATGTGGCTGATCGCATCCACCCGAAAGCCGTCAATGCCTTTGTCCATCCACCAGTTCATCATCTGGTAGATGGATTTACGAACCTCGGCATTGGCCCAGTTAAGGTCCGGTTGTTTTTTGGAGAACAGATGAAGATAATACTGCCCTGTAGTTTCATCGTATTGCCAGGCCGATCCGCCAAAGATGCTTTCCCAGTTGTTTGGTTCCTCTTCGTTCCTGCCTTCTCTCCAGATGTACCAGTCCCGTTTCGGATTATCCAGGGATGAACGGGATTCAATGAACCAGGGATGCTCGTCACTGGTATGGTTAATGACCAGATCCATAATAAGCTTCATACCGCGCCGATGGACTTCCTGTAATAATTGATCAAAATCATCCATCGTTCCGAATTCATCCATAATAGAGCAGTAATCACTAATGTCATACCCGTTATCATCATTAGGCGACTTATACATCGGACAGATCCATATCAGATCAATACCAAGCTCCTGAATATAGTCCAGTTTGGACAGAATTCCTTGAATGTCGCCGATGCCGTCCCCGTTTGAATCCATAAAGCTCCTTGGATAGATTTGATAAGCGGTTGCCTCTTTCCACCATACTCTTTTCATTCGTACTCTTCCTTCTTTCTTAACTACGGCTGTTATCATTATATTTTTACGTCTCCATAAGGTACATTCTGGCTTCGTATGGACGTAATTCGTTATGAGCCAGATGATCTGAATAATTAGCCAGTAACAGTTTAGCAGATTCTGCCATTTGCTCCTGGAGCGGTAGTTCTACCTTATATCCCCGGAAATTGCAAACCACTATAATTTGTTTATCATGTAACGTTCGTTTGTAAGCAAACACATCGGAATGTTCCGGGAAAATCAATGTATAATCTCCATAAACAATGACTTTATAATCTTTTCTGAGCTGAATGAGCTGACGATAATAATGGAATATTGAATTCGGATTGTTTACATTTTCTGCGGCATGAATGTCCGTGTAATTCGGATTAACTTTGATCCAAGGTTCACCCGTAGTAAATCCTGCATGTTTGGAATCATTCCACTGCATAGGCGTTCTCGCATTATCGCGTCCCTTCGCGTAGATTGAATCCATCACATCCTGTTCAGCATACCCCTTCTCGATTCTTTCCCGGTACAAACGAAGCAATTCAATATCCCGATATTCCTCGATTTCATATTGAACATTGGTCATGCCCAGCTCCTCACCCTGATAGATGTAAGGTGTACCTTGCATGCCATGCAACAGGGTCGCAAGCATTTTAGCGGACTCAACTCTGAACTCGCCATCATTCCCCCAGCGTGAGACGATCCGTGGCAGGTCGTGGTTATTCCAGAACAGACTGTTCCATGCCTCTCCTTTAAGCTCGGTCTGCCACTTGGACAGTACCGTTTTCAATTCCATCAGATCCAGAGGTTTGAGATCCCACTTTCCCTTGCCCTCCTGCTCATCCAGGCTGATATGCTCAAACTGAAATACCATGGAAAACTCGCTGCCGTCCGGGTTGCTGTACAGTTTCGCAATGTCTGGCGTGGCTCCCCATGTTTCGCCAACCGTTAACAGCTCATTTCCTTTTTGGAACGTTTCCCGGCTTAATTCTTGAATATATTCATGGAGAAGAGGCCCGTTTCCTGTAATTTTGGCATCCGGCACTTTACCGATCAGATCAATGACATCGAGGCGAAACCCACCAACACCCTTCCCGATCCACCAATTGATCATATTGTACATTTCCTGCCGTACTTTCGGATTGGTCCAGTTAAGGTCCGGCTGCTTGACAGAAAATAAATGTAAATAATATTGGCCCATCTCGGGCACCCACTCCCAGGCTGAACCGCCGAAGGTAGAGCCCAAGTCGTTAGGCGGTGTTCCTTCAATCCCGTCTCGCCATACATAATAGTCATAGTATGGATTGTCTTTTCCCTTTTTGGCCTGCTGGAACCATGGGTGCTCATCGGATGTATGATTGAGAACCAGATCCATGATAATGCGTATGTTCCGTTTGGCAGCTTCATCAATTAAGGCTTCCATATCCTCCAGTGAGCCAAACATCGGATCAATATCCTGATAATCTGAAATATCATAACCGTAATCATCTTGAGGAGATTTGCATACGGGTGATAACCAGATTGCACCGATTCCAAGCTGCTGCAGATAATCCAGGCGGGATACAATGCCCTTCAAGTCACCAATTCCATCCCCATTGCTATCCTGAAAACTGCGCGGATAGATCTGATAAACAACCGTCTCTTTCCACCATTGCTTCGGTTCCATACGCTGCTCCACCTCTCTGACGCTGCCCAAGTGGCTGCGCCCTCTATCCTATTTTATTCTTGAGTGATTGCCCTTATATATTAAAATACTCACGTTTATGTTCTGATTGCAGCAGGTTATTCCTTGACCGATCCGACAACGATTCCCGTTACAAAGTATTTCTGGAGCAGCGGATAAATCAGCAGTAGCGGAATCACTGCCACTACGATTTTGGCCGCATTCAGATTTTTATTGGATATCTCGGTCAGATTGCTAAGCTCGCTGGAGTTTGTGCCAGCCTGGAGCAGGTCCGCAATATTCACGTTAAGTGACTGGATATAAGTCATAAGTGGATAGTTGCTCACTTTGGTCATGTAGATCAAACCACTGAAGAAATCATTCCATGTACCCACAATACTGAATAAAGCCACCGTTGCCAGGGCAGGAATAGACACAGGAACGTACACTTTGAATAAAACCTGAAGCGGGCTCGCGCCGTCGATGAACGCAGCTTCTTCCAGCGCTTTAGGAACGGCTGAGAAAAAGTTCATGACCAGGATCACGCTAAATATCGGTACCGCGCCGGGCAGTACAAGTGCCCAGATGGTGTTGAGCATATCCAGATTTTTGATCAGCAGGTAACTCGGGATCATGCCCCCGCTGAACAGCATCGCAAAGATCATAACATTCATATAGATGTTTCTGCCCTTGAATTCCCTTTTGGATTTGGACAATGGATAAGCCATCAAAGTAATCAAAATCATGTTCAGCACGAGGGAAAGCACTACACGCAGCACGGATATGCCGAAAGAACGCCAGAACTGAGCATCATCAATAATTCGCGTATAAGCTGCTGTTGTGAAGTTAACCGGAACAAGTCCAACTGCATTGGCTGATACCGCCTCGCTGCTGCTGAAGGAAATCGCTACAATATTCCATAAAGGCAGAAGGCAGATCAGCGCAAGCAGGATGACAATGGCATAGATGCAGAACCGGCCCAGTCGATCCTTGAAGTTTGCAGAGTATGACACAGACGTTGCCTCCTTAGAATATTTTGCGATCCGTATATTTTTTGGCGAGCTGATTGGCCGATAACAGTAAAATAATACCGATCACGGATTTGAACAAACCCACTGCCGTACCGAAGCTGTACTGTCTTCCAACCAGACCAATGCGGTAAACATACGTATCCAGAATGTCGCCTGATTCATAGACTACCGGATTATAGAGGTTATAGATTTGATCAAAGCCCGCACTTAATATATTCGTCAGACTCATGACACCCATGAGCAGAATAATTGGCAGCATGCCTGGTAGCGTAATGTGCCATACTTTTCTCCACCAGCTGGCCCCGTCCATGCCCGCAGCCTCATATAAGCCCGGGTCGATGGAGGTAATGGCAGCCAGATATACGATGGAGCTGTACCCGAATTCTTTCCATACATCTGTCCCGATAATCAGTGGCTGAAACCATGTGTTGCTGCCAAGGAAATTAATGTGCTGTACTCCGAAGAAGGTCAGGATTTGATTCACAATGCCATCCAGGCTGAACATATTAACAACGACCGAAGCAAGCACTACCCAGGATAGAAAGTGCGGCAGATATACAATCGTTTGTACCGATTTCTTAATCGTTTTGATGCGAATTTCATTAAGCAGCACCGAAAAAATGATGGCCATCAACGTACCGAGCAGAATTTTGCCCAGAGCGATGACCAGCGTGTTGCTCACCACTTGTGCAATGTCCGGCAATTTGAACATATAGATGAAATGTTTGAGCCCGACAAATTGAGAGCCAAACATGCCTTTGGCCGGGATATAGTCCTGAAAGGCTGTGATTACGCCAACCATCGGAATATAGCTGAATAGAAGCAAAAATAAAATGCCCGGGATCATCATCATATGGTACATTGTACCTGAGCTGATGCGGCCATTGATGTTTGATTTTCGTTGTTTCAAGAAGCATTCTCCTTCCCTGATGAAGAAAGGCCGCGCATGGATATACCCGTGCGCAGCCTCGCACATTCTGTAGATGTTTATGGTTGTGACGTGATCTCGGCTTCAATCTCTTGAATTACCTGGTCACCACCTTGTTTTTTCCAATTGACCACAAAAGTATCGAAGTAATCGAGCGGTTCAGACCCTGTCACAATTTTGATAAATGACTCCTGCTCCAGCTTGGTCAGGTTAGCCCAGGTCTGTTTCATGCTAGGTGTGGTTCCAGAAAACGCAGGAGTCATCCACACGAACTTGTCTTCTTTGGTCAGCTTGTCAATCAGTCCCACGCCGTTAATGCGTGAGTGATACTTCGACCAGGCTGTAGTATTATCCGTATCCATGTCGCTTAAATACGTTTTGATGCTGCCAATATTGTTTTTGGATTCGGTCGTACGGACCTCATCCAGGCTGATTTCGCCTTTAATTCCGCGAACGACATCCGAATAATCGTCCAACAGTGATGTCGCTGAGTTGACTTCGATGTTGAATGGCCGGGTCGATCCGTCGACGCCAGTCTCTTGATATTTGGCTGCTTCCGGCATCGTTGTTGCAACATCCTTGTCATTCGCCAGCTTGTCGTAGAACAGATTGACAATTTTAACCGCCAGCTCGGGGTGCTCGTATCCTTTTCTCACAACTATAAACTGGTTGGATGGATTCGCGTGTGCAACATTGACCTTGCCGTTTGCATCCTCTAACGTATAAGCCGAAAATTTGGCGTTTTTGTCCATCTGCTTCACACTGATCAGGCCCCAGTCAGGAATGTGCCAAGGTCCAAAGGCGATGCCGCTCTGTCCATTCGCATAAAGTGCGGTAATATCATCAAATGTACGAGTTCCGAATTGGGGATCAATGATGCCTGCTTTGAACCAATTTGCCATAATACCTAGCATTTGCTTCGTCTCTTCGGTTGTTGAGCCATAGAAGATTTTGCCGTCCTCACCTTTCATCCAATACTGTGGAAATGCATTCTGCGTTGAAGCAACACCCAGCATTGTATAGGCAGAGCCATTATAATCAGTCGTGTTCATGGTGTTTACAAAAGGAATACCGACCGGATTGCCGGATTGCCCCGGATCTTTTTTCAGAAATTGCTGCGCCGTTTGCTCGACCTCCTCCAGCGTGATCGCTCCGTCTCCATCTGCATCAAGCTTAATTCCGAGCAAATCCAGCCAGTCCTGGCGAACCCAAACCATCGTTGGCGCAGAATCCAGTGAAGTTGCCGGCAGTCCCATCAAACGCCCATCTATCGTTGCATTGCCCAAGGCACGACCATCGTAAGAATCGTATATTTTTTTAATCTCATCGGTGGCGTATTGATCATATACAGCCGTCAGGTCTTCAATCAGATCATTGTCTACCAGTTCCTTCAGCTCATCCTTGGAATCAACACGCATCATGTCGGGCAGCTCCCCGGATGCAATCGCAAGCGAGACCTGACGGCTATAGTCTTCACCGTTGGCTTCAAACTGGTCTGTAATTTTGGCATTAAACGTATCCTTGACCAGCCGGGTATATGCATTGTTCTCGTACGTATCTCCCGCCGGCAGTTTCGGATTGGCTGTGGTCACCCTTCCCATAGTGACGCTGATTTCGTCCTTATACGCACTAAAAGGCTCTCCCGGATTGACTTCATATTTGCCTGCATCCTCTGCAGTAGGTGCCTCTGTGCTTCCACCACAGGCAGCCAGAACAGTAACCATCATGGCAGACATGGACAGCACAGCCAAACGTTTCGTGAACAGATTGCTTTTCATGGACCTTTTCGTTGTCATCTTGTTAGATTCCCCTTCAATCTGATTATCATTTTTGTGTACGCTTTCATTATAAGTTGATTACTTCCCCTGCCGGGATAGGGATTGCGCGCTCAATTGGTTAGAGAAATGTTCACCGTTTTCGGGTGAGATTCCCCACATGACACAGCAGAAATACATTTATCCTACCTGCCGTCTTCCATTTGTCTACCCTTTGCTGATTCCACTACTCCATGTCTATGCCAGCTGTCGATATTCACTTGGCAGGAGTCCTGTCATCTCTCGAAAAATTCGGCTGAAGTATTTTTCATCTGTATAACCGACTTGCTCTGCAATCCACGCTATGGTGTGATTTGTATTGACCAGATATTCCTTGGCTTTCTCTACTCGAACGTATCGGGTGTAATCGTTAAATGTGCGTCCCATGAGCTCTTTGAAGCATTGACTGAAATAACTTCGGCTGATATTGAGCTGCTGGGATAGTCCGGAAGCAGTGTGCGCCTGTGTCAAATCATTTTGAATGATCTTCACGGCTTTTTTGACAGCCCCCATAATTTCAGGTGAATACCCGTGCTGCTGATCCGCTTGACGAATGCTCGCTGCTGTTTGTCTGATCCATGTCTCCACCTCGTACCAGGAATCAAATGAATGAATCATGTTGAGTTTCCCAAGAGAAGTCTGGGCAAACAGGCGATTCCACTCCATGACGATGAAGTACAACAGCCCCGTTAGCTGCCCTTTCTGCAACCGTAATGCTTTGAACTGGTGGATAAGTTCACGATAATGATGTTCATGATGTGTCCATGGTGTTTGAAACCAGGTTTGTTTAAGCTGATCCAGCTTCTCATCCTGCGGTGGTGCGAGTGTAAGCGGCTTGTCATCATTCATCGAAAGCGTAGTTACCCTAAGATCGGGAGTATATTTGTAGAACAACTCGGTTTCGGAGTAATGAATAATCCAGCTTTTGATCTGTGACCACGTTTGTGCTTGTACATCAGACAGCACGAATAGTGTGCTCTGCGGGGCTTGAAGCTGCAACTCCTTCAGCTGTTCAAACAGCTGCTGCTCCTGTTCTCTGCGAGCTGCCCACATACAGCAGTTGCGTTCAATCTCCCAAAGCATCTCATAGTCAGTCACGTTCATCTGTGAAACCCAGGGCTGTTCAGATTTGCGATCCTGAGACACAAGCACATATAAGGTTGAATAATGAACATTGGTTTCTTCGAGTGAAGGTACCGGGCGGGTTGGTTGAACTGACTCGTTAATACGTGTATAGATGCGCTGAAGAACATGCTCGAACTGCTCTTTCTCCAGCTGAACTTTGGCGATATAGTCAATGGCTCCCAGCCGAAGTGCTTCTTGAATATAGTCAAAATCCTGATGCAGGGTCAATACGACAATATGTAACCCCGGATAGAGCTGCTTCGCCGCTCTCATCAGCTCAATGCCGGACATGACCGGCATCGCCAGATCGGTCAGCATCAGATCGACAGGATGGGTTTGCAAAAATTCCAATGCTTTTTGCCCGTTGCCGGCTTCTCCAACTACCTCCATATCGAAATCCTTCCATGGCATTGCAGAGCAAATGCCTTTGCGTACCAGCTTGTCATCATCAACTATTAACACTTTTATCATGATGAGCGTCTTCTCCTTTTATAGGCAGTATCAACAGGATGTTTGTTCCCTTACCGGGTTCACTTTCGATGCGCAGCTGAGCCTGATTCCCGTATTGGGCCTTCAGCATGCGAAGAACATAATTCAGTCCGATGCCCATCCCGACTTTATCCTGCTCGGCTACCCGATTGTTCAGCAACTTCTGAATGGTCTCCTCGCTCATGCCTGCCCCGTTATCCTGGATCATAATGTTCAATGTAGAAGTGCAGGTGACCTCGATCTGAATAAAACCTTCATCGCTTAGTCCGTGATACAGCGAATTTTCAACCAGCGGCTGCAGGATAAAGCGAGGTACAGGAATCTGAAGCACCTGCTCATCTGCTGTGATGCGAACATCAAATTCAAAATCATATCGAATCTGCTGCAAAATCAAATATTGTCCCAACGCATTCAATTCTTCCTGCATGGTTGAGACTTGTCCCAGCTTGCCCAGGTTATAGTAAAGCAGCTTGTTCAGAGCCTGTACCAGCTTGTCGATCTCTCCCTGCCCGTTCATCACGGCGAGCCAGTGAACCGTATCCAGCGTGTTCATCAGAAAATGTGGATTGATCTGATATAACAGCTTCTCCACCTCCAGGTCAGCGCGAATTTTTTCCTTCTGCTGCACCTCCGTAAACAAATCGCTGATCTGATGCTGCATGTTGGAGAATTCACTGAGCAGAAAATCGAATTCGGGAATAGCTGTGCGAGCCTGCTGCCGATCTGCGGTTTGTGGATTTTTCGACATCCCATTAATCTCGGAATGAAACAGACCAAGCGGTTTATATACCATCTTCCACAGCAGCCAAGCGAGGAAAACGGTAAACCCGAGGAAAAATAAAGCAACCAGCATTATTCGAACCAGCCATTGATTTTTCTCCTGCTGGTATTGATCCTGGGAAATGACGGACACGACGCTCCATTTCTGCGG
This sequence comes from Paenibacillus sp. TC-CSREp1, assembly GCF_050171015.1. NCBI lineage: Bacteria > Bacillati > Bacillota > Bacilli > Caryophanales > Paenibacillaceae > Paenibacillus > Paenibacillus sp. TC-CSREp1. The sequence continues at coordinate 66,915 of NZ_JBNOKM010000017.1, read as the reverse complement.
AGAATCGGTCTTGAACCAGTGATAACCGCGAGATGTGCCGTCTTTGCCGGATGCGCTCGTTAAGCTGTTGAAGTTTTCTCCGACTCGGATCGTATCGGGTATTTCACTGTAGACCGTATTGCCTTCGGCATCCAGAATAAGATGAGATACGGTGCTGCTCGATTGATTGGAACCCAGAATATCCTCGGTCAGACGAAAGCCGGATTCGACATAAATATACACATCATCTCTGCCAGAGAGCTTCACTTTACGCATTGCGGACAGAACCAACTCGTCATTGAAACGGTTCATGCTGACATGCGGGCTATAATAGCTGATGCCATAGGATTGAAAGAGGATTGGCAAAGCTTCGGGAGAAAACCGATCTTTGATCGGAAAATTGCCGAATTGCGTGGTCCCTTCTTTTTGAAAATAATACAAGGTCAATCCGATATTCGGATTGGTAAATGTCACAACACTTAACTCGCTCTTTAATTCGTCTCTTGCTTCAATTTTCTCAAATATACCAGAGGCAGGGTCCAGAAATTGCTGCAGCCTTTTGCCTGCCGTACCACTGTAGGACAATTGCTGGGTTACGTGGTTCAGGTTGGTGATGGAGTTCTCCAAAGACGAGGTCACCTGCTGCAGATTACTTCGAATTCCATCGTCAATCTTATTGGCAAAAATGGAGTCGATCGTGTAATACGAGATGGCAAATATACTGATAAAGGGGATAAACGCACTGAGGAAAAACAACAAAAAGATTCTTTTCTTTAGTGTCATGTTGATATTCTCCTTGCTAAATGAAACAGCAAGCCCCCTGCTGTGGAAGCTTGCCTTTGCTTTCATAATTATAGAAGGTTATTGGAATAAGTCAAACGCTTTCATCTGGAATTTTGATTAATCTCAATGGCATTAAACAGAAATGGTTTTCCGTCTAAATAGTGCTGAAGGATCGCTTGAGCGTAGGGCTGCTCCGCTTGAAGACTCTCGGTTTCGCGGGGATTGGGCGCATGATGGCTGGTATTTTCAATCAGGACCATCACGGCAAATGCCTCTAATGCAGCATACCAATCTTGATCCAGCATTCTGATGCTTTCGTAGCCTTGAATAACTAATTTTCTTTGTGCGGGATACAGACCCAGAATCACATGGGCCATATCGTATGTAAAGAATCCGTAGCCACATCTTCCAAAATCAATGGCGCGAGGCTGCCCGTCATGAAAAACGATATTGCCCTGATGGAGGTCTCCATGGATCAAGCCGTAGCTGTTCTTTTCAACCGAAAGTGTGGCGAGCCATGAGGAAACCCGGTCGGCGGCTTCACGATACAGCTGGAATTCTGCTTCACGCAGAAAGTTGCTGTAATACTTCGTTAATCGAGCCCAGGCTTGCTGAAATGTCTGCTGCCCCCATGCAGGACGTTTGAAATTGGAGTTTTGGGCGAGCGTCAAACCCTCGGCTGCTTGATGCAGTTTAGCCAAAAGCACACCTTCCTGATACACCTGATCATCCGTAAGCGCCCCTTGCGAATGCTCACCCTCAACCCAACTTAGTAATGTGGCATGATATTCGACATTACCATCTCGTTCGAGTGTAATTACTCTGGAGCCGGCAGCACTTACAAGCCCTTGAGGTATGATCAGGTCACTGTTTGCATGAAGAGATTCAAGTAATAATAATTCAGCTTCAATCTCCTGTATATCCATTCCCGAATGAATTCGAAGCAAAAGCTTTTGCTTCTCCTGTGTCTCCAATACAAAGGTACATGTGCCCGAGAGCTGGTTGAATCGAATCTGATCCCAGTCCAGCTGATAATAGGGTATTGCCTGTAAAGCGGCCTGTTTACATTGCAGCAGCGTCTGCTGAAGTTCTTCCTCTGATTCAAAATGAAACATGATGAGCATCCCCTTTTCCTGACGTTTAGTGTCATATGAACATGTATTAAAACAAAGTATCCATATCTGTAGTGTACAGGGAAGCTGATCTTCAATTATAGGCAGAGTCTGTTTATATTCATTCCTTACATAACATTCCTGAAGATGATGAATCAGTTTGTGTCGTTAACTTCGTTTGATTCATCTAGGATTAATATGATGAACCCGATCTGTAAGTCTGGTTGTAAATTCTTCAACCATTTTAGGAACCGGTTCATTCACTTTTGTAATTCTGCCCAATATAGCTTTGTTATCGGAACTGAGCTGTTCAATTGGAACTGTGACGAGCTGTTCCTTATAGGTGGAGGACAACGTATTCACGATAAAATCGGGTGCAATGGTAATTGCATTCCCCTTAACGACCATCTGAACCAATGCATCCGTGTTATTTGTAATCAGGGATATACGATTGCCAGCACTGGCAGACATCAGATAATGAGCAATATTCTCGATATGTTCGTCTTTATATAGAACAAACGCCTCATTTTCCAAGGCTTCTGGAGATATCGTTTTGAAATAACGTAGTGGTGAACTGATATTCATAACGATTACGGCATTACCGTCTACGATCGGCACCCATTCAAGCGAAGAGTTCTGTTGACTTTTACTATAGGATAATAAACCCATGTTTGCATAACCGTCCTGAACGTGCTTTATGACAGTTTGAGTGTCACCTTCGATCATCTGCACCTTGAGTGTGGGATAACTTTGCATGAGCTCTAACGTAGCCTGAACAACTTGCGGAACAAAACCGGGAATGGTTGCTATTGTAATGCTCTCCATATGATCTTCTTTCAGTATAAGCAATTCATTCTGCATGCTGTCTATATTTTTCAGAATAGCTGCGGCATGCTTCAGAACCAACTCCCCTTCGACTGTGGGAGCAACGCCCTTTTTGGTGCGGTGAAAAATAATCGTGTCCATCTCTTCTTCAAGCTGCCTGATGGATTGGCTGATTGTCGGTACGGTCAGATGATGCACACTTGCTGCCTTGGTAAATGAACCGAATTGTGCAGCAGATATCAGATACTGCAACTGAGTAATGTTCATCTCATTCTCCCTATCCTTAAATAAAAGTTTATGATACTAAATTATAATTAAATATATTTTATAATGCTAATCAAGTATGATTTGTCTAAGGAGGTCGGTATTATGCGTAGTATTCGAAGTTTTCTTGTAGAATTGTTGCTCAAAATGACAAAAAGAAAAATGAATGTACATGAATTTATCGAAGAACGTAGAAAAATCAATAGTGTGCCCTATGAAGTTCCCGCAAAACTAAAACATAAATACAGTATAACCAAGGATCAGAGCCTCCCCGTAGATACTTACACGATGAAATCGAAATCTCGATCGGATGAGCGGATCGTTCTATATTTGCCCGGTGGAGGATATATTGAGCAGCCACTGACATGGCACTGGCATTTCCTGAATCATCTCACGGAGCAATTAAATTGTACGGTATATGCAGCGGTGTATCCAAAGGCTCCGAATCATCAATGCATCGATGCGATTGCTAGTGTACTGATCGTCTATCAGCATATCTTGAAAACAGTTAAACCAGAAAACATCACCATTATGGGTGATTCTGCGGGTGGTGGCCTTTCTCTCGCCTTCGCGCAGTATTTGAAAGAACAAGGATTGCCGCAGCCAAAAGACATTATTCTCTTGTCTCCATGGCTCGACATTACTTTGAGTAGTCCGGAGGTTATGGCAATGATTGATAAGGAGCCTATGCTGAATTGGGACATGCTGGTTGCATCTGGTAAATTATATGCAGGTGAACTGCCACGTTCTCACTACCTGGTCAGTCCAATTCATGGAGAGATCAAAAATCTGGGTGAAATCTCGGTGTTTATCGGAACCCATGAATTTTTCCTTCCCGATGCACGTAAATTCAAAGAAAAAGCAGCCCGGCAGTCTGTTCATATCAACTATATTGAATACCCGAAAATGAATCATGTGTTCCCCGTGTTTCCGATCCCTGAAGCCAAAAAGGCACTCAAGCAAATTGTAGATATAATCAAAAGCTAAATGCTTAAATGTGCTCTGCCCGGCTCCTTAGATATAAGCAACTGAAAATACTGTCCTTTTGAACAGCTGGAAGTGTCCCGACTGTGAACATACGTTATATGAAAAGAATATTCAGAAGCATCAAAAAGCCCAACAATCTCCTGATCTGAGGGTTGGGCCAGTTTCTTTATTTGAACCATGGTGAGGCCAGGACAACGGCCGTGATAAAAAATAATTGCAGCAGCAAGCGGGGAAACACGGGCAGTACCTGTTTCCCATTGATGGTTATTTTATGGCGTGCGGCATGAATATTGGCAGGAAACATGAGAATTAACATAAGCAGAAGTCCGATAGACGCAATCCAGTCAATACCAGGAATCAGAAGGCCTGCAGCGCCTGCAATTTCGAGTATGCCTGTCCAGGTTACTGCCCGCTCTTTGTTTTTAATGCCCGGCGGGACCATATTTAACAGATCTGTTCTCCTTTTGCCCCAGTGAGCCGATGCGGTCATCAGAAACATAAGCGCTACTGCAAGCTGGAGAGCGGGATGCCAATGATCCAGCATTGGAACACCCAGCCAGCCGATTCCGCGGAACATGAGAAACGTTGTACATAATACGATAAATGGTGCCATCGTGCATCCCCTTTTCATCATTCGTCAGTGAATGTGTTATTGTGAAGCAGTTCTTAAAGTCTCTGCCATAAATGAAGCAAGTTCCTTTGGTTTAAGTCCGTCCTGGTCGTTCGTTTTCATAAAGCTTCGCACACGTAATCCCATGGAAAGCAGTACAAAGAGCTCTCCCATACTATTGGCGTCAACAGAACGGTTAATGACCTGATGCTGCTGCCCTAGTTCAATCCAGTGTGCAGAATGTTTAACCGAGGTATCGTAGAACTGCTGTAAAGCTTTGGATACTTCAGGATCATCTTCTTTCCCTAGTAAATACGCTAGAACCTTATTCGTAATCAGCTCCCGATCCTCCATCCCCGATAGATTGGCTGCGATAATCTGCATCGGTCCCTCGAACGTTTTGATCTCGGCTTCAGCAACGTTATTTAATACAGCTTCATGAATCATGTCGAGATGCTCAAGAAGGATCCAGACAAAAATTTCGTCTTTGGTTTTAACATAATGAAAGATGGCCCCTTTGGATAAGCCGGATCGCTCCATAATTTCTTTCAAGGTAATGGAATGGCAGCCCTTCTCATGCAGAAGTTCCTTTGTTGCTTTTAACAGCTGCTCTGTTGTCTGTTTACGTCGATCTTCATTTTTCATCAGAAGTCCTCCCAAATATGTTACCTTCATTATATAAACCGACCAGCGGTTTGTAAATAGCGATACGTTAAATTTCCCCATTTCTAAGGACGTTAACGTATTGAAAAAGAGCGATGCTGCTGCAGTAAAGCTTTAAGTTGCGTTATAGCCTGATTGTGGGATAGAAATTGGGGAAATTGGCCGAAACATCTGCGACGAATATTCCCCAGACGAATTCATCTGTCAATCGTTCTCAGTCCTTTTCTATAAAATGATCTACTGCAGCTTGCTCAATGGCAAGCCCTTTCTTGTAACGTTCCATGAACCGGGCAAATCCGTGCACGTCAACACGGTCTGGCTCCACCTTGCTCGCTTCTATACCATTAAACACTTGAAGTGTTAGAAAATCCACCAAGCTCTCGTTTTTCTTCTTCTGAATCATATAGGAAGCTAATATAGCTATTCCCCATGACCCGCCTTCACCAGCTGTTGACATCACGGATACGGGAACATCTAGTGCAGCTGCACATATTTTTTGACCGACAAGCGGCGTTTTGAATAATCCTCCATGTGCCAGAATATGATCGACAGTTACATTCTCCTTTTGCGTCAAAATATCCATTCCAAGTTTTAATGCGCCAAATGCACTGAACAGATGTGTCCTCATCAAATTAGCCAGATTAAATCGACTTTCCGGGGAACGGACAAAAAGCGGACGCCCCTTGCTTATTCCAGTAATGTTCTCACCGGAATAGTAACCATAACTCAACAACCCGCCGCCGTCGGGGTCTGCCTCCATCGCTTTATTAAACAAAACATGAAATAAATGATTGTGGTCAATTTCTAATCCCATGGCCTCACAACATTCATGGAACACTCTGATCCATGCGTTGATATCACTGGTGCAATTGTTGGCAAGAACCATGGCAACCGGGTTTCCATCAGGTGTAGTGACAATATCAATCTCGGGATATACCCCGATATCTTTGTCCAGAACGAACATTGCAAAAATGGATGTGCCAGCCGATATATTGCCGCTGCGCGTTTGAATACTATTCGTAGCGACCATGCCCGTTCCTGCATCACCTTCCGGAGGGCAGAACGGAATGCCAGCTTGCAGATCGCCAGATGGGTCGATAAGTCGTGCACCGGTCTCGTGAAGATAACCAGCATGTTCACCAGCCGTAAGTACAGAAGGTAAAATGTCTTCAAGATGCCAAGGGTAAGCATTTTCGCTAATGAGTTCGTTAAACTGTGCAAGCATCTTCTCATTGTACTTGCATGTTGTCCTGTCAATCGGGAACATGCCCGAAGCATCGCCCGCACCGATAGCCTTACTTCCTGTTAGAAGAAAGTGCATGTAACCTGACAACGTTGTTATATATTTAATGTGCTTGACATGTTCCTCATTGTTTATAATTGCTTGATACAAATGTGCAATGCTCCATCGCTCTGGAATTTTAAATTGAAATTGTCGGGTCAAGCAAGTTGCTGCTGTACTCGTGGTGGCATTACGCCATGTACGAAATGGAACTAATAGTTCTCCTGATTCATCCAGAACAATATACCCCTGCATCATGCCAGAGCATCCGATGGCACCTATTTTTTGCAGCTTTACTCCATAGTTTGTCATAACCTGTTGCTTGAGTTGACCATATACATCTTGTAACCCACGAACCATCTCACGTTGATGATAGGTCCAATAATGACCGATTAGCTGATTTTCCCATTCATAACTGCTGGAAGCGATAATTTCAAACTGGTTATTGATCAGGGCAGCTTTGATCCGTGTAGAACCAAATTCAATACCAAGTGAGCTTTCTCCGCTGACAATCGCTTCTTTAAAATGTTGATCCATTGGGTTCGATGCACCACCTTATAGGTTGATGAATGAGCTTTAGATTTTATTTCTGATGAGATGATAACATGTTCAAGGTACTTTGTATATTGGATAAACTAAGTTTGTTAATAAAATGTAAAGAGACATCTCTTATTCTCTATTTGCGTTTAATAGAAGGTTGACCAGCCGTCTACGCAAATGAGAACAAAACATGTCTCTCATCAGTATTGTCTATATAGCGCCCTACTCACTTTAAGCTGCTCAGCTTTTCAACAGCCTGCTGTTCATCTGGCAGGAAGAATATATCATTACCATTATTACTCTCATAAATAAAGTCTTTGAGGCTTTTACTGGTGTAACTCGAGAAGTCGCCAACGATTGCAATTTTGGTTTGATAGTTGATGAACTTTTGAAGCACTTCCCCTGCCAAACGTGTTTTCAGATCAAAGAACTCTTCACATACATCAGCTTTGTTAACAATAATGCGGTGACAATCGACTTCATATCTAACCGTTGCCATGAGATCGATCGCAGACTGAACATCTGTAATTAATTGTTCACTGCCAGTAACGTAAGCAATAGATACGCCATTTTCGTTGATTTTTTTAATGTTCATTTTTTATTCACTCATTTCTCAAATTTCATGACCCAATATCTTGCTCCAGGTTCGCCCTCTTCTACAACAGGCTGCCAGCCTTGCTTCTTATAGAAACCAAGTGCTTTATGATTGTCAGACACACATTTCAACGTAACGGGTGTTCCCAGTTCTTCGACGGATTGCTGAAGCAGCAGTTTACCCGCGCCTTTGCCCGCAGCAGTGGGGTCCACAAACAAATTATGAATAAAGCGGTCTGGTACGTACAGCGAAGCAAATCCAAGCACTTGACCATCTTCCTCTGCCAGCAGAATTTGTTCTTCTGATGTATCCCGGTCAAAATCGTCAAGAGACATCTCATCGGCATTCGCCCAATGGAAGCTCTCACGACGGGAATCCAGATATATTTTTCTTAATTTTGGGATGTCTTCAATATTTGCTTCTCTTATGATCATTCGATCAATCCCCCTGTCCTTTATTTGGTGTTGTGGTTTTATGGGTCGCCGTTTCTATAATTTGTTTGGCCTGCATCCGTCCAGCCTGCAACAAGTCATCGCTGAGCTTTGAATCGCTGACCGCACGTGCCAAAGCAACTGAACCGACCATACTGCTTACCAGCGCGTACCCCCCAGATGTATCAATCTCTGCCATGTTTGTGACAAATTCGATAAAGCGCTGTAGCTCTTGGGTGTAGGCTTCGCGAATCTCCTTCGATAATTGAGGTATTTCTCCCGACAAAGCGGGCAGAATACAGCCAATCTCTGACTGATCCCGATGAAGGGGGCTTAAATAAAATTCAATCACGGCCTCAATCGGCAGCTGGTCTTCATCTTTGTTTTTGTCAGCCACGCGCTGTAACGTTTCAATGGTATCACCAATGGCAAACTGACATGTCTCCATCACAAGCTGATCCTTGTTCTGAAAATGAGAGTAGAACCCTCCATGTGTTAGTCCCGCCCCCTTCATAATGTAGGGAAGGCTGATGTTTTGAACCCCGTGGGTTCGGAAAGCTTTTGCCGCGCTGGTGATAATATGCTGTCGCACTTTGAGCTTATGCCCTTCGGGATAAGGCATGTGACCTCCACTCCTTAATATAACTCTAAAATATGACAATTCATATAGTTCTAAAAATTTTTATTAATATAGCTCTAAAATATTATAACCATCATATTGTATAGGTGTCAATTCTGATGAGAGTACGTTGTACAAACGAAATACATCAGAAATCTCATATTGACTCCTTTAAAATATGATGACTATAATATATTACGTTCATCATATTTTAAACCCGGAGGTGCTCCACAATGAAACAGTTAGAACTCGTAGATACTTTAGTCATTGGCTCAGGACCAGGAGGTTATGTTGCCGCATTGCGCTCGTCACAGCTTGGTATGAAGACCGCCATTGTAGAGCGTGAGCAGGTTGGTGGTGTGTGTACACATGTGGGATGTATTCCTTCCAAAGCGCTGATTGCAGAAGCAGAGCGTTTTCATATACGCAAGCAGTTGGGGGCAGTTCACGAAGCTGATGCTTATCCGCAAGCTCAAGCTTTCAAGCAGGCCGTGGTTAACAAGCAGTCTGGAGGAGTTCAGTTTTTGCTAAAAACGGCGGGCGTTACCCTTCTGGAAGGCGAAGCTCGCTTAATCGATGCTCATACGGCCCGGATACATCATGCTGAAAACGGTGTGCAGCAGATCGGCTTTAAACATCTCATTTTGGCAACGGGGTCTCGCCCGATTGAGATCGCTTCTCTTCCCTTTGGCGGTCGTATTCTGTCCTCCACTGAAGCACTGTCCCTGCCTCATATTCCGAAGAGTCTGGTTGTCGTTGGTGGTGGTTATATCGGAGTAGAGCTGGGTCAGATGTTTGCCAGATTCGGAGCTAACGTAACCATTCTGGAGGGCGGTGAGCAAGTGCTGCCCGGATTCGAAAGTGAAATTGTGTCCCCTGTCATTCGCCAGCTGCAGAAGGATGGCATCACGATGATTACAGGAGCTAAGGTTTCAGGTGCCGAGCAGCATAACAGCAATATTGATCTGAATTACACGCGTCAGAATGAACAGTATGTTATACAGGCTGAATATGCACTGGTAACCGTAGGTCGAAAACCCAATACGGACGGAGCTCTCGGGCTCGAACATATCGGTTTGACCTCTGATTCAAGAGGCTTGATCGAGGTCGATGAGCAGTGTAGAACGGCTATTCCGCATATTTATGCGATTGGCGATATCGTTCAAGGCCCTGCTCTCGCTCATAAAGCTTCGTATGAAGCGAAGATTGCAGCAGAAGCGATCGCAGGCCAACCGTCCGCGATTGACTACAAGGCACTTCCGCTGGTTGTATTCTCACATCCAGAAGTAACAAGTGTAGGGTTAAGCGAGACGTCGTGCAAGCAACAATCCATCCCGGTTATCGTTGGGAAATCCGTTTTCTCTATTAATGGTCGTGCTCTGGCTCTCAAGGAAACCGAAGGTTTTGTCAAAATCGTTGCTCATGCCACAACCGGTCTTGTATTAGGTGCACAGATTGTTGGTGCTGAGGCTTCTACCCTCATATCCGAGCTGTCGCTTGCCATTGAGATGGGAGCAACGGTGGAGGATTTGGCAATGACCATTCATCCCCACCCGACGTTGGGGGAGATCATCATGGAGGCAGCAGAACATGCCTGCCGGAAAATCGAAAAGAATTAAAAATAGGGAGAGATCGTTGTGAAGTTTAAATGGGTAACTTATATGGTCATAGCTGTAATTATTATTTTGGCAGGCGGTTTGTTAGTTGCTGCAGGTACAGATGCTGTAAGTAAGGCTGAGAATACAAAGCAAGCTATCTTGAATACAGAGCCCGAAACAGAAGCGTTTTATGTAGACCTGTACATCCCGGAATCACAAATTAAGCAGTTTCGTACTCAGCAAAAGATAGATGTTCATTTTCCTTATTTGGAAGAACCTCTTGTAAAGCAAGGTGTGATTACTTCGGTATCTCCCTCTCCCCAGTTCGCCAACCTGCGCATGACGCGGGATAAGGGGCAGTCAGATTTGAGTATGTTCCTGATTCGAGTATCCATTCCATCCAGTAAAGAGCTGCTTCCCGGGATGACAGCGGAGGTGCGGGTTGATGAAATCACTGGCTGATGAGTGGAAACACATACGCGGGAGTAAATGGATTATTGTTATTTTCGTTGCTCCTCTGATTGCTGCTGTATTTTTCGGGCTTATGTTCTCCCGAAATCAGTTAAGCGAAACACCTGTTGTCGTGGTGGATGAAGACCATTCCTCCTATTCGAGACAACTTATCGAGAAAATCAATGCATCTCAATATATCGATGTCACCAATGTGTTTGCCAATCGACTCTCTCCCGATATGCTGCTGGCTAATGAGCAGGCTGTGGCTGTTATATACATCCCGGAAGGCTTGCAGCAGCGTAAAGACAAGGGGTTGTCTTCAAGTATCGGAATCTGGATGGACAATACGATGCCTTCCAGCCTGAGCGGGATTCGGCCTGCCATTCAGGAGATTATAACGACCGAAAATATGACGCTTTCTCTAACCCATCTTGCTGAAAGCGGTATGGACATGGAATCAGCCAGAAATCTGTTGTCCCCACTATCTATGGCACAACGCATGTTATATAATCCAACCTCCAGTTATGTTGGTACAATGGTGATTGGCTTTGTAAACATTATTATACTGATGCTTACGACAGGTGCGGCCGGTGCGATTGCTCCCCGCCTTCGGCAGGAAGGAAAACTGATGTCGGCTGGAGATTCTCCCTTCCATCTCTGGATTAGAGCTGTACCTTATGCATTATTGTGTACCTGCTCTTCCCTGCTCAGTTACGGGATGTTAAAGCAGGTAGGACATATGCGATTTGAAGCAGCACCTTATATCTTTGTTGTGCCTCTACTGCTGTATTCGATGGCATTATGTTTGCTGGCAGTGCTGCTCGGATACTCTGTTCGAAATGTATCCAAGGTTGGTGCACGAATGAGTATTATTCTGTACCCTTCATTTCTAGTAACCGGTATTCAATTAACACCGCTTGCGTTCCCGACATTCTTTCAGGTAACTGCATGGGCTCTGCCGATGAACTGGCTCAATCGTATGATCCGGGGGATGGCCTTCCGGCACGGTGAATTGGGTTTTTACAGCCTGGAGCTGGGAGCTTGTATTCTCATCATAGGTTTGGCCTCGCTAGGGATTGGAATATTCCTGCGGCGAGAGCTGCGGAAACAGTCCTCCCAAGCCTACGCTGAAGCTGCTGTATAACATGAAAATCGCCGCCAGCCTGTTATTGTTATCACGACAGGCTGCGGCGATTGTTGTATATAAGGTGAAGTACGCTGGAGTCTACACGTTACACAGTGGCGTACCTTCAGTTTTGTAGTGCTTACAGCTCATGGTTTATGAGGTGTTTCTACCGTTTTGCTCCCCATCGACATGGAAAGCTGTACACTGATCATCAGCACTACAATGACCAGCATAGCAATGATCGAGGCGTTGAAATGTCCGCTCAGATCAAAAATTCCTCCGATAACCAGCGGGCCGAAAGCTCCCATAGTATAACCACCCATCTGTGACATGGCCGACCAGGTTCCCGCTTCCTCTGCCGTACGCGTTTCTACAATAGGCAGCATTAAGGCCAAAGGGAATAATCCACCGGCACCTATGCCCAGAAAAATTACGGCAGGAAGCATGGGAACTGGTGATAAGAGTAATGCTAGACCAATGAGTTCCGAAATGCTGCACAAAACCAGCCACAGCTTGAGCTTGCCTGAGCGATTCACCAGATTTGGAATGAGCAGCGCAGCGGGCACTTGAATCAATGTAAACAAGGTAAGCAGGATCGTTGCATCTTGTGTGCTGTATCCAAAGCTGAGAGCAATCGGTGATATCCAGGCTGTCAGGCTGTAGAACATGCTGGCCATAAAGCCGAAGAACAAGGTGAACCGAATCGCTTTTTTGTTGCCCAGCGGAAGCCGAAGACGCTGCATTCTGCTGCTGGAAGATTGTTTTTTGCGAATAAGTGGCAGCCAGAAAATCAAAGCTAGTATTCCCAGCACAGTCCAGCAGGACAAAGCGAGTGTTAAGTTATTTTGGGCCTGATGATAGATCGGAATAGTCAACCCTGATGCCAGCGCCGCTCCAATCGTCATGGAGACGGAGTAGATACTGACAACGCCGGGGCTGCCGGGGAAATACTTTTTGATATAGCTGGATAACAGAGGGCCAGCGAAGCTGATCCCGATTCCTCCCGACAAAGCGGTAACCAGAAGCATCGTGACGGACTGATCTGCACCGCGCAGTGCAGTCGCTAATGTAATCAGCAGCAGTGATATAAAAAGCGTTCGCTCCAGACCCAGCCGCTGACTAAGCGCAGTGGCAGCAGGGGCAAACAGTCCCATACACAGCACAGGCAGCGTTGTTAGCAGACTTGCGGTTAATGCACTTATACCAAGCTCGGACTGAATCATGCCCATCATTGAAGCTACAGAAGTAATGATAGGACGCAGGTTCAATGCCGCGATCGATAGCGCCAATAATAAGAATGTTTTTTTCATCGTGTTCTTCCTCCTGAGTCTTGTTGAAGTCACTTTGAGTATAAGCTCGCCTGTTCCATTGATCAATCCAATAATTCGTATTATTATAATAGTAAAATACTATTATTTATTGGGGTGAAGTGTATCGATACTCGAAATATTACGTATTTTATGGCCGTATTTGAGCATCTTCATTTCACAAAGGCCGCAGAAGAATTGGGCATTTCCCAGCCTACGCTGAGTCAGCAGATTCGTCTGCTGGAAGCGGAATTGGGCACACCTCTCTTTGACCGGATTGGCAAAAAAGTCATTGCAACCGAGGCAGGCAAGCTTCTCAATCAATACGGGATGAAAATGCTTCAGGCGGAGATGGATGCGAAGAATGCGATTAAAGAGCTGTTATCCGAGAAACGTGGAACCGTACGTCTGGCTGTATTACCCTCTGACCTTGATTTTCAGCTCGTTCCGCTTTTTGTCGAGTTCAAAACCCGCTATCCTGATACTAAACTGCAGGCCTTCTCCACCATTTACGTTCGGGATGAAGTGCTGGCACATCAAGTCGATCTCGGGGTTGGTCTGCGTGCTCCTGTGGATAAAAGGCTGGTACAGATTCCGCTAGGCAGTGAGCCGTATGAAGTGTTTGTTCATACCTCAAGCGAGCTGGCGAAGAGACATGAGATTGCTCTTGAAGAACTGACGGAACACGCTCTTGTAATGTATCCTAAGGGGTATTTGGGCAGAGATTTGGTGGATGATGTTTGCCGGGAACAAGGCCTGGAATTAAGTACGGTTATGGAGGTTGGGTCTGCGTCTTCCCTGCTGCAGCTGGTTGCGGCAGGCATCGGTGCCACAATTCAGCCAAGAGGGCTACTGAAACAGCATTCCGGCTGGTCTGATATCGTTTCCATCCCGATTGCTGGACCTGTGCCTGTCAGGCATATGGAGCTGACTTATTATGCGGACCGTTTTATTAGCAAGGCTCAGCAGCAGTTAATGGAATGGCTGATTGACTTTTTTAAATCCAGAGTAGACTGAGCTTCAGTAGAACTGCTTGAATATTACGGATAACAGCGAAGACTATTAAAAGTTAAAGGATGATTTGTTGATGGAGAAAACAAACGAAGCGTATGCGGTGTCGGAGAGACTTGTTATTCGATCATTTAACATGCAGGATATACAGGCTTTTTATCAATACAGGGCTAATCCAGAGGTTGCTCGTTTTCAATCCTGGGAAAATTATACCCTTCAGGATGCTGAGACCTTTGTCAGTAAACAAATGGCACAATCTCCCGATCAAGCCGGGACGTGGTTTCAATACGCCATTGCCTTGTCCGCTAATAATCAATTGATAGGGGATTGTGCAATCCATACCCTTGGAGCTGAACCTCGTAATGTCGAGCTTGGCTTCACGCTGGCCCCCGAGTACCAAGGTATGGGATATATGCATGAAGCACTTTGCGCCCTGCTTGACTATGTATTTGGCTCACTGAACAAACATAAAGTGATTGCTTTTGCTGATGTGCGTAACGCCAAATCCATTCGAGTGCTTGAACGATTAGGAATGAGGCGGGAGGGACATTTGCTCGAAAATTACATGTCCAAGGGTCAGTGGATAGATGAGTATCAATATGCAGTTTTAAGATCAGAATGGATGGACAAGCCGTAACGTCTATAATTTCAGTGGGGTGATTACTTTATTCGGTACCCACCCCTTCTCCCCATCAGCAGTGAATACGAGACTCCACTCATTCAACTCTGATTCCTTCTCCACAATCATGCCCGGGGCAACATTCAATTCATGTGCAGAATAGTTTTGTTGAACACTTGCCATCAGTTTATCATCAGGTGCACTCAGGATTTGCTTTGGCACCCAGCCTTTCTTCCTGGAGTGCAATGCTTCACAGAAAATCCAGTTCGGGAATTCGGTATCTTCTTTTCCGTACAGAACCACATCTCCCTTGGACAACACAATCGGATCTGGATAATTCGAATGATGCGTGTGAACGACTATATACTTCTTCATATGTATTCCCTCCATCTTTCAAGGTTGTATTCTACATCATGGAATGACGCCCATAGGCGCAAAGAAAGACACGTACTCCTTCAGTAAGGATACGTTTGGTCTGGTCTTTCTCCAAAGCCCCATTTTTTTTAGGTTGATTAAATACCATTAAAAACGTTAATGCGGCAAAGTGTTTTGCTGCCATCTCAGGATCAGATACATGGAGCAATCCGGTTTGTCCAAACTCGGTAAACCTTCTGATAAGCCCCTCTTCCGTTGCATAATCCAGCTTTTCCAGAAATGAGGTTGGCAGATTATCAGCTTCTACCGTAACCAGACGGATCAAAGCACTGTAGTCAGACGAACCATTGGCCGAAGCCACGAATTGTTCGCAGAATGTGACAAGCGCCTGCTCCAAATCCTCGAATTCGAAAAGATGGTCTGCAATCCCTTGTTTGATCAGTTCGAGAACCGCCCCGCTCGTTTCTTCCACAACGGCAAGCAGCAAGTTCTGTTTGTCACCATAATAATCATAGACGGTCCGTTTGGAAACTCCTGCTTTTGCTGCCACTGCATCGACGCTGGAACGATCAAATCCATCTAAAAGAAACAGGTCTCTAGCTGCCCCAATAATTTTAGCTCGTTTGTCTAAAGAGCCTTTGCGAACTTTTTTGTTTTCCGTATTCTCCATTCGTAAGTTCCCCCTTATAGATATACTATCAAAAATAAGTTCCGCTTTACAAACTACACTGCACGGTGTAGTTTAGTATGTGTAACATAATAAAATATGAATCAAGGAGGATTTTACCCATGAAAGTCATGCAATCTTTTGTTGATGTCCTTATTGTCGGTGCAGGACCAACAGGACTTACCCTTGCTTGCGACCTTGCCCGTCGAAACGTTGATCATCGTATTATTGAACGAGGCGCCTCGTATAACACAGCCTCTCGCGCCAAAGGAATCCAACCTCGCTCACTTGAAGTCATTGATGATTTGGAGGCTGTTCAGTACATTATCAACACAGGTGTCGTGGATTTGCCTGTTCGTTATTACACTGAAGATGGCGGGTTTGCAGACAAGCCGCCAATTACAGTTGCAGCCAGCGCTGAACTTGAGACACCCTATCGTGATCCACTTTGGATTGCTCAATTTGATGTGGAAAAAGCATTGCGTAACCGATATTCGGTGCTTGGCGGCCAAATTGAGTTGGGAAAGGAAGCTGTCAAGCTCGTTCAGAATTTGCATAGTGTAGTGGTGACTGTGGACACGCCACAAGGAGAAGAACTCATTCACGCTCGCTATGTAGTTGGTGCTGACGGGGGAAAAAGTAATGTACGGAAGTTTATTCATTTGCCGCTGGTTGGTAAAACACACGATCATGAGCGATGGTATCTTGGTGACGTGCGATTGGAAGGGCTGGACCGTAATCATATTCATATCTGGACATCTCCGGAGGGTATGGTTGGGGTGACACCGTTACCTAAATCCGACATTTGGCAATTGCAGGCCACAATTCCTGCTGAAATCAAGGACCCGGAGGAGCCAACGTTAGAAGTGTACCAAGCTATGTTTGACCGACGATCGAGCGGCAAGGGGGTTCGGCTTATGGATGCCTCCTGGTTGTCCATCTACCGCATTAATGTCCGCATGGTTGAAAGTTACCGTAACGGCCGGGTATTCCTTGCGGGTGATGCTGCTCATGTTCATTCGCCAGCCGGCGGTCAGGGCATGAATACGGGGATTCAGGACGCATATAACCTGGGATGGAAGCTGGACGCCGTCCTGCGAGGAGCCGACGCAGCTTTGCTTGACACGTACGATGAGGAGCGCCGACCTGTGGCTCAAGCGGTGCTTGAGGATAGTACCAAAAAGATGGGAGGAGTCATCAGAACGGCTAGTGAGCGTGGAGCATTATCCCAATCATTAAGTACGGTTTCCGACGATCTGACGAGCGGGTTACTTATTTCCTATCGCTCGAGTTCTCTTGCCTATCCATCGCATCAAACGAATATTTCTCGCTTGATGCCCGGCGATCGTGCTCCTAATGCGGAGGGATTGCAGGGTGTGGGGTTTACGGGAAGTCTTTTTGACTTGTTTCGCGGTCCCCACTGGACTCTTCTGGCTTTTGTAAACTCTGCAGATATCCTTCCTCTCGAGAACTTCACATACGACGCAATTCATCTACATGTCATTCTGCCATCTCATGCCGAGGGTGTGGAAAATATAATCGACAAAGCAGGAAATGCCTATCGAATTTACGATGTGGTCAGCGATGAACTTATATTAATTCGTCCCGATGGTTACATCGCACTCCGCACCTCCATCCAGGACAGTCCAGAGATCTTTGAATATTTCAAATCCAGACTGACACTCGAACTCATTGAACATGACTCTTATTCATAAAACAACCATTATTCGAGTCTTGCTTGAGATGAGTAGATTATAGAATAAAAGCTCCTGATATCTAAAAAAGGCTCCCAGATAACGGCCAGATAACGGGAGCCTTCTTCTTAGTCTTTATAATGTGGTATACCGAAAATAATCAAAATCAGCATGCTTGCGTGTTCCGCCAAGATCCTGCACACAGAGCCCAATGTAGGTTCCGGTGAAGCGAATGTACTCCGGAGATTCATCACAT
Organism: Paenibacillus sp. TC-CSREp1; assembly: GCF_050171015.1. Taxonomy (NCBI): domain Bacteria; kingdom Bacillati; phylum Bacillota; class Bacilli; order Caryophanales; family Paenibacillaceae; genus Paenibacillus; species Paenibacillus sp. TC-CSREp1. Next base: position 49,119 of record NZ_JBNOKM010000017.1, on the reverse strand, counting down.
AAATGCGTAATATCCGTCCACTTACCAGCCTGAATCCAGGAGGAATGCTCGTCTAAGCTGTAGTAAAAACAGGCACGATCATGATCAATCACCGTTTTCAGACGAATTCGATTCCCCTGCGTCAGAGGAATATCTTCCACCATAAGCTCATCATACACTCCATATCTGGATTGAATGATCCCAAGGCACAGCCCCTTCTCTTCATGATGTGTCACTCGCAGATAGAGATAATCCTTAGTATCGTAATAAAGAATCAATCCGGCCATCTGCTGTGGATGATCCGGTGCGAATTCAAGACAGGTCTCCGCTTCACCTTCAAAGGTTTGCAGTCTGCGGGCAACCATACTTTGTCGATGCGTAGAGCTCATCGACTCCATACCATACAGACGCAAGTAACCGGGGCGCTCCGTCAAACTAAGCCACGACGGGTCAGGCGGAATGCGAAGTGTATTCCAGTCGTTTCGAAGCACAGTCTGATCAAAATGATCCTTATCGGGCATCGCTTCAAAAGGATGCGGTGTTACGTTAGGTGCAGCGACCTGAAGCTCTGGATAACGATCTCCAGTAGCAAGTCTCAACCATCCTTCTTCGCTCCAGATACAGCGCTGCAGAGCCGTCTCTCGACCAAGAATGCAGTGCTTATCCTGGACGGGTCTTCCAACGAGATGTGCCATGTACCATTCACCAGTGTGTGTTTCCACGAGACTGCCATGACCTGCTTTTTGCAGGGGTAAATCCGTTCTGCCATTGGATGTGAGTATCGGGTTTGCCGGGTCAACCTCATAAGGGCCTTGTAACGTCCGTGAACGTGCAACGGTAACGGCGTGCTCATAGCCTGTTCCACCTTCTGCGGTAACCAAGTAATAATAGCCGTTGTGCTTATACAGATGCGGTGCTTCTGTAAGTCCCAGCTCGGTCCCTTTGAAAATATTAACTGCGGGTCCGATCAGCCTCTGTTCCTGAACGGAATACTCCTGCAGCACGATGCCTGCGAAGTGATTTTTGCCTTTACGGTGATCCCAGATCATATTAACCAGCCATTTGCGCCCGTCTTCATCATGGAATAAGGATGGATCAAAACCGCTGCTGTTCAGATAGATCGGGTCAGACCATGGTCCTTCAATATCCGATGCGGTGACAAGGTAATTATGTGTATCTTTAAAAGCACCCACCCGGCTCTTCACATCGGTATATATTAGATAAAACATCCCGTTATCATAACTGAGGCAGGGCGCCCATACGCCGCCTGAATTAATGTTACCCTCCATGTTGAGCTGCGCCTTGCGAGTTAGCGGATACGGCATTGCGCGCCAATGAACGAGATCCTTGGAATGGTGAATGCGTACACCCGGGAACCACTCGAACGTAGATGTAGCGATATAATAATCTTCTCCCGCCCTGCAGATAGAGGGATCGGGATGAAACCCGGGAAGAATCGGATTGATGATCAAAGGGTTGATCGTATTCATTGAATAAACCTCCGGTACATAAGTAATATCTGTTCCAAAAATATATACAGGCCAGAGCACCGATGCCAGAGTGACTTTGTTTATCCAGGTCCTGTTGGTTTAGTGCCAACCCAGTGCTTTTTTCCCCGCTTCGAGTGCGGTGATAATTCGATCGACATCATACACATTGCCTCTCCAGGTTCCCCCGCTGACCGCTTGAAGTGCGGCCCACAGGCGTGTATCATCTGGCAGCGCTTCATCTGCACGCATATTTGGATGAAACGATCTCTGTGCCAGAATAAAGGCTCCTTCCTCGGGAGTTACCTCCATGCCCACTGTTCCGACAAAATTAACACTTCCATCCAGTGTGCTTCGATTCACTACAATGTCAATTAGATCACCATCCCGCAGCTTGCCAATTGGCCCGCCCGCCAGAGCTTCAGGACCAACATGACCAATACATGCACCTGTGGAGACACCCGAGAACCTTGCATCCGTAATCAGGGAGACGTATTTGCCAAAAGACAGATGTTTGAGTGCAGACGTTAGCTGATAGGTCTCCTCCATGCCCGTGCCTGAAGGCCCTCGTCCAAGCAGTACGATAATGTCTCCGGCCTGAATTCCGCCTGTTTTGATGGCACGAATGGCTGCACGTTCGGTGGTAAACACCTTGGCAGTGCCCCGGTGACGATATATCCCATGCTCATCCAGAACATCCGGGTCGATAGAGGTCGATTTAATAACCGAGCCTTCTGGAGCGATGTTGCCGGTTGGAAAGGTCACTGTTGAGGAAATCCCGAGATGCTTCGACTGTTCTGCACTCATAATGACGGTGTCCGGATCAATGCCATCTCTCTCCTGCAGCTGCTTGCGCATGACATGACGACGTTCTGACGATTCCCACCAATCCAGTACATGATCCAAAGGCATGCCAGTTACGGTCGGTACAGAGACATCCAACAGGCCCAGGCGTCTGAGATGAAGCATGACCTCGGGAACACCGCCGGCCTGAAATACCCGAATGGTCGGGTAAAAGACAGGACCGTTCGGCAGCGCGCTTACCAGTCTGGGCACCTGTTTATTGACCTGAATCCAGTCCTGTACACCCGGCAGGGTTAAACCTGCGGCATGAGCAATCGCTGGAATATGAAGCAGCAGATTCGTAGACCCGCCGAAGGCAGCATGTACAACCATGGCATTGCGAATGGAAGCATCTGTAATAATGTCAGACATCGTCATACCCTGCTTCTCCATATGCATGAGCGCGCGCGCGGATTGACGTGCCATCTCGGTCCAGATCGGCTGTCCTGAAGGGGCCAAGGCAGCGTGAGGTACCGTCATGCCCAAAGCCTCCGCGACAACCTGCGCGGTTGCAGCTGTTCCTAGAAACTGACATCCCCCGCCAGGTGTAGCGCAAGCCCGGCACCCCAGCTCTGATGCCATCTCCAGTGAAAGCTCTCCATTCGAATACCTTGCACCAATAGTCTGAATTTTGCCAGCGTCCTCTCCATCCGTAGGCGGAAGGGTAACACCGCCCGGAACGATCACGCCTGGCAGCTGCGGCATACCTGCAAGCGCAAGCATCATGGCGGGCAGTCCCTTGTCACAGGTGGCAACCCCAAGCACACCTTTTCGCGTGGGCAGAGATCGAATCAAGCGGCGGAAAACCATTGCCGCATCGTTCCGATACGGAAGCGAGTCGAACATGCCGGTTGTTCCTTGTGATCTGCCGTCGCAAGGGTCACTGACATAACCGGCAAAGGGGATGCCGCCATGGCTGGACAGTTCTTCGGCAGCCGCCTTCATCAGCAGCCCAACCTCCCAGTGGCCCGTATGATAACCAAGAGCTGCAGGGCTGCCATCTTCATTTCGAATACCGCCCTGTGTGCTTAAGATAAGGAACTGTTTGCCGTTTAATTCTCCTGGCTTCCAGCCCATGCCAACATTCTGGGACATGCCGAACAAGTCACCGCTTGGAGCATTACGCAGCAAATCATCGGTCAATGGCAGATGACCTGTGGGCCCTGGAGCATGAGCTGTAATCTCGTAGCGGTCTGACGCCATATTCTCTCGATCAGACGCCGTTCCTCTCAGTTCGGTCACTGTTCCATCCTGTTCAAATGCTTTTCCCTCCAGAACAGCTGCTTTTCCCTCCATAATTGATAGGATCTGTTCGTACATGATATCCTCCCCGCAGGTTATGATTTCACGAAGATTGTTTTGATCGCGGTGAAAAATTCTATAGCCGCTTGTCCCTGCTCTCTGGAATGCGAGCTGGACATTTTCATCCCGCCAAACGGTGCCTGCAGCTCTACCCCTGCGGTTTCTGCATTAATTCTGACAAGTCCGGCATCCATATCCCGAATAAACGAGAGCATCGAACCAACGTTCTGCGTATAGATTGAAGCACTTAAACCATAATCGCTGTCATTGGCGAGTGTTATCGCTTCCTCGATAGAGTCAACGGGCATCAAGGCCAGCACCGGGCCAAAAATTTCTTCCCTGGCAATAGACATATGGGATTCGACACCTTCAAATACGGTTGGTTCTACATAAAAGCCCTCTGCAAGCTCGGGATTATTTGGTCTTTTTCCCCCAGCAAGCAGAACTGCGCCTTCATCCTGTCCTTTCTGAATGTAGCTCAGCACGGTGTTCAGCTGCCCTTCACTTGCACACGGCCCCATCCAGCTGCCAGCAGACATGCCGTCTCCCAAACGAATCTCCTGAACCTGTGACAGCAGCTTTTCCTTGAAGGCATCATATATTTTTCGTTCGATAATAACGCGGCTGGTCGCTGTACATTTTTGCCCTGTTGATTTCAGACCACCGCTGATCGTTCCTTCTACAGCCAGATCGAGATTAGCGTCTGCGGCAATGATTACCGGGTTTTTACCACCCATTTCAAGCTGGTATTTGGCACCCCGAGCGAGGGCAGCCGCACCAACCCGTTTGCCGACTTCATTGGAGCCTGTGAATGTAATTCCGTTTACATCCGGGTGCTCCGCCAGCGCGGAACCGATGACGGAGCCTTTACCACATATCAGGTTAAGAACTCCTGCTGGAAGACCCGCTTCCTCGAAGCATTCCATTACTATGGCTGCGGTAACCGCCGTTTCCTGAGCTGGCTTGAGTACAACGGTATTGCCGTAGATCAACGCAGGCGCTGTTTTCCAGATCGGGATCGCCACCGGAAAATTCCAAGGTGCAATCACACCTACCACACCAAGCGGTACACGGGTTGTGAACATCAGAGCTTCACTGTCCGTTGACGGAATAACATCACCTGTTTTGCGCATGCCTTCTCCTGCGTAATACCTGAGAATCGCGACGCCGCGCATCGTCTCTCCCTTGGCTTCAGGAAAGGTCTTCCCCATCTCCCTTGTCATCGCTTCGGCTACCTCGTCTGCCCGACGTTCGAGTACATTGGCAGCCTGAAACAGATAATTGCCGCGTTCCGCGCCAGTTAACCTGCGCCACGTTTTGGCTGCCGTTTTGGCCGCTGCCACAGCATGATTCAGGTCCTCCACACCAGAAGCTGGAACATAACCTACAATTTCGTTGCGATTCGCCGGATTAAGGCTTGGTTCGGTCTGGCCGGAACCTGCCTTCACCCATTCACCGTTAATAAAATTGTTATACGTCTGCTCTAACTGAAAACCCATTGCGCTCATCCTCCCTGTTCATTTGTTCGAATTCATCGATTATCGGTTTGAAATAACAGGATTCACCAGTGTGCCGATGCCGCTGATCGTAATTTCAATGCGGTCTCCTGGCTGAAGTGTAAAATCGTTAGGCGGTACGATATTTGTACCTGTCAGCAGCACGGTTCCGTCAAACAAATCATTATCTCTTGCCAAAAAGGAAACCAGCTCATCCAGCTTCCGGTTTAATTCGCTTGTACTTGCCTCACTATTCACCACAACCTTGCTATCGCGATAGATTTCGCAGACGATGTCAAGATCATAAGGATTAGCTACCGTTTCTGCCAAACGTATAGCTGGACCAATAGCGCAGGAGCTGCGCCATATTTTGGCCTGCGGCAGATAGAGCGGATTTTCACCCTCGATATCCCGGCAGCTCATGTCATTGCCAACGATGTATCCCACAATGCTGCCATCTGCGGTAATTACCAGTCCGAGCTCGGGCTCTGGAATCTGCCAGGTGGAATCGCTGCGGAGTGTTACAGCTTCATTAGGACCCACGGTCCGGGCAGCTGTTGATTTGAAAAAGATTTCCGGCCGTTCTGCATCGTAGACCTTATCGTAAAAGGTGTTCGCATCCAGCTTGCCGTCTGTCGCTTCATAATTACGCGCTTCCCGGCTTCGCTGATACGTCACACCCGCAGCCCACACCTCCGGAGCGTCAATTGGATTAATAAAATGCAGGGATGTCCAATCCTCTGTCAAACGGTTCACGGGTTTAAGAGCGCTTTCAACAAGCTGTACTGGAGATATCCCCTGTTCTCTGGACTGATGGATCAATGTGATGAAATCGGCTTGTGGCAAACGATAGGCTTGTTCGTCATCCGTAACGGCTGCAAGCCACTTCTGTTCTCCATCCAGAAATCGAATAATTCGCATGTAAGCGTGCCCCCTGTTTTCCCTTGGCGGGTTGATAATTATACCTTAGCATCATGAATGTCTCATGACGATGCTCTAATCCATCCGAAGAGTTACCCTTTTCACGCATTATTTTTCTGGTAAGATAAGGTTATATTTATTCGACAAAGGAGCTGAGCTGGTATGACCAAGCATGCGGAAGCGATGTATCTGGGCCGTCTTCCTGATGTTCGCATGTCGTTTCAACTCATGGGTCTGCATGCCCGAAAGGCAGATTCGAACTGGACCTATCCATCTCACGAGCACACGATGTACGAAATACACTGGATGATGGAGGGGCAGATGGATATGGTGGTTAATGGGCAGCTTTACAAACAGTCCAAGGGTGACCTGTTGTTCATCCGCCCTGGAATGACCCATTCCTGTACAGGCGCAGGGCCAGAGGGCTTCAGTTATTTTTCAGTGCATTTCAGTGTGCATGATACATCCTTCTGCCGGGAGCTCAACCGTTGTAATGATATCTATTATCCGGCTGTTTCCAATCTGGCCACGGGATTATCGGCCTCCCTGTCTGCATTATATGAGCTGTCAACGGAGCATTTGTCCGATTCATTATCCTCCTCCAAACAGATGAAGGTGCATGCTGCCGTATTTGAGCTGCTTGGCTCGCTGGTTGGACAGTTATCTGATCACGCCTCCGTTACATTATCCAGAAAAGAAATCATTGCCCATCAGATCGCGGAGCACATCGAGGATTCAGTAAACTACATTCATCTTCATGGCGAGATTCAGGAGAATAACCGTACATGGATTCAGGATATCGCCAAATCGTTGAATATGAGCACATCCCAGGTGAATCGGATTTTTCGCGAAATCTACGGTCAGCCGCCACGCAAATTTTTATCCGAGACACTTCTGAACGAAGCACAGCGACTCCTTAAACAGACGGATCTGACGATCGACCATATTGCCATGATGCTGGGCTATAAGACCAATGCGCATTTCAGTCGTCAATTCAAGCGGTGGACGGGCATTGCACCAAGCGAGTTTCGCAACCATTCACAGCAAGCAGAGCATGAAAAAAGCAGCTAATGGCGATTGACTCTCCACTAGCTGCTTTACATCCACCACATGATGCAGACATACATCACATGCCGGAAAAGGCGTGTAACCGCTTCTACTGAGGCATTCTTTGAATTCCGCCTAACATCTTATTCCAAGGCAAATGAAGCAAGACTTGCTCCGCCATTTCCTATATAAGTAAAATACAATGCTTGTGTGCCGTCCGGGATGGTGATTGGCGCGGTGTAAGCCTTCCATTCATTGGTAAAGTGAACCGGGATGGTTCCCAGAACCGGGCCGTCCCATGAGGTTTTCAACTCGAAAGCTCCGCTGCAGTATCCTCTTACCCTCAGGGTAACCTGGCGAATGCCATGACAATGGAAGTATTTATAACCTGCTGTTGCTGAATCAACCATATTGGCAATATACCCGATCTCCTCATCACCGTCTCTGCCGTCCTGTGTAATTTTCGGAAAGCGACTGTCCAGCCAGGCCCCTGCACCGAAACCTCCGGTGTATGTTTGATCATCACGAGTAAACAGATTGCATGCAATGTGTGCAGGATATTGTCCTTTACCCTCAAGTGCGCCTCCATTAGCGCCACAAGAGGTCATCTCCACCTGAGGAATTGATCCGTCCTCTTGAAATGAAATTTTCTCTATGCAACCCTGCCTGTTAAATGCATCTCCATTAGTGTGCCGGTGATAGAAAATATACCAGTCTGTATTCATTTCGATAATGCTGCCGTGATTGTTGCCTCCGTAATACATCGGCATATCGGCCGGTTTGTAGGTATCGATGTGGAGATCACAGTTACTCACAATTACGCCCCCGTATTCAAAACCTGCCGTTGGGGATGTGCTGGTGGCGTAGCATAATTCATGCATCACAATCGAGGAATAAACGAGATAGTACAGGTCCCCCCTCTTGCGGATCGAAGGTGCCTCAAAAAATTCATGTCCTTCGAATCCACTGCCCTCGCTGTACGGCTGACTTGGTGCGATGAAAACGGGTTCCTCCACAATCGTTAACATGTCCGGTCCAAGTACGGTTGCCATGGCGCCGTGTCTGGAACGATCGCCAGGTGCACAGAAGCCGGTATACAGATAAGTCAGCTGTCCTTCCGTCAGCACACCGGGATCAAACTGTGGCTCATCCCCTTCTCGTTCTCCAAGCCGGGTGCCATCCTCATATTTTACATAACCATAGAATTCATATTTACCAGCCGGTGTATCACACACAGCAACGGACACAACCGGAACTTTATCCAGCACATAAAATAGATAATAACGTCCGTCCGGCCCTACCGTTACATCGGGCGCGTACAGACACATATGGCCATCCGGGTTCAGCGGATCATCTGTTTTCAAATAAATGACGCCCTCATTGCGCCAGTTACCAAGATCGTCTATTGGTGCAGACCAGCATACATAATCGTTCAGGCAAAACACATGCCCGTTAAAACGGTCATGCGACCCGTACACATATACTCTGTCGTTAAATACGTAAGGCTCACCGTCAGGAACGTACTCCCAAGCCGGGAGGTAGGGATTCAACGCTTGCTTTTTCACTCGAGATGCACTCCTTATTGAAAAGATATTGAAGTTGAAAAGATATTGAAGATATTGATTAAAGGTTTAGATGAAAATAAATGAATGTATTTGCCGAGCGTTTAAGACAAACTTCCGTTTAATATAGAGCAGAAGTAACCGTATAATAGAAAACAGGAATAACCGTATATTACAAAGCAGGAGTAACAGTGTCCAAGTTCATATCAATTCCACAACCTGTATGGTAAAGGTGAAGAACGATGAATACTATTTTTTACGTTGAACATGATGCGGTACATCACAGTGGATTTGTGTTTGATGTGCCCGAAGGGCATGATTGCTGGCTTTTGGTCATCACAAAGACGGCGGCACAGTTCTGGGTAGATGGTGAGCTGAAGGAATATCCACCCCATCATGCTGTTCTATATGCACCCCATCAGAAAATCTATTATCGTGCGTGTGCGGAGCAGTATGTAAACGATTGGATTCGTTTGCATAGTGCTGAGCCTTATATCACCGAAAGCCGCCTCCCGCGCGGGAAGCCATTCCCGTTAGATGATCCTGAATATTGTCACAAGCTGTTCCAGTTACTGGTGGCAGAGCATTCTTTCAAGAAGGATTACCAGGAAGCATCGATGGATTTTTTGCTTCGAACGCTGTTTAACAAGCTGCTGGAGTCCTGTGTTCTTGAGAATATTGGCCCGCAGCATTATCCTCTAATGAAACTGCGGACGGCGATTCACAACAATCCCGGTCACCCATGGACGGTTGCGGCCATGGCCAAAACGATGAGTATCAGTCCAGGGTATTTGCAGCTGATTTATAAGAAATCCTTTGGTGTATCGTGTATGGATGATGTCATCCACAGCCGCATTCGTTTAGCCAAAGAATACCTCAGGCATTACCTTTACTCGGTAGCTGAAATCGCTGATCGCTGCGGGTACCGCAATGTGGAGCATTTCTGCAGACAGTTTAAACAGATCACAGGGGTATCACCCAAGCGATTCAAGCAGCAGAGCGTCAATGTTTTGACGGACAGAGCCAATCTTGATCAATAGTTTGATGAACGAAATAGACAGTTGAAGGTTATTTCATTTTGTATTTACGCTCAGCCTATGTTCAGATCCCTTCTGACTTATGTGATGGCATCGGTTACTAATATATTCAGGGTAAGGTATCGGGCATACAGTTGCAATGATGTATACTGATGGATTATTGATCAATCCTCATATGCTTCTTATATGTATCAGCTTATGCTGAATTCTGTAAAATGAAAAAACCACCGAATTAACGGCGGCTTGGTGGTGGACTATGTATCTGGGTTAAAAGTTTTTATCATAGGTCTCACGTTGGATAGTCTGCTGCTTGCTAGGGTTTAACTTTGTATTGGTGAAAAGGATTAGATTTGTTCAGAAAATCTGGATTGTCTACATTGTCTAGATTTTCTACATGGTTTGGGTTATCTAATTTGTCTACGTTGTTCAGATGGTCCACGTTGTTTGGACTACCTGGATTGTTTAGGTGATTCAGTTGGTTTTGAGCTGTCGCTTGGTTAAGCTTTTTGCGTTTTTGGAACATCATATAGGTTGTAAAGATCAAGATAGCCGGAATTCCTATATAAATCAGAATGATTAGAAAAATAGATCCAAAAACAATAATAAAGGTTTCCATCGGTGTGAAGATGTCGATCCCTCCTTTCAGAAAAATGTTATTGACCGTGATCTGTATATTATAATGCAAATCTGTAAAAATGCACCACTAGAACTTGCTCCTTTAATCCTGCTCCTTTCAAGATTGACATACTCCGCCGATGCTTCAAAGAGCTCTATTTTCTCTAACGATCTCAGGTAACGCTATTTGGCCGATTTTATACGTATTTCATTTCTAACGAATCGAGGGGACCCTATTCTCGGCATTTGGTGGGAAAATGGGTGTTTATTTTGCAATTTCAGCGAAATAAGGTTTGTGGGGATCGTTACAATTTGAGAGGGCTCAATCTTGATTAAATAAGCTCATATGGATTCGTTAGAGCAGGTATGTAGCTAGATAGGTAGGTTCTTCTGAGAAATGCTGCTGATAAATCGGTGTTTGGCGGGTAGCTACGATAATTGAAAGAATAATCCATTGAAGCTTACGATAAATGAAGGGTTAAATCCGAACCAGAGTCCAAAAGAGAATTCAAAAGAGAACGTGCACCAATATTGTAACCATGACGGACTCTAACCTTAACATCATGCTATGAATGTGATCTGCGCTGGGGTTCTATCTTGATTAATGGTAAAATAAACAAAAATCAATTCTAGTTAAAGGGGTTTTAGCATGAATATGAACGACAACCACATGAACGAACGACCTGAGTCACAAGAATATGCGTCCTTTTATGAAGGATACATTCGTCAAGTTCCTGAAGGCAATGTGTTGGAACTGCTGGAGAAGCAAGCCAAACAAGTGATTGCAGCTCTTCACTCCTTGACTGAGGATCAAGCGAATTACCGCTATGCCGAAGGGAAATGGAGTGTTAAGGAGGTTTTTGGCCATCTTATTGACAATGAACGTATTATGAGCGGTCGTTTGCTGCGGGTTGCGAGAGGTGATATGACATCGCTTCCGGGATATGATCAGGACACACTGATGGGCAGTCATCCATTTGACTCGTATACTGTGGCCGATCTGGCAGAAGAATATGAAGCTGTTCGGCATTCTACCCTGCTCATGCTTCGCCGCCTTAGTCCTGAAGCATGGCTGCGCACAGGTGTCGTCAATGATTACTCGACTACTGCTCGTGCAATTGCTTGGGTGATCACCGGACATGAGCTGCATCATTTATCTGTTCTTCGTAATCGTTATGAAGTACGTGTATAACGCACCAATGGCAGTATAAGAAGTGTAGAACGACGACAACAGCCCATCTATTCTATCGTCTGGAGTGAAGCCAGTTGAACTTATCTGCATCTTATTTAAGCCAGATTCGGCTGAAGCGTGATCAAATTGCTGCTTTTAATCAATATCCGTTTGACTTGGCCGTGATTCAACATCTACATACGCTAAATTTCCACCCCAAGGTCACGTATATCGTTGGTGAAAATGGAATGGGCAAGTCTACGCTGATGGAATCTATTGCTGTCTCCTGGGGATTTAATCCCGAAGGCGGAACGATGAATTTTTCATTTTCTACCCGGGCCACGCATTCCAATCTGTTTCAGTATATCCAACTGGTCAGAGGGTCGCGGCGTCCCAGGGACGGCTTCTTTTTCAGGGCTGAAAGTTATTATAATCTGGCGACAACGATCGATGAATTGGACAACGAGCCTTCGTATGGACCTCCGATAAAAGATTCGTACGGGGGAAAATCTTTACATGAGCAATCTCATGGAGAGTCTTTTTTTGCTACGTTTATACATCGTTTCGGGGGCCAAGGTCTGTATATTCTGGACGAGCCCGAGGCGGCTTTGTCACCGCTTCGCCAGATGGCTATGCTCGCTCGCATTCATGAACTGGTGCAGCAAAACTCACAATTCATCATTGCTACCCATTCCCCTATTTTAATGGCGTACCCGGATTCACAGATCTTTAATCTGACTTCAGAGGGCATCGAGCTCCAGACGTTGGAGGAAACAGATCATTATCAGATCATGAAGCAATTTCTGAACAACAAGGATAAGATGCTTCAACAGTTATTTGAGGAAGCTGACTCTGAGGGCTAAAGGGCACTAGCATAAGCAAGCAAATAACGAAGAATACGGGATAATGTAAAAAGAAGAGCATGAGCAGCAATTTTGACATGATAGACGCGGGTAGGTCTTTGCTTTGATCAATTCCTGTCACTCAGCGAGCGTTATACCCTGGAAGCAGCGAGTGATATAAATGATATACTAAATCCCCTATTCTATTTTTATTCTATTTCCATGAGAAAGAGACAGCAACTTTATATGATGAGCTGTCTTCTTCTCTATTCTTATCTTTGTTTTATCTTTATCTTTATCTTTATCCTTATTCTTATCCATTTTCTTCCTGCTCTTCTTTCTGCTTTTCTCTCTTATAGTTATTCTTCTTAATACCACTGTTCTCTATTAGGTATACTTCTTTTTAACCCTTATAGTAGAAATCCGGGATACTTGTCCAGCGTCTTTTAAGCTCATGTGCAATTGCCTTTGGTTTACGATCGCGTGTGAAAATGCCTTTTTTATTGCCCTGCACTCGAATGATGCCCTGACTGGTTGCGAAATCAGCAAAATTCCAAACCTGTTCTCCAACAAACTGTGGAAACTCATCGAACACTTCATGGTTGGCTTTGTAGAATTCAACCTGGTACTCTTCAGTAAACATAACGGGCTCGACATCGTGTAATCCGGCAACGGTATCTGCACCATACTCTGTCATCATCATAGGTGTGTGTGGACATCTTTTTAGCCACCCATTGAGTTCAGCGCGAAGTTTCTGTTTTGCCAAGTTCAGTTCCCCGCCATCCACATACCATCCGTAATAACGATTGAAGGTGAGCATATCCAGCAGCTCTGCAATCTGATCCTTCTCCGGCGACGATTCGATTTGGGTGACAATCGTAATCGGACGCTTCTGCGGATCTAATGCTCTGGTTAACTCCACTAGCGGTTTGAAGTATTCGTAGGCGCCCTCTTCTTCTGAAGCAGGCTCATTAGCGATGTTCCACATGACGACACATGGGTGATTTTTATCCCGCTGAATGAGCTCCCGAATTACGTCTTGATGATGTTCAAACGTTTCCAGTTCATCCCACGTATTTTTCAACACCCCGCCGCGATGGAGAACCAGCATGTTCAGATGCATACCCACTGCGGGCACCTCGTCAATAACAACAAAGCCCTCCCGATCGGCCAGCCGCATCATCTCTTCCGAATATGGATAGTGCGCGGTGCGGAATGAATTTGCCCCACTCCACTTCATCAGGTTACAATCGAGCACATTGGCCGCTTCATCAAAACCTCTGCCATGCATCGCGGTATCCTCGTGTTTACCGTATCCTTTGAAATAAAACGGTTTGTTGTTAATGAGGAACTTGCCTTCCTTTACCTCAACACTTCTCACCCCGAATGGCTGTTCATAGACATCTACGGTTTCATTTTCAGATTCCGTTTCAAGTTCAATGCGAAGCGTGTACAAGTAGGCATTTAGCGGCTCCCACAACCTGACGTCTGGAATGTGTGCCAGACCTGATGCCCCTGCAGATTCTGCCACAACCGCTCCTGATTCGTCCAGTACTTTAACTTTCACTTTAACTGCGGCCGAGCCTTCAATCTCGATAGCATAATCAACCTGTCCATCCAATTTGGCAACGATAGTGACGTCCTGGATGTAAGTTGCAGGGGTGGTGTATATTTTAACGGGACGATGAAGACCGGCGTAGTTGAAAAAATCAAAATTAGGCAGGTTCTGCACGACCTTCCCTACTCCGGCGATGTGTTTCTCAACAACTGAACCGACAGGTAAGGTAGTTTCGTCCACAACATTATGGACAGCAACGGTTAACCGATTTTTCCCTCTTTGCAGATAAGGGTTAATCACAGCTTCAAAAGGCAGAAATCCGCCCTTGTGCTCCACTACGAATTTGCCATTCACATACACTTTCGCAGCATGAGTGACCGAACCAAACCGTAAAACCAATCTCTCCCCGGTTAACAAATCCGGAATGGTGATGTCGCGCTCATACCACACCCAGCCCACGTGATCACGAATTTTTGCACTTACTCCAATGTCATTATATGAAGCAGGCACAGCCATGCATATCGTATTTTTGAGCTTTTCCTGCTGCCAATTCTCCTGAAAGCCCTGGCCTGAATCGAGTTTAAAATTCCATATTCCGTTCAGATCAATCACGTTGCGAGTCTCGGTAAGTATAGGGTATAACATATGAACATCTCCTTCATTCTCTTTTAAAAAGAATACCCTTGCTCTACCTCCCTTCGCTGTATATCTTGTTGGTCAGCTAATTGCTCATTCTCTTCGCGTTGATATCGCTTACAAGTTGAGCTGTGCGTTTTTTGTTTAAAGGATACAGCACAGCAATACATACAAAGACAAGAAATAATCCGATTGCGGGTACAAGTGTTGCTAACAGGTAAATCCCTTTAAGTGTCTCCGCAGTCTGCACTTGCAGTGAAGCGTTATATCCAACGGCTGCAACGGCTACACCACCGATCCCTCCGGCAACAGCCTGTCCGACTTTGCGTGAAAAGGAATAAATGGAGTAGATTGTGGCGTCCTCTCGAAGCCCTGTCAAATACTCATGATAGTCGACCAGGTCGGTTATAAATGCCCAGCTGATCAGATTAAACAGAGCGTAACCAAACAAACCGACGGACAAAATGATCATATATTGCACCACCGACAGATCAGGAATGAGATACAAAAGCAAATAGATCACCGTTGAAAGTAAAAATCCTGTCGCGGCGACTTCTTTTTTACCAAATTTTGCGACTAGCGGTTTAACCAAGGGCATGCCGATAAATATCGTTGCCGATTGAACGAGGCTGAGCACACTTAACAGTTGCGCGTTACCAAAGTAATCTTTGAACAAGTACGTGTTTACAGTACCAATCAGCATGAGATTGATTAAAAATATTAATGATCCGATCAGGAAAATGATCAGCGGTTTGTTTTTCAGCAGCCCCTGCAATGTTTTCTTCAAGTTTGTGTTGGGCTTCTCATTCTCATCCATGACAACACGTTCGATGGACAGTTTATAACATGCCATATACGAGGTGATTGACAAAATTCCGAAAATGACAGCACCCATCAGGAATCGATTGGCATTCGCTTCATTATTCACAAACATCAGCAGCGGGCCAAGCACGCCAACGATAAGCTGAGCGAGAGTTGCACCGAGTGATCTCCAGGTGGACAGCACGGTTCGCTCTACAGGGTCTGCGGTAATAACCGAAGCCATAGAGCCGTAGGGAATATTGACCGTACTGTACAACGTTCCCCACAAAATATAAGTCACATAAGCATAGGCAAGGTAGAATCCGTCGGACATTCCCGGGATGTATACAAACATAAGCACACCTGAGATGACCAGCGGGAAGGACATACGATAGATCCAGGGCTTGAACTTTCCATGCTTCGATGCTTTTCTCGTATCAATAAAACGCCCCCAGGTAATATCCGCTACGGCATCCCATAAGCGTGCTAACAGGAACAAGCCCCCCACCGCTGCAGGATGAATATGGAATACGTCCGTGTAATACACCATCAAAAACGAAGCTACCAATGCAAAAAAGAAATCATTCCCGAAATCACCAAACAAATAACCGAATTTATCTTTATATCCGAATGGACGCATAGTAACCCACCTTTTTATGTTTAATTGGGCATATCTCTGAATGATCATGGATGATATGAGATAGAATGATAACGCTCTCAATTTGTGAAATGCAACGTCTATTTATGCCAGTTCCAGTGATGTGACCTCCTTCAGATCTAGGCTTGAAATCGATTTCATGGAAAATTATAATCGGTATGATCCGTTTGATATGGTATTTTTCACAGATAAATCGGATGATTCACGTTTTATTTTAATAGGAATGAATTGAATTGGAGGTTTTGACGTGCAAAGCTTTACGGATGAACATCTGGAGTTTATATGTACGGTGGCCCATCATTTATACAATGTACCCTTCTACTATTTCGGAGAGCATAATCAACTGCATTATCGCATTCCTGTAAATATTGAACATAATCCTCTGTTTTCCTCGGATCACGAGATGATCGCAGCGTTGTTTGATGGCACGGAGGATCGGCGGTATCCGATTATTCGGGAAACGGTCTATCTGGAGAAGTTTTTTGCTATAAACCTCTTTGCTGACGATCAGCGGATAGGACGCCTCGTTGCGGGACCTGTAATTCATTTTAAAATGACCGAGTCCATCATTCATGTCACATTAAGTGATCTGCTAACCAAGGCAAATAACCAGGAACTGAGTATCTACTACGATCAAGTACCTGTAATGAGCAATTACACATTTATCAATTTTGCGATGGTTGTATATTACATGCTCTATCAGGAGCAGTTAACGCTGGCCGATGTATTGGGTAATCTGGAGAAGGATGACTGGAGAAAAGCAGCACTGGAGATCGAGCACCCGTATCATCAAATTATGGATGCGCGCCAAAATAACCTCATACACACCGAGATGCATAAAGAGAAAAAACTGCTGGATTATATTCGGTTAGGCAGAACAGATAAAGTGCTGGAAACCTTTCATTCCATCCATAAACAAGGCAAGAAAAGTGTTCTGTCCAAAACCAGTTATGTCAGAAGTCAGAAAAATCTGGCCATCTCCCTTATTACGCTTGCAACCAGAGCAGCGGTAGAAGGTGGTGTATTTCAAGAAATTGCTTACAATCTCAGTGATCTGTATATTCTTAAACTTGAGGAGTTGACGGATAGTAAAGCGGTGGATGATTTGATGGAAGATGCCTTGCTGGACTTTACGAAACGTGTGGAACACAGCAAAAAAAATAAATACTCCAAACCTATTAATATTTGTCAAGATTACATCTTCAATCACCTGCATGAACGGATCACCATTGCGCGACTGGCTGAACTGACTTCACTTCATCCTAATTATTTATCCAATCTGTTCAAAAAAGAAGTAGGGATCTCCATATCCCAATTTATGTTGAAAACCAAAATAGAAGAGGCTCAAAATTTATTGACATATTCTAATTATTCTCTGGCGGAGATCGCTACTCTTTTGAACTTTAATGATCAGAGTTATTTTGCGAAAGTGTTCAAAACCTATACAGGCTGTACGCCGAAACAATTCAAGGACCAAAAATAACAGACGTCCTGCGGCTTGCATAAGCAGCAGCACCAATCATCCCGGCTTGTCCACCCAGCTTCGCCTGTACGATTGTACAAGCTCCTGAAGCAAGCTGTAATGAATGCTTTTGAACGGTGTCCCGAACGCTGTTGAGAAGACGGTCACCTGCTGCTGACATGCCTCCGCCTACGATAATCCGTTCCGGATTTAACAGATTGATTACGTTGGCCAGACCAAATCCAAGAATCTCTCCTGTTTCATGCATAACCTCCATGGCAAGTGTGTCGCCAAGATCGTACGCATCCGAGATCATGTGAGCTGTAATTTGGGTGTGGTCTCCCTCTACCCATTCTGTAATGATACTAAGCTTGCCCGCATCAAGCTTATCTGTCAGCGTTCTGACCATGCCAATAGCCGATACATATCTTCCCAAACAGCCTGAGCTTCCGCAGCGGCAAGCGCGACCCTCTCTGTACATATTCATATGACCTATTTCCCCGGCACTGGAGGTTGTACCATAGATCACCTTGCCGTCATTGACAATACCAGAACCCAACCCGGTGCCCAATGTAATCAGTACCATGTTGCGATACCCGACACCCGCACCAAACAACCATTCACCATATAGATTTACGCGCACATCATTATCAATAAACACTGGAAACTCAAAATGCTGTTTCATGTGGTTTACCACATGAATATTCTCCCATTCAGGAAAATTAGGCGAAAAAACAGAGTTGCCCGTTTCGGGGTCCAACAATCCCGGTACACCAATTCCCATGCATTGAACTGCATCCGGCTGGATTCCGACAAGCAGCATCATCTCTTTTGCAATGTTCACCATTTTATTCAGTACATGAATGGGGCCTTGATCTGCTTCTGTTGCATCGCTTCGTTCGTGAATTTTTTTGAATTCCGTAGTGAATACGGCAGATTTGATATTCGTACCGCCCAGATCGATCCCGATAATATATTTACTCATTGCAGTTCCCCGATTCTGTTTATTAGAAATATCCAATTATTAAACTATAAAATCTACACGTTATTAAACCATATAAACCTACACGATGAATATAGTCTCTCCTTCACATGTACTCATTCCCATCTCCGTATTAGTTGTTCCAATGGTCCGCGGCTGTGACGTTTTTTCCAATAGAACGAAAAGCCTGCAGCGCCTGCGTAGAATATCAATGCATAGATGGTTGGGAAGACAACACTGCCATTTTCCAATAGTCCTGTTAACTGAAGTGGCACAAGTCCAATCATAACATGGGCAACATAATGTAAAAGTGAAAGTTGTCCTGTGATAGTCAGCGCTTGGACCCATGCTCCCTTCCTCCAACTCTCGGCTGCTTTAATGCAGACCACTATCTCATATTAATGGTAGTTTTCCGACCAGTCATAGCTGTAGTCCAACATAAATAGTTGAAGGATCGACACGATCACTGTGCATATTGCACCGATGAGTAGATGTGAGCTGGATGTCCTGATTAACACAGCAGCAATGACAAGGAAGACCGCATAACTCCTCTTCCGAAGCTCAGCGATACACCTATGCCTGCAAGAATGACAAATAACGCAGAAACCCGTCCTTCCAAAATCCCTGTGGTTGCGTGGATCCACCCCGGCTCTGCGGCTTGTGGATCCATCGCCAGCTTGTAATTAACCAGAATCATACCAATGACAGCAAGAGCCCTTGCCATGTCTAGTCCCAAAATTCTCCCTTTGGTCGTATGTAAGTTCATGCTATAACCTCCCCTTCTGCTTCTCAATAATGTTTGCAGCAACAAACACAAGATGAAGCATAAGGGCTTGGGAAAGACCTAAGGTCAAGTCTTATTCTAGTAAAATGAACAGCAGACTTCCATAAGAAGGCTGCTGTTTGGGTGAGCTGCTGTATGCAAAGCAAGCTAAGTTATTTTGCGTACAGCAAACCAAAGTTCTACAAATTGCTGCCCATCCTTACTTCCTGTAATTTCGAATTCCAAACCGTTCACCTGCTCATATCCCGCCGTAGGAAGCCATTCGGTAAAGAAGCGTTGGTATAAAGTTTCCATGACCCCATCAAATTGATCCCAAGTAAACGGCTCGGATGGAAAGATCGCCCAAGTAAACGCAGGTATACTGATTACCGTGTACCCTTCGGTTGTGCTTGTTTCCTTTTTGAAAGCACACAGCATATATGGAAATGTCTCTTCCTCCGTCGCTGTATAACTACACACCGAATGAACCTGATGATAGTGCGGATTCAAGAAACCAGGCACTCCTCCTGCATTCGCAGCAAGACGCTCAACCTCACCGTTCTCATGACTTTGCTTCCAGAAGTCAGCCGGAGTTTCTTGTCCATTTAGACTGAATATGCGCTCCATTCCAAACACTTCAAAGCTCTCTTTGGTTTCAATCCGATAATTCACAGGCTCAGCCCCTTTAATCGAGATGAGAAAGGACAGGCGCGGATAGGCTTTGAGGGCTGTTCCTTCTTCTCTAGCCTTGGCAGGATTCACACCATGTAACGCATAGAAAGCTCTTGCAAACGATACTGGAGATTCGTAGCCGTACTTGACTGCAATATCAACCACTTTGGTATCGCTGTTCTGAAGTTCGATGGCCGCCAGAGTAAGCCGCCTTCTCCTTATATACTCTGCAAGTGAAACATTAGTGATAAACGAGAACATTCGCTGAAATTGATGGGATGAGCAACAAGCACACTGAGCAACGTCTTTCAGCACAATCTCATTCGCTAGATTCATTTCAATATGATCCAAAGCGCGGTTCATTCTCATCAGCCAATCCATCTGATCCCTCCTCTCGATCAAAGTATAGTGTTCTGTCTGTCCTGTTTCGCAACATTTTGTGCACACTTTAGTTTCGTAATTGGATGTTGCAGAAACATATTGTCGAGTATAACGGTGCAGTAGTCCCAATAAAGCATAACTAGTTTAACGATAAAATCCAAATTTCATTTTAGTACATAAATTTTGAAGATACTTTATCTCCCCTCCGTATACTACGAAATATTTTCCGTTAGTCCTCTCTGTTTGTCATCTCGCACAATTCAAATCAATCATGTTATGTTATTTGACATATTTGTTTGACTGGAACCGATTCTCATGTTACATTTTCATACATAAGCAAGAACTGGAAATGATTACAAAGGAGCTGCTGTCTATGCATTTAACGGTACAGGAACGTGAGAAATTACTGATGTATCTGGCTGCGGATATGGCTGAAAAGCGTCTAAAACGAGGCGTTCAACTGAATTATCCGGAAGCCGCTGCTTATATTTCCGGGTTTGTTGTCGAGGGTGCACGGGATGGGAAAACAGTGAAACAGCTGATGGAAGAAGCACGTCACCTTTTAACCGCATCACAGGTCATGGATGGTGTGGCCGAGCTGATGAGCGAGGTTCAGATTGAGGCTACATTTCCAGACGGAACGAAGCTGGTGACCGTACATGAGCCTATTGCCCGTATAGACGGTGCGATTATACCTGGTGAATATGAATTCGCTGACGATCCTATTGTGCTGCTACCTGACCGTAAACGCATTACGCGTTCCGTGACCAACACGGGAGATCGACCGATTCAGGTCGGATCACATTTTCACTTTTTTGAAGCCAACCCCTCGTTATCCTTTGACCGGGAAGGCACCAAGGGCTATCGGCTGGATATCGCTTCAGGTCTTTCCGTTCGCTTCGAACCGGGAGAAACACATGAGATTACACTGGTTGAAATTGGTGGCACGAAGGAAATCTATGGTTTTGCCGGATTAACGAACGGGAGGATTGAATCATGAACACCATTGACCGTGCAACGTATGCAAGTATGTATGGACCTACGACAGGAGACCGGATTCGGCTCGCAGACACCTCGTTAAAGATTGAGATCGAGAAAGACTTTACCGTGTACGGAGATGAATGTGTTTTTGGCGGAGGAAAAACAGTCAGGGACGGTATGGGCCAGCACCCTCTGGCGACACGGGATGAAGGTGTGCTGGATACTGTCATTACCAACGTTGTCATTATAGACACCTGGGGCATCGTCAAAGCGGATATCGGGATCAAGGATGGCTTGATTGCGGGTATTGGGAAAGCGGGAAATCCGTTTGTAATGGATGGCGTACATCCTGATATGTATATTGGAGTGGGTACAGAGGTCATCTCTGGTGAAAATTTGATCGTGACTGCTGGCGGCGTAGACAGCCATGTTCACTTTATTTCTCCGCAGCAAATTGAGATTGCGCTGCAAAGTGGTGTTACTACGATGATCGGCGGAGGTTCCGGGCCAGCTACAGGGACACTCGCGACCAACTGTACCTCAGGTGTGTGGCACATTGAACGAATGCTGCAGGGGCTCGATTCACTTCCTATGAATTTTGTGATGCTCGGCCGCGGCAACAGCTCAAGGCCTGAAGCGCTGAAGGAGCAAGTGCTCGCAGGTGTCGGCGGATTGAAGATTCATGAGGATTGGGGCAGTACACCTTATGTGATTGACAAGTGTTTAAGTGTGGCCGAGCAGTATGATATTCAGGTCAATATCCATACGGATACGCTGAATGAGGCCGGATATGTAGAAGACAGCCTGCGGTCGTTTAACGGTCGTGCCATTCATACCTATCATACGGAAGGTGCGGGTGGCGGTCACGCGCCGGATTTATTACGTGTCGCTTCCATGCCTAACGTGCTGCCTTCCTCTACCAGTCCAACCATGCCTTACACCCGAAATACGGTCGATGAGCATCTGGATATGCTGATGATCTGTCATCATCTCGATCCCAAAATTCCCGAGGATGTGGCCTTCGCCGCGTCACGAATTCGTGAAACGACGATTGGTGCGGAAGATATCTTACATGATATCGGGGCGATCAGTATGACCAGTTCGGATTCACAGGCAATGGGTCGTGTAGGTGAAGTAGCGATCAGAACGTGGCAGACGGCGGATAAAATGAAAAAACAACGCGGCTCCCTTACCGGTGATAACCAGGCAGATAACGAGCGCGTCAAACGTTATATTGCCAAATACACGATTAATCCGGCCATTACCCACGGCATCTCCACTTATGTAGGCTCGATTGAAGTCGGTAAAATGGCCGATCTCGTCCTCTGGAAACCCGCCTTCTTCGGCGTTAAACCAGAGCTTGTCCTTAAAGGCGGCATGATTATTCATAGTGTGATGGGAGATCCCAACTCCACCATCTCGACACCACAGCCGTACATGTACAGACCTATGTTTGGCAGCTATGGCAAGGCACGTTCAGCCATTTGTGCGACCTTTGTTTCCCAGGCTTCAATTGATGCCGGCACCCTCTCCCCTCTCGGGTTGAGCAAGTCATTAAAGCCTGTGACTGGCTGTCGTGCAGCAAGCAAGAAAGATATGATTTTGAACGGAGAGACACCGAATATTATGGTCGATCCGAAAAATTATACCGTATCCGTGAATGGTGAAACATTGCAGTGCCTGCCAGTTGATGAACTTCCGATGGCCCAGCGCTATTTCTTGAGTTAACATGATGAGAGGTTCATCGAACTTATTCATCGCTTTATATCAATCTTCAAAAAAAGCCCAGCTGATGCAGCTGAGCTTTTTACGTTTTGACTTTATTTCTAGTTGTATCATCCGATTCTTCAGACTATTCCCGAATAAAGCCGCCTTCTGAATGAATCACCTGACCCGTGATCCACGCCCCTGCTTCACTCACCAGGAAATCAATGATGTTAGCTGCATCCTCTGGTGCTCCGATTCGTCCCAATGGAAATTTGGGCAACAGATAGTCACGAATGGAGTTATCCATCCAGGTTGTATCCGTCGGCCCCGGATTTACGGCATTTACGGTAATCTTGAGTGGTGCCAGTTCACGGGACAAGGACTTGGTAAAAGCTGAAATCGCCCCTTTGGTCGCAACATACGCCAATTCACCAGGCATCGGCGATATATCCTGTCCAGACGTCATATTGATAATTCTGCCTGAGGTTAGGCTGGATTTTTCAAATTCGCGCGCAAAGATCGTACATAAGAGAAAAGTAGATCTCATATTAACGGCATAGTGGTTGTCCATGAGGTCAGCATCAAAGGACTTGTAATCGGTGTTGACGCCATAAGCAGCATTATTAATCAGTATAGAGGGCTGGCCCAGCTTCTCGACTGCGCTTTCATAAACTTGCTGCGCTGCATATCGTTCAGCCAGATCGACATCCAGCGACGCACAACGCACACCCATGTCCTCTATTTCCTTGTGAAATGTTATGATCCTCTCAGGATCAGCCCTGTAATGAGTGAAGAAAATGTCTATATCTCGTGAAGCTAACTTGCGGCAAAAGGCACTTCCCATATCCCTCGGACTGCTGGCACCTGTGATGATTGCAATTTTTCTCTGGTTTTGAGTCATTCTATTAACCTCCTCATATAAAAGACGTGTATTGTTCTCGTCAATTATAGTAAACAGAAGTGAATAATTAAACGATATTGCTTCATTTAAGGTGATTCCCCTTTCAATTCCAATCCAGATGTATTCTAATAGAGAGTAAAGATTTTTCTATTTTACCCATGAGGTGATTCCCGTTTGATGAACTTATATGGCGCGCAGCATCACATTCTTGTGCATTCTAATGTCATTGATGCTGAGACGCATCAACATACCTTTATTCAAGTTACGATCGCTTTAGAAACTGAATTTCAGATTGAAGTTCAGGGAGAACATATATGTACTTCCGGGATTGTGCTTAATTCCAATGTAATTCATCGTTTGCAAGGTTTGGGACAGCCTCTGGTATTGCTTCTAATAGACAGCACCTCCAGCATAGCTGCGGCCTTTAAGCATTATATGGGCAAACAGGCATACGCCAATTTTCCTTCAGAGCTTAGTCTTGTCATGGCCGAATATATTAAAAAACGTTTGCCGCAAATTCATACGGCCGAGAGTTACGGTTTGTTTTTCCAAGAACTCATGACGCTGTTTAACCTCGACTATACTCCGCCGGCGATTACGGATACACGAATCGAAGCACTGATTCAACATATGAAACAATGCACAGATTCGGAGCACTCTATTCGTACTTACGCTGAGCAGTTTGGTCTTTCGAGCAGCAGACTCTCACATCTGTTTAAAGAAAATACAGGAATATCCCTTAGTGGTTATCTCGTCTTACATAAGCTGCAGAAGGCATGTTATCTGATTTTTGAAGGACTGAGTATTACGGATGCGGCCATGGCTGCCGGCTTCGATACCCCCTCCCATTTTGCCAATACAAGTAAGCGATTGTTGGGTATGACAGCCAAAGACATTCGTAAAGATAGCGTGTTTTTGCAAGTTTCCTCCCTGCACTGACGATACAATGATTGCAGGAGGTGCTCATCATGAACAACTATCTCGAGCAAACGGAATTGTTAAACTTCAATCATTCGTCCATTCAGGACCTCATTCTCAGACGTCAGTGGGCTTCGCTTCCAGTAAAAGAGCAGATTCTGTACGTGTATAACTATGTTCGAGACGAGATTGAATTTGGTTATAATCGCAGGGATGATATTCCGGCTTCAGAAGTATTGCAGGATGGCTATGGACAATGTAATACCAAAGGCATTTTATTTATGGCACTGCTCAGAGCGCTAGGCATCCCTTGTCGAATTCACGGTTTTACGATTGATAAGCAATTGCAAAAAGGAGCAATGACTGGCTGGTACTACCACCTATCTCCGAAAGAGATTATCCATAGCTGGATTGAGGTGTTATACAACGACAAGTGGTTAAATATAGAAGGTTTCATTGTGGATCTGCCTTACCTGACCAAGCTTCAGCAAAAGTTTAACGAATGTACCGGCTCATTTTGTGGTTATGGCGTAGCGACGAATGATTTTCAGAATCCCGCTATTTTTTGGGACGAGAATGATACCTATGTACAAAAAGAAGGCATTGTTCAGGATTTCGGCACGTTTGATCATCCCGACCAATTCTTCACTCTTCATCCTCAGAAGTTAAGTCCGATCAAAAGAAGGATATTCAGCAGCCTGGTTCGGCATTTAATGAATAGAAATGTCAGGCTTATCAGGAAAGGTTGAACCTCACCTTAGGCAGAAACAAAAAGCGGAACGATCCAGGGGAAATTCTCTGTTTCGTTCCGTTTGCATATGCCTTTTTAGTTGCGGCTTACGCTTTTTCCAAATAACGCTCGTTTATGCCTTCACCAAGCCAAGCCCCTTGACGAACAAGTCTGCATTGCAAAGCACTCACATCTATGCTTCGTGTCTCCTTCGCCCCATTCTCTCGGAGCATCGCAGCAGCTGTTCCGGCGGCCTCACCCATGGCAAAACAATTTGGCATAACGCGCGCAGAGCCCTGAGTTGCTCGGTCCGTGGAGATTGATCTTCCGGCAACAATGACATTATGAATACCTGCAGGAAGTAGAGAACGGTAAGGAATGCCATGTGATTCCCCTGCCGGCAGATGAATCATCGTCATACCACTTGTCGGTTTGGCCATATGAATATCGATAAAATAAGCATTACGTGCGATGTCATCAGGGAATGAACGGCAAGCCATAAAATCGTCAGCTGTAATCGTATAGTCGCCCACAATGCGCCGGGTCTCCCGAATGCCGACCTGTTCTCCTGTCACCGTCAGGAAAGCGTTCTCAAAGCCAGGGATGGTCTCACGCAGCCATTCGGTGATATGCGCAGCTAATGCCCGGCCTTCGATCGCCCCGCGTGTTAAATCTTCCGCATTCGAGCCGTCGATACCAAATACATGACCGAAGTTAAGACCTGCCGTATGGTTGTTCAGCCATGAAATCCCCGCCCACTCTCTTGCTACACGCAAACGTCCTTGTGCTTTAGCTTGACGAATGGCGTGTTTTAAATCTTTGCCATGCACCTCCACGCTGGAGAAGAACTTGCTCCGATCCAGATTGTTCAGCACAAAACACATCGTTCCTGGCTGCAGCTCTCCGTTTTCTCCGCCTTTTATGAGCTGTCCGCCAGCAAGATGGGTGATATCCGCGTCACTGGTTGCATCGATATAGATATTTCCTTTCACGGCTTGTGTGCCACTTTTGTTATGAATCACAGCAGCTTCCACATAGCCATCTTTATGCAAAATATCGCCAACGAACGTATGATACAGCACTTGAACGCCAGCTTCCATCATCTTTTTGTCCAACACTCGTTTTAATACTTCGGCATCAATCGGAACCCAATCGAGTAAATCCTGCCAGTCCTTACGAAACGTTTCCTCCATATTAAGCTTCATATCATTCAGAATTTCGAGCCCGATCCCGCGAATGACTGGTTTAACCTGATCCGTGTAGGGACAAAAGGCGGGGACCTGAGATACCGTTGCCATGCCTCCAAGGTAACCTCGCTGCTCTATCAGTAAAACGGATGCTCCGTTTCTTGCAGCAGCAAGTGCTGCGGCTACACCAGACGGCCCTCCTCCAGCGACCACAACATCTACTTCGCTATATAACGGAATACGACGCTCCGGGACATGAATTTCAGATTTTGTGTGAGTCATGTGAACACCTCCATGAATTACTTTCATTTTAACTGCCATAGAGCATAATTTTTAGTTACACTTTAGTTTCATTTTTATTTTGTTTTTTCTATAATAATCGTAAAAGTAGTCATAAAGGTGGTTCTTATGCCCATTCCTAAAAAAGTTACGTTAAAAATGATTGCAGATCAACTTGATCTGACTGTTCATACGGTTTCCAAAGCGTTACGTGGTCTACCGGGGATGTCTGAACATACACGTAACGAGGTGGTTGCTCTTGCCGCACAATTAGGGTATCGCACCAAGGAACAGGAACGCAGCATGGCAGTAGAGCAGATTCCACTCTATTCCTCCAAGTCAAGAAGGTTCGCGTTTATCGTTCCGAACACTGAACGGGCTTTTATTCATCACTCTTTATATGAGGGAATCAAGTCCAGGCTAGCCGAGTTTGGACACAAACTGGAAATGCTTTTTGCACCACAAGGGACAGTTTCTGATTCAAAATTTATCGATTGGATGGAAAAAAATGAATTGCTTTATCTGGACGGTTTCTTTATCGGGCCGATGATTCTTCCTCCCGTGGAAGCCAAATTGATGGAGCTTCAGCTCCCCAAAATTCTGCTTAATTATCCGCCGCCAATCGCGCAGGTGGACAGTGTCATATGGGATGTTTCATCGGCAGTTCATCAATCGGTTCGTTACCTCGTTAGCAAAGGGCACCGCCGGATATTGTATATTGGCAATGTGCGTATGCATCGCGGCTTCCGACTGCGCTGGCATGCTTTTCAGGAAGCTTTGCAGCTGGAAGGCATTTCTGTGAGTGAAGAGCAGCATTTGACACGTCTGCAGTCCAAAGAGACATATATCCAGCAGTTAACGGACCTATTGGAGAAAGAAAAACCAACGGCGATTCTGGTGGGCATGGAGCATGATCTGGCCTGGATTTATTACGGCTGCAGCCTGCTGGGCCGGCAAATCCCTCAGGATTGCTCTCTGATTGGCTTGGAGCATGCTGCTCCAGAGCTGATCCCTGATTTGACCCGGCCTAAACTGCCTGTGAAAGAGGTAGGTGTACGGGGTGCTGATCGGATGTTATGGAGAATTTCCAACCCGAGTCTGCCGTTTGAGCATATCCGGCTGCAAGGCGGATTTCACTCTGGAGCAACCGTAAAAGATATTACGTAACCATAAACATGAGAATAATACCCATTGTATTCGTACTATTTTGCTTCAGGTCCAATAGAACGCTCCTGTCGTTTGAATTCGCCCGGTGCCACTCCCCAATATTTGCGGAACACTTTGGCAAAATAACTGACATCCCGGTAACCGGCTGCTTCAGCGGCATCATAGACTTTAACCCCGTTTAATAACTGTTCTTTGGCGTATTCCATACTGCGCTTCAGAACGTATTCGGAGAACGACCTCCCCTCTTCTTTTTTAAAGAGGCGGCTAAGGTACGAAGGGTTGACATATAAACGCTCGGCAAGCGTATGCAATGTCAATTCTTCTTTTCCCAGCATAAGCTCAACCGCCTCGATCATCTTTTTAACAAGCTCATGACTGGAATGCGTCCTTTCTTTCTCCCGATAGAGAATGATTCGACTAGCGACTCGTTTGGCCCACGACACGATCTGATCCTTGGACAACAACGACCCGAAGGACAGAAAAGCCGAATAGTCTTCCTGAAGCACCTCTTGCATCGACCAGCGTCTCGATTGAATGATTCTTGTAAACACAGTGCTCAAATACAAGAGATGTTCATATACGCGCTGGGTAGACACTTCGTGTGAATACAACTGCTCAAAGTAATTGTCGATCAATCGGGTGACCGCAATTGAATCGTCAGTGTGAACAGCGATCTCCAGTTGTTTTTCAAATTCAGAATCAAATTTTACGTGTTGTCTGTTGCTCGTCACATCCAGATACGGGATGAACATGTCGCTCCCATAGATCGCTCGTTCTTGTAAAGCTCTGCACGCTTGACGATATGAAAGCGATACATGATCCAGGGCGCCCAAGGTGCCCTGACCAGCACTGGCTGTAATTTTCAAGCATTCCTTAACGACATTTAACAGCCGCGATACGTTAACATTGATTCGCTGGATCATGTGCTGCTCGGATTCTTCTGCTCTTCCGAGAAATAACAGTACAGTGGCCCCGTCAGCATCTGCAAACACGCGGCAGTCCTCTTCCTGAAGACATTCGGAGCTGATGCATTCCAGCGAAAATTGCAGCAAGGATTGATCGGACGATGTATATCTTCCCTCCTCCTCAGGAAGCGGGTCTATTTCACATACCGTAACGACAAAACGCGTGAATGCATCCAGGGACAGATTTAACTCCTGCATATGCTTCTGCAATTCCCATGTGGCGTAGCGATCCAGCATCCAGTTTCGGTAAAAGTCATCTTGAAGCTGAGGCAGCCGATCCTGCCACTTCCGCTTTAATTCAAGCATGCTGTGTTTCTCCATAAGCTCTTTGCGAATCTCCCCGGCAGCGTGTAGAACCGCATCCATAATCTCTTGATCTCCGGCAGGTTTAAGCAAATACTTCATCACGCCCAGCCCCACCGCAGCTTGAGCATAATGAAAATCGTCATGGCCGCTGAGCACAACCAATTTAATCTGTGGTTCCATTTCTCGAACGGATTTAGCCAAAGTCAGACCGTCCATTTCGGGCATTTCAATATCCAGCAGTACGATATCCGGTTTTTTACGTTCGATGAGACTTAACGCTTCGTGCCCGTTCTCGGCAGCAGCCACCACCTCAATGCCATGCTCATTCCACGGGATATTGTTAACCAGACTATTCATAATTCGAATCTCATCTTCAACGATCATCAAGTTCATGTTCTGACTCCCTTCTGTCATTGTTGCAGCGGTTGACGGGTAAGTTTATGGTGGCCGTTGTGCCTTCACCTTCTATGCTTTCAATGATCAGATCAGCGGTCTCTCCGTAATAAATGCCTATACGTGCTTGTACATTGAGCAAAGCAAAAAACGATGAATTTCGTTCCGAGGGCGGCGTTAAATTTCCTTTCTTCGTGAGTGCGAGTGCTTCCTGAATCTGATCTAACCGTTCTTTCGGAATTCCACGCCCGTTATCACGAACTTGAATGATTAATCGATCACGAATAACGTTTGTACTTATGTTCAAAGCACCGCCTTTTTTTCGTTTTTCCAGCCCGTGCAAAATGGCATTCTCAACTAACGGCTGAAGCAGCAGCTTCAAAATATGCAGATGACGACTATTCTCAGAGGCGTGGTAGGCGATGGAGAACTGTTCGGAAAAACGAATCTGCTGAATTCGTACATAATAATGCAGGTGTTTGAACGTTTCCTCTACCGTAAACGTTTCTTGACCTTTGCTCAGGCTAAGTCTGAAAAAGCTCGACAGATTCAGTACCATGGAACTGATTTCTTCGGCATCATAATTTTTGGCTGTCCAGTAGATGGAATCGAGTGTATTGTACAAAAAGTGCGGATTAATCTGTGCTTGCAGCAGCTTCAGCTCTGTTTTGGTCATGCGCAGCTGCTGTTCATAGATATCTTTGATTAAATGCCGCTGCTGAGTCACCGTCTGATTAAAGGAATCCGTCAAAAAGCCCAATTCATCCTGTCTTTTATTCTCAAGCTGGATGTTTAAATTCCCCTTTCGCAGCTGCCTCATGCCTGAGACCAGGCCGGAAATCGGCGAAGCTATTCCACTGTACACCAGCCAGGCAATCCAGAATGCAAGGATTACGCTGAGCACGATGATACCGTAGGTGAAAATTTGCAGCGGTTTTGATTTCATATATACTTCTTTCTCAGGCTGCACCAGTAAAATGGACCATCCGCTTTGGGGTGAGGTCACCCGTAGTATCATGTTTTTTTCGTTGCTCTCCAGGCTGTCTTGCACAATGATTTGATCTGCCTGAAACTCATGAAGCTCAAAGGCTTGTGGTTCTCCGGCAGCATTGGAGACAATCATTCGATCCTGATCATCGTACAGATAGAGCTTGGAATGATTTTTTTCCACTAACGAGGACAGAGAACGCAGCAGCTTGCTTTTGGATATGGACAACATCAGTACGTTTTCACCCTTATCCACACGGTAAAAATCAAGCAGTCTCATCATGATGAGGTCGTTACGATTATAGATGGAGTCTGCTTTTCCTGCCATTGTCTCTTTGTAACGGTCTGGCAAGTAGTAGATGCTTGCACCATTTGCTTTCAGAGCTTCCGCATGCCAACTCTCCGAATCAGAGGAATCCAGGTGTATCAGACCAAGCTTGGTTGTCATTAATGAATTTGAGGCGTGATGATAGATCATGACGTTGCTTAAATAATCATTGACAGCAGTGATGTCTGTGATTCGCTCAATCACGCGGGAGAAATCCATAATGGCACTGGGGCTCAGGGTCTCTTCTTCATGAGAAAGTAAAGATAATAAATTAGAGTCTGTTGAAATAAGCGTAGACAAGTTTTTGATGCTGCCGAGCGTCAGATCCACAAACTCCAGACCCGAACTCATTGCACTAATCGTCCGTTCACCAAGCTCCTGCTCCAGAATCTGCTGGGATTTCACATTGGCATAGATACTGAACGCAACCAGTGGCAGCAGAATCAAGAGGAAATAACAGGTCAACTTTACCTGAATGGACTGGGAATAAAGATGCTGGAATCGTCTGAGCCATTTCATACGCTACCCTCCCCAATGACAGATGCGATATGTTGTGTTTATTGATAGGCCTGGCAGGAGGTGTTGCTTGTTGAACCAGCTGAAACAGCGCCCGATTTGAGCGCTGTTTCAAAATTGCTTTTCTCCACCTATAATAATTGAGATAACAGCGATTGGAAGGTTATTCTGTCATCGGAGTGTACGTGAAGAACATTTAAGTTCAATTATTCTGGTTCACTTCATTCGTAATTTCCTCTCCACCGTTCTTCTTCCAGTCTTCAACAAACTGGTCGAAGGCATCCAGTGGCAGATCACCCATAATGATTTTGGTGAATATTTCATTCTCCATTTTTCCGAGTTTCGGACCATATTTCCCCATGCCTGCTGTTGGAACTCCCAGGTATTGATTACGAATGGCAACCGTATTGATCTGATCAATAATTTCATTGAGCTTGAACTCCATCCCGAGTGAATCCAGACGGTCTCTGGAAACTTCCGCTTCAAACGGAACGATCGCTTCACTCAGTGTCTGACGGTAAATATGTTTGTTGTGTTCATCAAAATTGGTGACAACCTTACCGTCCTGCGTGTTCCACACCTCCCCTTCGAAGCCGAGAACAAGTGTGCGATATCCATCACCAATCATGAAATCAAGCATGCGAATGACCGCATCCGGGTTTTTGCTTGTAATTGGAATGACATTGTAACCGGATACATAATTGTTGCCCCAAGTTCCTTGTTTACCATCCGGTCCAGTCGGGTACTCCAGCGTGATCCACTCGGCTTTGGCATCATTCTTCTGATTGGTTAGGATAGGCCCCCTCGTATCATACCAGTTCCCTGAGAACAGCCCGACTTTACCACTTGCAACCTTCTCATCCACATTGGCCATTTTGTTTAAAGCCCATTCGGGATCAATTAATTTCTCCTTATACAGGTCGGCGAGATACGCCAAAGCTTCTTTCATTTCAGGTAAAGTGCTGGACATCACCAGCTTGCCGTCTCGTTCTGTCCATTGACCGCGCTGAATTCCCCATGCACCGATGAACGGAGCTGTTTTGCCCAGATTTTCTTGCAGGATCAATCCAAAGGTGTCATTTTTACCGTTTCCGTCCGGGTCCTGCTGTGCAAAAGCACGCATCACATTTTTATACTCTTCAAGAGTCTTGGGTGCCTTCAACCCCAGTTTATCAAGCCAGTCTTTGCGTGCAAATATTATTTCATTGCCCGGGATCGGATTCAGACTTGGAATGGCATAAATTTTCCCGTCGACGGTTACTGTTTTCCACGCTTCTTCAGGTATATTTTTTTTCAGATTTTGCCCGTATTGATCTATCAAGTCGTTTAATGGTGTTAGTGCTTTTTGTCTAACATAGCTTTCAAACCAGTTCGGGTCGTAGGACAAAATCATATCCGGCAGATCACCCGAGGCCATAATGACATTTAGTGCTTCCCCGTAACCGTCTGCTGGCGGGGTCGTCAGCTTGATGTCCATGTTCGTATTTTCTCGAATATAATCGATGTACGGATTTTTGTTTTCATCCATGCCTTCGGGGAACTTCCGACCCGCATTATTTAATACAATCTCGATGGATGGTTTCTCACCGGTTCCATCTGTTGCTGCTTCTTTTGCTCCGGAAGAACATGCGGTAACGATGAACAAGGCGGCCAGAGCCATGACGGTTACAGAACGTTTCATATAGTTCCCCATGCTTGATCCATTACTTTTAATTCTTTTCATATGACAATCCCCTCCGTGTGGTCAGCTTCATGTTATCCTTTTACAGAACCAAGCATAATGCCTTTGACAAAATGTTTTTGCAAGAAAGGATAGACCAGCAATATTGGAAGTGTACTCGCGATCAGTGCCGCAGCCTTCAATGACTCCAAAGCGAGCAAGGTGCTGTCGATGTTGGCGGAATATCCATTATTATTGCTGATGTTGGATTGATTGAACATCACTAATTCTCGCAAATAGACTTGAAGCGGGAAAAGCTTGCGATCGGTTACATACAATACAGTGTCAAAAAAGGCATTCCAATGCCCGACAGCGTGAAACAGTGTGATCGTTGCGATCACAGGCATGGATAGTGGAACAACGATGCGTATTAATGTCCCGACATTGGACGAGCCGTCAATTTTGGCGGATTCCTCAAGTTCGAGCGGCACACTTTGAAAAAAGTTTTTCATAATAATTACATTAAACGCACTGACAGCTCCAGGTATAATATACACCCAGAACGAGTTCAGGAGTCCAGTCGCTTTGACCACCAGAAACGTCGGAATCATGCCCCCGCTAAACAACATCGTAAATACAATCAGAAACATAATGGCTGAACGCCCCTGAATATAGGACTTGGATAACGGGTAAGCAAGCATACATGTGATCACGACATTTACCGCTGTTCCGATGACCGTACGAAGCAAGCTCACTTGAAAAGCGTTCAGAAACGCTTGCTCTGCCAGCACCTTCTGGTAGGCCTCAAAACTGAAATCTACGGGCCACAGATGTACTCGCCCTGATGTAATTGCCTGGTGACTGCTGAAGGACTGGGCAACGACATGCAGGAAAGGAAGCAAGGCCAGCACCGCGAAGAGGCCAAGCAGCACAACATTCAGTCGGGATATTAGGCGTTCTCCCCTTGTAAGTCTCACGTGATTTGCTCCTCCTCTACCATAAACTGTCCTGCCCGAGTTTTCTGGCTGCTTTGTTTGCGAATACGACCAGAATGAGGCTGATGACCGATTTGAACAAACCTACGGCTGTTGTAAAGCTGTACTGGGCCTGGGTGATACCCGTTCGGTACACATAGGTTTCAATGACATCGGCGACGTCGTAGACGAGTGGATTGTAAAGCACAAAAATTTGTTCAAACCCCACATCCAGCACACTTCCCAAACGAAGCACAAACAAAATAACAATCGTTCCCATGAGGGATGGCAGCGTGATATGAATCAATTGCTTCCACTTGTTTGCTCCGTCTACCACTGCGGCTTCATAAATTTGGGGATCAATGGAGGAAAGCGCCGCCAGATAGATAATCGCCCCCCAGCCTACCTCCTTCCAAATATCGCTGGCTACAAGAATCGTTCTGAACCATTCCTTGCTTCCAAGGAAAAAGATCGGTTCCAGTCCAATCATGCCCAGAAGTTGGTTAATGATGCCTGTAGACGGGGATAAGACATTAATCAGAATACCTCCGATAATGACCCAGGATAAAAAGTGCGGCAAATACACAAGTGTCTGAATGGAGCGTTTATACAACATGTTGCGAACTTCATTCAGCATCAAAGCCAGAATGATCGGCCCCGGGAAGCCCCAGACCAGCTTGTAGAGACTGATTAACAGCGTATTTTTGAAAACCGAATAGAATTCACCATCCATGAACATGTTTCTAAAATGGGTGAGTCCTACCCACTCACTGCCGCGTATGCCGGCAAATGCGCTAAAATCCTGAAATGCAATGACGATGCCCCCCATCGGCAAGTATTTAAAGATGATAAAATACGCGAGCCCTGGCAGCATGATCAAATATAAGTCCCAATATTGTTTAAAAGATCTGAATCGCTCGGGTTTAACCTTGCGGGGTACGGGAGTTTCTGGTTGTTCCAGCGCTGCCACATCTGATGCCACTTGCATACCTCCTTTTCTTCGTTGTGTATTTTCTTCGTCTGCCTCTTCTCGTTGAAACCTATCTGTTTGAACACTCTCATTGTACCTTCCAAACATGCGCTGCTTTAAGACCAATCCCATGACTGTTTAGGTGAATTTGATGACTATTTGCATAGAAGTGGATAAATCCAATGGATGCTTGGAGTTCTTTAGCTACCGGAAATGAAAACGAAGAACGATTATGAGAAGACAGAGCATGAAAAGACGATGAAGATGCCTTGTCTTTGCGAAAAAGAGAATATCGTAGGAAGTCTTTTGCAAGGTTATCGCAGGCACAGGCTTCCAAATAGTAGAGGTCGGTGGTGAGGACGTAAGGTGTGTCTCCTGCGGAGGGTCATGGGGTCGGAGGTGTAGGTCTTCTGCGAAGGTGCGTGGCGAGGATGTAAGGTATATCTCCTGTGAAGGGTCATGGTGAGGTTTTTGCAAAAGGTCATGGCGAGGACGTAGGGTATGTCTCATGCGAAGCTGACGATTGGGCTTTCTAATTGATGCATGAGCTGGTTTATCTCCAATTTTCAAGGGGATGAACCGCTATCCGATTGTGGAGTTAATCGGGAGTCTTGCTACTCTAACGATCTCCACAAACGCTATTTAGGCGAAATCAAACGTTTTTCATTTCTAACGATCCCAGGAGAGCTTATTTTTAGAAATTGATGAGAAAATGACTGTTTATCTTGTCTTTTCGGTGAAATAAGGTTTCTGGGGATCGTTAGAATTCCAGAAGGCTCTATTTTGCTTAAATAAGCTCATCTGAGATCGTTAGAATAAAGAGGTATGTTGAGAACACATATAAGCATCCATCTTAAATACATCTATCCAATCGTCGGTTACGATGCCATGCGATATGCTGAGAATGAGCTCACATGTGCCCTAAAAACAAAAAAACGGAACGAAGCACCATAAGCTATGCCTCGTTCCACTTATTATTTTTTGAGATGCAAGAAAGGTATCTGTACTGTAATATGATGTGCTGTTCTGCACCTGTGCTGTGCTGTACCTGTACTGTAATGTGCTGTGCTGTACCTGTACTGTATTGTTCTGTACTGTGTTGTGTTGTACTGTGATGTACTGTGTTGTGATGTGTTGTTCTGAGGTGTTCTGTTCTCTTCTGTTGTTCCTGTTCTGCTCCCCTCTACTTTCCTCAATCTACTCTGCTGCACAGGATCTACTGAATGGAGAAAACTTCTTTCTGCAATAATGCTTCAGGTTTCTGGCCGATGGGATCACTGTGGAAATAATCACGAATAACTCCATCCTCCAGATAGTTGGCAATGGATACCATGATCATACCTTGATCCAGTGCCAGGTAAGCTTTGGCGATTTCTTTGGTTTCCAGATTGATGGAGTCATATAATCCATACTTGCCCATCATGTTTAGCTTTTTCAATGTTTTGATGTTTTTGCGAGCCTCTTCAGGTGCATAGTCCAGAGCGAGGAATGTTGCATGTGCGGTTACTGTGGCTCCGTCTTTATAACCCGAGATGCCAAGCGGTGTTGCAGCAAACTCACTATATCCGGTTGGTGTTGCAGACGGGGAGAATCCCCACGCAGCATACCCTTTTTCTTTGGCATATTCAATCTGCAGTTCGACATGACGCTTATTGTTTAAACCTAGTGCCTGAGTCCCCAAGTCTTTTTCCTTAATCACCAAACCAGGCATAAGTCCTTCAAACATGCTGCCTCCCCAGCTCGGGACAAACTTTTTCCCTTTATACTCATAACTTCCTTCGAAAACATCGACACCATCATAATTTACCGTATGACCCTGCGGGGTCTGAGACTGCCAATCCCACTCCAGAGGCATGGTACGATACATCTTCCACCAATGCTCCTGCGGCACATCCCCTTTGCCAATGGCAATATAACTTGCTACACGCGGTTCTGTATAAAATGACCCATAGTGATGCTCTGTCAGTGCGCCTTTAGCGACATCATAACCACCCCGGAACTGGCCGACTTCAGGATCATACAGAGTTGTATAGTTCATCTGTTTAACCAGTGCACTGGTCTGTGCATTTAATTCTTTGTAGGCTTGACCCACAACGATTAATCCTGCGGACATCCAGCCGTTATCTACCTGAGATATAAATTGCCCCCAATCTTTTTTGACGGAGCCATCGTCCGTGTTGTACCAGTTATAAAATAATCCGTTCCACTTATCCATTTTTTCCAGCGTGTTTAGTGTTGTTTTCAAGCGGGATACCGCTTCTTTCTTCGAAAGGATACCCATCTGTTCCGCTGAAACGGTACTCATCATGTACATGGCGATGTTCGTGGGTGAGGTGCGCTTCGCTTCTTCCATCCCTTTGTCCTTCATTCTGACCTCATCAAACGTCAACCCGGTTGTCGGGTCGGTAAAGTCTTCGAAATATTTGTACGTTTTTTTGGCAACCGCTTTCAATTCTGGCTTGAAGCCTGGAGGTTTGCCTGAATCATGTGCCGATATGACAGGAGCGAAAGCTGTGGTGGCAAACAGACAAAAAGTTAAAACAAATCCTAACCTTTTTACGATGTTCATCCCTTTTCTCCTTTCAATATTAAACTCGAAACGTTTCGTGTTTATGATATCATGGATGTACATATTTGGTAAACCTAAAAATGAAAACCCTTACTTTTAAAAGGTGATTATCATTTTCCGAGTATACTTAATTTTTCGAAACGTTTCATAATCCATCCTGTATATGAATCGGGCCAGAACATGAACAGCACACAAAAAGCCGCTGAATGCAGCGGCCTTCCATGCTTGTATTTTTGTTATAAGACAACGGGTTTCATCCGGCCATCCTCTCCAAAAAAGACAGGGGCAATGCACACTTCACGGTGATATCCTTTGCCTGTGGAAAAGCGGGACAGCGGCGTAACAAAGCGGTGATATGCCATGTGATACTGCTTGCTTTCCGGATCATAAACCATACAGTGGTGACCTGTACCAAGCATGTTTTTCTCCACATTTTTGCTGAGAACCGTATAGTGATACGTAACCGGGCCGTATAAATGCTCCGAGGTTCCGTAATTGACATGATAATCTTCACTGCCCGTATCATCACAGGACCATGTAAAATGATAGACCCCATCACGCTTCAATACAGTGACGGCTTCCATGAAATCATGCAGGCCTGCAAGATTACGCATCGTTTCTTCACGTACACGGATCATATTGTCATGCAGCTCAACAAT
The DNA here is from genome assembly GCF_050171015.1 of Paenibacillus sp. TC-CSREp1. Classification (NCBI taxonomy): domain Bacteria; kingdom Bacillati; phylum Bacillota; class Bacilli; order Caryophanales; family Paenibacillaceae; genus Paenibacillus; species Paenibacillus sp. TC-CSREp1. The sequence goes on along the minus strand of NZ_JBNOKM010000017.1, from coordinate 10,707 downwards.
GGCGGCATCTCCGTTGCCAAACAACATGTACGTTTTCCCATCCTCTTCGATGTAAATGGAAGGATCGATTGCCTGGCTCATCGTGATGCCAAGACGCCTTAATTGATCCATCGTAATTAGAGGCTGCGGCTCGGCATGAAAAGGTCCGGTTGGAGAATCCGCTACAGCGACACCAATTGCACTTTCATCATTAGGCATTTTACCGCAGAAATAGAAATAATACTTGCCGTTACGGCTGCCGATTGCTGGTGCCCACGCATTTCCTACTGCCCAAGGCACATCATCTGTTGCCAAATCCAGAATAACGCCTTCATCCTGCCAATGCCTCAGATCGCTGGAGGAGAATACCTTAAACTGTGTTCCTGACCATCCTTCAAAGCCATCGGTGGTTGGATACATGTAATAGCGTTCGCCGAATTTTGCCACGTCAGGATCAGCAAACTGTCCGGCAAGCACTTGATGCCCATCCCCATATGCAGCCAGCAAATGGTTGCACTCCTCCGCCGTGATGGGCAAAATGCCACCATGCCGCTTCTGATTTGTTCCCATATCAAACTCATGCTCTGGAACAGTACGGAAATCACCGCTGTCCAGATCGGTCGTCAGCAGCGGCAGATACCCTTTGCCCTCAGCAAAGCGATCTACAATCAGGCACCACTCTTCCTGGTCATTCAATTTAAAAATCTGAGGTCCCTCTACCCCTTCAATTGCTTCCAGAAGCGGAGCATGTAGCGGTTCAAAAGTATGCTTTTCCAGTGAAGTTCCCTTCTCAACACGAATATTCTTGGTTGTTTCGTCCTTGGAGTAGCGATAATAAAAACCGGATGAAGGAAGAATGGTCGTGTCAATAATATGATTCTCTCGCTCTATGTACTTCTCCGATGGTGTAAAGCTGCGGAAGTCCTGGGTACGCGCACTGTAAATTTTTTGTTTGCGTTCCGTTTCATGTGGTTCCTGTGTGGCAGAAGCCCAGAATACAAGAAACTCGTCTGTCTTTTCATCATAGACCGCTTCAGGTGCCCACACACAGCCTGCGCCCTCAACACCAACCGTAACGTTCCAGGGTGATGACCATTCTACCAGATTGCCGGACTCCCACACGATGATATCGCGGCTGCCAGCATGAACGGCTGTATCCCAGCCTTTGCCATTTGCAATGCGCAGATCGGTTGCAATCAGATAATACTTGTTATTCTTCGCAGAACGAATGAGAAACGGGTCACGTACGCCTTGTTCTCCCAGATTGGAGCGTAGTACAGGTCTGCCCCCATTGAGATCTTTCCAGTGAAGACCATCCTCGCTGTATGAGAAATAAACCTGCTCTCCGTCAGGCTGTTCACCTATAAAATGCACAAAAAGATATCCGGCATAGTTCACGTTCTCGTTAGTGTTCGACAAGTTCATTAGCCTCCCCACGATAATTATCCATGATTTTCAGAAAAATAAAGCGCTTAACTTATTTAGTATCATACTTCAAAATGTGCCACAGGAGTAGAAAAACTTGCCGGATTCGTTTATTTACTGACTCTATGGCATCATATACAATGGTATAATTGCACAGCTGAGCAAGATATGAAATGGAGGAGTTAAAGCTTTATGATTCAATCGATTATACATATCGCCCTCGTTGTACACGACTATGATGAAGCGATCGCATTCTATACTCAGAAGCTCAGCTTTACGCTGCTTGAAGATACCTATCAACCCGAGCAGGACAAAAGATGGGTTGTCATCTCCCCTCCCGGCTCTGTAGGCACAACAATTCTACTCGCCAGAGCTTCCAAGCCTGAGCAGGAGCCGTTTATAGGCAATCAGGCTGGAGGGCGTGTGTTCCTTTTCTTGAATACGGATGATTTCTGGAGAGATTACAATGACATGGTAGCTAAAGGAATCGAGTTTGTGCGGGAGCCTAAGGAGGAATCCTATGGTATCGTCGCTGTCTTTAAAGATCTATACGGTAACCTGTGGGACTTGCTCCAGATGAACGAGGATCATCCCATCTCCAAACGGATAAAGTAATGTATTTTGGATGAAGGTATGTAACGTACTGGCAGATTGGAAAACAAAAAAACATAATACAAAAATACCCCTCTGTTGAGGGGCATCATAAGTAATGAAATGATTGAACTTATATACTGTTTGCGTACTTTAACTGTACATCACTTTTAGATTTTCCCCTTCTCTTCCTCCGCCATGGAACGGATATAGAACGCCCCCAGCACCGAGCAGAGCAAGAACGAGAAAAATGCAATGGCAGCTGCCTGTTCGCGTTCCTGGAATACACTAAATACCTGCTGCATCGATACACCGAGCATCTGAGGAGAGTTGGCTCCAATCAGGAACGGTGCGGTGAACGATCCGATAACACCCATGAAGACAAAGGTTAAAGCAACGAGGAACGTTTTGTACGACAGCGGGAAAATAAATCGGGTAAACAAGGTGAGCTTGCCTACGCCCACATCCTTTGCACTCTCAATCACCGATGAAGGAATACCCGACAACGCGGAACTCAGCAGCATTGTGGTGAACGGAATGTTGAACCAGAGATTGGCAATGATAATGCCTTTTTCATCAAAAATGATACGTGGCAGCGTGATGCCTGCAACTTCAAGCATGCGGGCAAGCCAGCCGTGATTGCCAAGCAGATTGATCAATCCATACGTTGCAATGACCCCTGGAATGAAAAGCGGAATCATGTATGTTTTACGAATCAGGTTCACAATGGGCCCGTTGTTAAAACGCATGTAGACTGCCAGGGTGTAGCTGACAAGCATCACGGCAATACAAGTGATGGCTGTGATCCGCAGTGTGAAGATGATGTTGTCACGCATGCCTTTATCCGTAAACAAAAACGTATATCGGCTCAGATCATATCCGCCTGAATCATTGCTCAGACTCATTACAAAGGATTGAATGATCGGAATAATGACCACAATCAGCAGAATTGCGAAGGAGGGGAGCACCATCGCTAACCCTGTAATGGACTGTCTGATGTCCTTGCTCATTGCGCAGCTACGTCACTCTGCCAGCGTTTATTAATCTCTGTGCCCAGATCCCCGATGTTAAATGTGCGGAAGCCTTCAGCTACCCCGTCGAATTTGCTCTGCACTTCCTGTGGCATGTTGGAAAGCTCAATACCGGGGAAACCGTTCATCTTGTTCACAATCACTTCCTGCGCTTCTGGAGACAGCACGAAATTCAGGAAGGTGTTGACCGCTTCTTTTTTGTCGGAGGCCTGATTGACCATCAAATAGGTTGGCCCACCGTTGAAGCCTGGTGTAATCTGCTGCATTTTAATCGTATCCGGCAGTAAACCCTCGTTCAGCTGCTGCAGCACCATATCGGACCAAGCCGGTATGATCGACACCTCTCCGTTCATCAGCAAGTCAAGCGTACCCTGGTTTTTCTTAGGATAGATGCCTTTGCCGTACACATATGGGCCCAGCTCTTTGAGCGTATTAAAGCCTGTGCTCCATTTGTCCATAACAGCCGGGTCAGCGTTGTGAATGTCTTCCTCCGGCAAGTCCTTATACACGATCGTCTGCACAAATGAACTGCCGGAACCTCCTGTGGACGGGTCATTGTAAGCAAATTGACCAGGGTTTGCTTTGATCCATGTCAGAAGCTCATCCAGTGTTTTGGGCGGGCTGCTTACTTTGCTGCTGTTATAAGCCAGCACTACTGCGGAGGAACGATACGGAACCGCATAGTTGTTCACATCCTTCATGGTGCTTGCGCTGACTTTGCTCAGATTAGGAATGTCCTTGACGTCCAGTTGTGCCCACACCCCGTCTTTGATGCCTTGAGAGACAGAAACGATGCCATCTTCATACAGGTCAATATCGCCTGATCCCTTGCCAGCCTTTTTCGCAGCTACGATTCGATCATATGTCGGCTCCGCCCCGGTACCCGATGGAATGTAGACCATTTTCACGTCAATATCCGGGTGTTCCTTTTCAAACATCGGTTCGAGAGAGTCCCAGAGGTCCTTCACATTTTGCGAGCCTGTAAAATAAAAGTTAAAGGATGCCGGCGTGCTGCTTGATGCACCCGTTCCAGTCTCACTTGCAGTGCTCTTGGCATCACTTGCGCTGCCACAGCCCGCCAGCAAAGACATCGACAAGCCAACTACGGTTAACAGAGATAACAATGGTTTGTTTTTACGCATTCTCTTCATCCTCCTCAGTATGATTCCTCATGTGGAAATGCAGTCATTTTGCTGATCGAAACGTGAACCTGCTTGCCTGTGTGAAGCTGCTCCACGCTGTCTTTGTTCAGAAACGCACGGATTACGCCCCATTGCTCCAGATCAACGGTAACCTCGGCGTAATGTCCAAGTATCATGACCTGTTTGATTTTACCCGCCAGGCTCTGCTGACCTTTAGTTGTTCCCACCTGCACATCTTCTGGGCGAATCGCTGCCACCACCTCTCCGTCTAGCTTTTTCTCGTTTGGGAGATGAATATCTCCAATATGAATGCTTTCCCCTGCTGCCACCCCTCTCAAGAAATTCATTTTGCCGATAAAACCGGCAACATATAATGAAGCGGGCTCATCATAGATGCGCTGTGGTTCTGCAATTTGTTCAATGCGCCCGTGATTCATGACAATAATGCGGTCCGACAAGGATAAGGCTTCCTCCTGATCATGTGTTACAAACACCATGGTAAGCCCTGTTTTCATCTGAATCTCACGCAGCTCCTCGCGCATCTCATGTCTCAATTTGGCATCGAGCGCCGAGAAGGGCTCGTCCAGCAGAAGTACGGCCGGGTGAAGCAGCAGAGAACGTGCAAGCGCAACGCGCTGCTGCTGTCCACCGGACAGCTCTGCAGGATATTTCTTGCCAAAGCCCGACAGCCGAACCAGCTTGAGTGCATCCTCTACAGCGGTTTGAATCTCGGCCTTTGGCATTTTACGGATTTTCAGACCAAAGGCCAGGTTGTCATATACCGACATATGGGACCAGAGATTATAGCTCTGGAACACCATGGAGGTCGGGCGTTTTTCCGGGGGCAGCTGGATGACACTTTTACCTTCTATTAAAATGTCTCCCGAGTCCGGCTCCAGAAATCCACCGATGCTCCGCAGCACCGTTGTTTTACCGCAGCCTGAAGGTCCGAGCAAGGTGACTAGCTCGCCCTTCTGAATATCGATGTTGATGCCGCTGACACCATCACCGGTTTTATATCGTTTGCTTAACTCACGTACAGACAACTGCATGATACGTATGGCCTCCCTTTTCCCCTGATGTGGACTACCAGAACATTGTTATTTCATCTGAAAACCGCTTGCCAGCACATCAGCACTGACCAGCCGCTGGGCTGCCAGCAGCAGAATAATGGTTGGCAGTGTTAAAATAATCGAGAAGACGGCTCCCGCACTGCTCGGGAAATCGGAGATGATTGAGTACATCACAATCGGCATCGTTTTGAAATCCGGGATACCGACCAGAAACGTGCCTTGTGCTTCATCCAGTGAGTTCAGAAATGTGAAGATGGACGCGACCATAATACCAGGCATAGCCATTGGCAATGTAATGCTGCGAAACACCTTGAACGGGCTTGCACCAACGTCTCTTGCAGATTCCTCCTGTGCCCGGTGTATGTTGCGGAATGCGGAGGTAGGAATCCACGTCATGAACATCAACACGTTAATCATATGAATGAGTACAACTCCGAGCAGCGTGTTCATCAGTCCGATCTGATAGAACAATACGGCAATGGATACGTACAGCCCCATTTTGGGAAAGGCATGTGTCAGCAGAAACGAGAACAGAAACATACGCTTGAGTGGAAACTGCAATCTGGCGAAAGCATACGCTGCCGGGATACAGATCACGATAGAAAGCAGTGTTACAAGCGCTGCAATCAGGAAAGACAGTGAGATGGATGATACGATATCATCCTTGGCGAGCACGAAATTCCACCATTTGAAGCCCCAGACCTGAGGCAGAATGTCCGGGTAGTTCCATTTTTCACTGAAAGCAAGTACCAGCAGATTGACCAGCGGTCCGGCGAAGAAAACGGCAAAGATGGTGAGTAAAAGGAATTCAATAATTCTTCTGGGTCCAACATGTTTCCAGTACCACAGCATATCTACTTCTCCTCTCTTGTCGTTGATTGTCGAACCAGTACGTGGCTCTCATATTCGGTCAGACGAGGTATATTCTCTTCCCCACGTATCAGGCGATCCAGCATGGATACAGCATCTCGTCCGATACCTGTGGCATCCACGCTGACCGTAGTCAATGAGGGGTGAACCATGCTCGACAGCTCTGTGTTATCGTACCCCATAACAACGGCCTCCTCCGGCACTTTCATACCGCGATCCAGCATCACCTTCATCGCACCCAGCGCAAGCATGTCATTGGTACTGAAGATCGCGCTGTACTGTGCCTCCCGAAAGGAATTAAAATGCTGCTCCATCAGCTCGTGACCGGATTCAAAGCTGGAGTCGAGTGATTGCACAATGGTGACCTGTCCTTGAGAGGATGATATACCAAGGGATTCCAGACGTTGGCAAAAGCCTTTCAAGCGTAAGGAGTGGCTTCGATGCTCGCCGGGTCCGGCAATAACAAAAAATTTGCGATGACCACCAGCTGCGAGATGTTCAGCGGCGCGCTCACCTCCCGCCTCATCATTGCTGACGAGATGCACCACATCGGGGTCTTCCGTTGAGCCGTTAACCATTAGATAGGGAATGTTAAATTTTTTAACGTAATCAATTACATTTTTTTGCAATCTGCTAATCAGGATGAGTCCGTCGACGCGCTGCTCCAGCATATAGTCGGTAGAACGCAGCGACATTTCCCGATCTGTCTTTAGAAAAATGGAATAGCCGAGTGCTTCAGCCGCCATCAGAATCTCATCAATAATACGGCCGTACAATGTGTGTGATACTATCGGCAGCTTATCGCGAAAGACGATAACCCCGATGTTGTACGTACGCTTGGCAACCATGGCTCGGGCAACCGCGCTCGGTTTGTAGCGCAGCAGATCAGCGGCCTGGAGCACGCGTTCTCGTACGTCCGGGCTTGCGTATCCGTTACCAGAGATGACACGGGATGCTGTTGATTTCGACACACCCGCCAGCTCTGCAAGTTCCCGCAAGCTATAATTCAGCTTTTGATTCAAACCCGTTCTCCTCCGCTCGTTTCATCTCTTCCCGTACTGCTGTCAGCAGCAGTGGGTTACGAGTTGTAATCGAATGTACTCCCCAGCGTGCAAGCCTGCGCATATCGTCTGCCTCCATAACGGTCCATACATATACACGCAATCCATTTGAGACTGCAATATCTATACATTGCTCCTGAACAGCCTGATAAGGTAAATTCAGCCCGAAGCAACCAGCAGCTTTAGCTTCTCTGCACATCTGAACAATTGCTTCCGTATAGGGGAGACGTTCGAAATGCTGCAGGTTTACGTTTAACAGCCGGCGAAGGCGAGGTGCATATTTTGCGGCCTTCTTAGCCATCTCATAAGAACAACCGCTGAGAAATACCTGTTCCTGCATATGCAGCTGCTCAATCAGAGCCGCTATCGGTTCAAGCGCAAGCGTTGTTTTGATATCCAGGTTCATAATGTTGTCAGCTTCACGAATGTGACGTAGTGTATGCTCAAGGGTGGGGAACGCCACACCACTTTCTTCAGCCAGCTCCTGCCATGTCAAGCTTTCGAGACTGCTCTGTACACCTTCCGTCAATATAACCTCATCGTCATGTGCCAGCACGGGAATCCCGTCTCGGGTTACACGGATGTCATCTTCGTAAATATCTACCCCGAGTGACAAGGCTGCCTGCAGGGATTCGAGGGAATGATCCGGGAACCCCATACTGCCGGTATGCGCTGTAATCAGCGGAAAGCTGTTCATGTTTGCCGAGCTCCTTCCTCAAAATAGATTGCATTCGTAAAGGCAATTTGTACATATGCGCCTCTGATCGTTCCCCAGCATTCAGCCCGAATCCACCTGCGGCAAGATTCAGCCGCAGTACCAATCTTCAGAGGCATACTGAAGTTGATCCTTTGCTGGTTTGGATGCCACTCTATCTTCACCTGCTGCTCCTCGCCCAGATTGGAACAGAGCTTCAAGGTCAAGGTTTGCTCTGGCATCGACCATTTTCCGGCACGTACCATGAAGTCCACGGCAACATGTGCGAGCAGCTTTGCATCGACAGGCTGCGACCTGCTCTGTTGCGCTGGAATGACAGCACCGAGAGAATATGTAATCTCATCACTGCTGATTGTCAGTGTAAGCAGGGGACCCATTGTGACAGCGGCACGGCCTTTGCGCAGTGAGTTGATCAAGTCTTTCTCATCAACGGAACCAATCCATGCTTCACCCTCAGCATATGTATTCATCCCGGATTGACCTTCCAGCGGACTCTCGCTTTGCCTCGTTTCATCTATCTCTTCAATGCCAAGATAGGTTACGGAGATTGGATCATCCGTCGGTTCCTGTGTGTGCCAATCCCGACCTGAAGTGGCCGTGATGCGGTATCCTTCATTCAGTTTTTGAGTCCACAGCTCGAACGCCCGGTGGTTACTTCGCAGAATTGAGGGGAATGTGCCTGACCATACCTCGATATAATCGACTTGGTTCCAGTCGTTCAGCTCATACTCCCAGTAACATCCTGTGCATGCCGGACTTCCAATGCGGAATGGGTGTGCAATCCCGGCAATTCCGCCATGCTGATGAACGGCAGCAATTCCCTTGTCGATATCATGGCGGTTCACATCCCGCCAATCTGCGAATGCTTCCAGCCCAATAGTCACCATATGACCGTAGAAGGTGGTCCACTCCATTCCAGGGATGATATGTACCCCATACTTTTGCCCGATTTCGGCTCTCCCGATCAAGCCAGACATTGTATTATGATCTGTTAAGGCAATGGCATCGAACCCGAGCCCGGCCGCACCGGCAGCAAGCTCCTCCAGTGTCTGGCGGCCATCACTATGCAGGGTATGGGTGTGCAGTTCACTGGCAAACCATTTCATAACACATCCTCCTCTGTTGTCCAGACTTGCAGCTGATATGCACACGCTTCGGTCACGATACAATGCACACTTAACGTGATGCTCCAGTTACCCATAGGCAAAGTACCTGCCATTAGTCCAGGCGAGGCCTCCTGTTTGCTGATGTACAGCTCCTGAATGTCGTCATGGCGATGACAGGCCCCGCGGTATCCGTTTGTGTCGTCTAGCGAGAGGGTGATCAGGTTTTTCAACGGAAGATGCTGATCTGCATGGACTGTGGCATATTCCTGGTGTTCAGGCAGAATATACAGCTCATAACTTTCCTTGAGCAGCTCGATGGATCGGCGCCGATCTTCAAGGATTTTGGGACTGTATTGCAGACGTATATGCAGCTTCGCGCATCGGGCTTCGACAACAAACGGCACGCAGATATGTGTTTTGGAATCATGGGGAGTGAGGCTTCCCTGCAAATCGAGCTGCTTCATTCGAAGCACACCACCCTTCAGTAGGTTATTAAAAAACAAGCATCTCTCTTGTGTGGGACCGTTCCCACATCCATTACTTATGTTAAAGTGAAATCATCAGCCCTGTTTCTGGCACATGTTAATATTCTGTAAAGCGCAAAAGGACCTGTCTTCTATTAAAAGAAGTCAGGTCCTTTTGATATGTCTTGAGCAGATTGTTTTCGCATGCACAACATCATTTACCGTGTTTTACCAAACGGAACGATACAGGCTCCGCAGGTCACTTGAAACCAGATGCACTGCACTCAGTACGCGATACCCACACGTTTATGGATATATTGACGATTCGTAAGCTGTTGATAGGTGAATGCAGCGGTATCCGCTACAGAAATTTCAGTGCCGCCTTCGGGTAGCAAATCAGGCATTACCCGGTAGCTTCCCACCCGCTCTCCATCCGGCAAATACGTAGGACATACAATGGTCCATTCCAGCGAAGATTGCTGCAGCAGCGTGTATACCCGTTCATGCTCCTTGGCGGCGCGGGTTGAACGGCGTTTGGATTCACTGGATTGATAGCGCAGTTTGTCCGGCTCGGTTCGACTTTGCAAAATCCCGGCCGTGCCCACCGTAATAATACGCTGTATACCTTCGCTGTACATATTCTCGATAAGCAGTGGCATGCTGTCTGACAGGGTGCTGGTTCCATCTGTATTCAGCGCGCTGATGACCACCTCAGTGCCATGAATACCACGAAGCAAATCCTCCTGACTCAGCACATTACCTTGTACAATAGTTAAGTTCTCGTGATGACTCTTTATTTTCTCCGGGGAACGAACGAGCGCTGTCACCTGATGCCCCTCTTGTAAAGCTTGTGCAAGGACATGGCTTCCCACCCGTCCCGTCGCTCCTAGCAATAATATGTGCAAGTGAAGCATCCTCCTCAGGGGTTCAATCTTGATTTTCCATATTTTTAATCTGAGATTTGAATACCGTTGTCTATGGGATTGAATTCGGTGGATTTCGAATCCAAAAGAATAGAATAACAGAAAAATCGCTCAAGGTGTATCAGAATAAAACAAAATGAAATGAATCATTCCGCCTGAGGCGGCTCTGATTCCATAACAGATGTGCGCTAACGATCTCCAGAAAGCTTATTTCGCTATTTTTGAGCATCTTGAAAATCTAACGATTCGTAGAACACTAGCCATGCAAATAACCTAACATTATAAATTAATATTTTTAGCAATTCTCTTTAACAGTGAAATAAAGAA